>NZ_NHSD01000001.1 GCF_016653255.1 Rhodobaculum claviforme
TCCGCTGGTGTTCGGATCGAAGCAGTAGCTTTGGCAGGCCGCCTGGAAGTCCTTGGCGTCGATCCAGCCGTTGTCCGCGGCGATTGGCAGCACGATGAAGCTGACGCTCGCGTCTTCCAGCGATTGCAGGATGCGGAACTGACTGGCTGCCTGGTTCGGCACGTCGGCGAGGGCGAACTGTGTGTAGCCCGCGAAGCCGAACGGTCCTTTCGGCATCTCCAGTTTGTGCTCGGGTTTGATGGTGAGCGTGCCGAAGCGGGTGTGCATCTGTTCCTCCCGCGAGGCCGTGCAGGTGGAAGCGTCGGCGTGTGCGAGGGTGGCGTGGGTGTCGTATGGGGCCATCAAGGAGTTCCTTTCCGGTCAGGAAAGCTAGGGGCTACAGGAAGTTCAGCAGCGACGTCCGTGCGAGCCGGGCCGTCACCGCGTAAGAAGTGTCGAGGGTGGTTTGCTGTTCGGCCAACAGGGTCATCGTGCGGCTGAAATTGGTGCCTTCGATGTCCGAGATGCCGGTCTCGACGTCGACTTGGCTGCCTTCCTGCTGAACACGGATGCCTTCCATCAGGTCGATTGAACTGCCGATCTGCGCGCGCGTATCGGAGAGCTTTGCGATGGCACCGCCAGCGGTGTTGGCCTCTCCGGTCAGCGCGTCCAGGGCGGCGTTGACCTCGCTCACATCGGAGGGGTTGTTGATCACGGTTGTCAGAGCGGTCAGGAGCTCTTCCATCCCGTTGTCGGTTCCCGGCGCGGCGGTGATCCCGTAGTCCAGCGTCACACCGGCGTCAGCGCGTACGGAGAGCGTGTCGGCATTGCCGTGGTAGTAAAGTTCCTGCGCGGCGATCCCGGTGATCGCCGCGCCGCCGGGATCGGTGCTGACCGGCCGCGTCTGGGTCGCGGTGCCAGAGAACAGGAAGCGTCCTTCCACTTCCTCGTTGATCAAGGCAACCGCTTGCTCCCGGAAGTCGCCAGCGATCTTGCCGAGATCGAGGGCTTTCAGGTTTTCGCCGTTGGCAGCGCTCAGCAGCGTTGTCTGGAATTTCTCGGCGATGTCCTGCAGCCCTTCGATCGATGTTTCCATCGTCTGCAGACGCAGTTCCGTGCGCTTGATGTTCTTGGTGAAGGCCGCGTTGGCCGAGTGCTGCTGTTCCAGGCTTTCGAGCCGGCGGGTGTCGGCGGAAATGCCGTCGTAGCCCTGCGACTTGTAGCCGGTGGCCGCCTGGATACGGTAATTCTGCACCCGCTCCTGGGCGTCCAGGTTGTTGCGGAGAACGAACTGGTTCTGCGCGTAGCTGCCGATGGAGGTCATGGCCTGGGTTCCTAGTTCATCATCCGGTCGAGTGTGTCGAACATTTGCTGGACGGTCGAAATGACCCGGGCGGAAGCGTTGTAGGCCTGTTCGAACACCAGCATGTTCGACAGCTCTTCATCGATGTTGACGCCGCTCTTCGAGTCCGACCGGAACTTGAGTTCGTCGTACATCGTCTGTTGGAAGTCGCGCGCGGTATCGGTGCGCGACGTTTCGCTCGCCTGGAAGGACAGCAAATCGGCCGCGTAGCCGCTCATCGTCGTGTTGACGTTACGCAGGTTGCCGCCGCTTGCGGCGATCGTGCTCCGGTCCTCGAACGAGTCGGCCATCGCCTGGGCCACCGTGTTGTCGCCGGCGTAGACGGCGGGCGGGTTGGTCGCGGGGGCCGGGCTGGGATATTGGGTGGCGCTCCCATAGGACAGGTTGGCCGAGTCTTGCTTGATATCGCTGCGCACCTGGATGTCGCCGGCCGCGCCGGTGATGTCGCCCGCGCCAGCGCTGGGCAGGAGCGGTAGATCCGGCGTCTCGAACAGGTTGTTCAGGCCGAAGTAGTGCGAGAAGCCGCGCGTGTCGCCAAGCTCCGTCGAGGCGATCGTGGCGTCGCCGGTGTTGAGCGTGAAGCCGGTCGCGCCGGCGGGGGCGCCGCCTGGAAGGCTCAATTCCAATTGCCCGTCGGCGTTGACCGTGCTGGCGAGCGTGCCGGCGAGAGATGCCTGGACGTCCGCCACGGAGGTGTCGCCGGCGATCGAGACGGTCGCCGACCCGATCACCTCGTTCGAGGCATTGGTGTAGTTGACGGTCAGGCTGCCGGTGGCCGGGCTGGAAAAGGTGTCCGAGCTGATGTCGGCGGAGCCCGTCAAAGTCGCCTGGCCTTGGTTCTGATAGGTGCCTTGGTTATGGGCCGCGTTGACCCGATCGCGCACCACCTGGGTCAGGCGGTCGAGGTCGCGGTGGAAGTCGGTCAGCATGTTGTCGCGGACATCCAGCAGGGCACCCAGCTTGCCGCCCGTGTTCGGACCGAGCTGATCCGATGCAGCCGCCGGCGACGGGGCGGATGAAAGCGTGGGAAACCCATCGCTTGACGTCGCGACCGGCCCAAGCGCGCTCGCCTTGGAGAAGTCGAACTGCACCTCGCGGCTATCGACCATCATCTTCGTGGAGCCGTCGCTCATCTTGCCCATCACGGCGATGGCGCCGTTGTCGCGCTGGAAGGTGCTCACATCCATCCATTCGCTGAGGGTCTCGAG
>NZ_NHSD01000002.1 GCF_016653255.1 Rhodobaculum claviforme
GTCGAGGTCCTGCTGGTAGCGTCGCAATGCCAGGACTTCGGCTTCTAGCGCTTCCGCGAACAGGGCGTTCTTGCTGCCGAAGTGGTGGAAGACGGATGCCTTCGCGACGCCCGAGCGTTCGGCGATTTCATCCATCCGCGCGCCCTTGAAGCCGCTGGTCGCGAACACCGCGCGGGCGCCCTCCACGATGCGCGCCCGTGTCCGCGTGCGGTCCCGCTGTTTCTCGTCCGGATCCTTGGGTCGGGTCATCGTGCCTTCAGTACCGATTCGAAACGGTGCCTTGCCTTCGCTACAGGATTGCTATACACACCCCGTAACTGACCCACTAGTCAATTATAGGTCAGATGGAGGGGAGGAACATGCCAAGTAGCGCTGCCTTGGTTCAGATTGGGCCCCTGGATGCGCGTCGCGTCGGTGGCCGCACCGTGCGACCCGCCTGGGCCCCATGATCGAACCGCTCATTGCACTTGGAACCCTGCTCGGTCTGATCGCGCTCGGCGCGCCGGTTTTCCTGGCGCTGGGGGGTGCCGGGTTGCTCGGGCTGTACATGGCGCGTGGCGAAATGGCGCTGTTTCTGGCGCCGACATCCGTGTTCGGCCAGTTGAACAGCTTCGAGATGATCGCCCTGCCGCTGTTCATCTTGATGGGGTTCCTGCTGTCCGAGACGCCGGTCGGCCGCGACATCTTTCATGTGGCCTCGGTATGGCTCAACCGCATCCGCGGCGGTCTGGCGATCTCCTCGGTTGGGGCCTGCACGCTGTTCGGCGCGGTCAGCGGCGTGTCGATCGCCGGCGTGGCGTCGGTTGGCAAGCTGGCCGTGCCGGAAATGATGAAACGCGGGTACTCCGCGAACTTGGCTGCCGGCAGTGTGGCTACGGCCGGGGCGATCGCCATGCTGATCCCACCCTCGGTGCCGTTCATCGTCTACAGTGCGATGAGCGGCGTCTCGGTCTCGTCGCTGTTCATCGGCGGCCTGATTCCTGGTCTCGCCATTGCCTTCGCGCTGTCTTTCTACATCTACCTGCGCTGCCGGTTGCGGCCGGACGAAGCGCCCTCGGTCGAACAGACGGTGGATTGGCGCGCCCGGCTGCTCAGCCTTGGCCGTATCTGGCATGTGGTGTTCCTGGTCGTGCTGGTGGTGGGCACCATCTACTCGGGTTTGGCGACCCCCACCGAGGCGTCCTCCTTTGGCGTCATCGGTGCGGCAGCGATCGCCGGGGTCGTTTATCGCGTGCTGACGCTGGAGAAGTTGATCGAGATCGTGTGGAACAGCCTTCGGGTCAGCGCGACGATCCTGCTGATCATCGGCTGTGCCAAGATTTTCGGCGACTACCTGAACCTGATCCGGATTCCACAAATGCTGGCTTCGACGGCGACCTCGGTCGCGCTGCCGCCGGAGCTGGTCATGCTGCTGGTGATGCTCGTGCTGATCGCGCTGGGGACGGTGATCGACGGTTTCTCGCTGATCGTGGTCACCACGCCGTTCCTGCTGCCGATCGTGACCACGCTGGGATACGACCCGTTGTGGTTCGGCATCGTGCTGGTGATGAACCTGGAGATTGCCGTGGTCACGCCCCCGGTTGGCCTGAATCTCTACACCCTGAAAGGGGTCGTGCCCGAACTCTCGATGGAGCAGGTGATCGCCTCTGCGCTGCCGTTCGTCGCGATCCAGTTTTTGGTTCTGTTGGTGTTCGTGCTGTTCCCGGGCCTGAGCCTCTGGTTGCCGGGACTGCTCTGAGCCGTGCCAAGAAGAAGACCAGTTCAAGGGAGGTTTGATATGACGACGCATAGCCGACGCGACATGATGAAGTACGGTCTCGCGGCCGGTCTGGCCGCGGGCACGATGGGCCTGCCGTGCTTGTCGAACGCGGCCTCGACCTACACCGGCGTGACCTACATGCCGCCCAGTTACACGGCGCTGATGTGGGGCATCGACGGCTTTAACAAGCGGTTGAACGAAGGCATGGGCGATGCCGGCAAGGCCGAATTCTACGACAGCGCCACGCTGCTGAAGGCCGACGAGCAGATCGCTGGCCTGCGGTCGCGCAGCATCGACTACATGTTCCACACCTCGACCTACATCAGCCGTTCGTTCAAGGCGGTTGGCCTGCTGGGCCTACCCAGCCTGGTTGGCGAACTGTATGAAAACGGCGACCGTATTAGCCGTGGCACGCCGTTGTTCAACCTGATGCGTGACCACTTGCGTCAGGATAACATCGAGATGCTCAGCCTGGGTGGCGGCGTGATCGAGCCGCAATACGTATGGTCCGCCAAGGAGCCGATCACCTCGCTGGAGCAGTTGCGTGGCCGCAAGGTTCGCGTGGTCGGCTACGAAGCCTCGACGGCCCTGGAGAGCATTGGGGTGGTGCCGGTGCGTATCCCCTCCTCGGAGACCTACCTGGCGCTGCAGCGCGGTACGGTCGACGCGGCGGTGGCGAACATTTCCACGGTGATCGCCCGGAACCTGCAGGAGCAGCTGAAGTACGTCTACAAGCTGCCGATCACCGCCTACACCATCGGCCTTTATATGCGCGCCGACCGTTACCAGAACCTGGACCCGGTTGCGC
>NZ_NHSD01000003.1:0-727 GCF_016653255.1 Rhodobaculum claviforme
TATTACGACGTGGTCACGGCGGATAGTGGTCGCAAGGCGCTTGAGGTTGCGGAGACCAACCATCCCGACATCATTCTGCTGGACGTGATGATGCCGGGATTGGATGGGTTCGAGACCTGTTGCGAATTGAAGGCCAACCCCAAGACGTCGCATATCCCGGTGGTCATGGTGACCGCGCTGTCGGACGTCGCGGACAGGGTGCGCGGGCTGGAATCCGGGGCTGACGACTTCCTCTCCAAGCCGGTCAACGATATCGCATTGTTCGCCCGGGTCCGCTCGCTGGTTCGTCTGAAGATGATGATGGACGAGTTGCGCGTGCGCCAGGAGACTTCTGGCCGCCTGGGGGCAATCGCGAGCGAGTTCGAGGTCGCGGACGCGCCAGCCAAGGTGCTGGTGGTGGAGAAGAGCCGTTTCACCACCCAGCGTTTGAAGGAATATCTCTCGGAGGCCGAGCACGAGGTCGTCTGCACCGACACCGGCGAGCAGGCCCTGGAACTGGGGCGCGACCAGACGTTCGACCTGGTGATCGTCAGCATCGACCTGGGTGGAGAAGATGGTCTGAGGCTCTGTTCCCAGTTCCGCTCGCAGGAGGAGACGCGCCACCTGCCGCTACTGCTGCTCTTGGAGGATATGGACCTGCCGCGGCTGGCCAAGGGGCTCGACCTCGGCGTGACCGACTATCTCGTGAAACCGCTCGACCGCGGCGAGTTGCTCGCACGCGTGCGGA
>NZ_NHSD01000003.1:737-2513 GCF_016653255.1 Rhodobaculum claviforme
ACCACGACCGTCTGCGCGAGCGGATTCAGGCCTCGATGTCGATGGCGTTTATCGACAGCCTGACCGGGCTGTACAACCGTCGTTATTTGATGACCCATCTGGACCGCAAGCTGATGGGCATTGCCGACAACGAAAAGCCGGTCTCGGTGATGCTGTTCGACGTCGACAATTTCAAGGTGGTCAACGATACCCACGGCCACGGCGTGGGTGATGACGTTCTGGTCAAGCTCGCCGAGGTTGCGAACGACAACCTGCGCTCGATCGACCTGGTCGCCCGCCTGGGGGGCGAGGAGTTCGTGGCGGTGATGCCGGAAACCAATAGCGCCGCCGCTTTTCAGGTGGCCGAGCGTTTGTGCGCACAGGTCGCCGATAGCTCGATTGAGCTACCGGATGGTTCGCCTCTCAGCGTCACCATTTCGATCGGCTTGGCCACGGCCGAGACCGCGGACGAGATGGCCGATGCTATCCTGGAGCGCGCCGACGCAGCGCTCTATGCCGCCAAGAACGCGGGCCGGAACCAAGTACAGCTTGCGGAACCCGCAGGCTCCACCCCGGAATCCGCTACGGCCGGCCGACGCTAGAGCGTTCTGTAACACCGCTGCGTGTTTTCCTGCGTAGGCACGTCCGCCAAGTTACGTTGCCGGCGCCTCCAATGGCAGGCCGACGTAGTTTTCCGCCAAGTGCCGGGCGGCACTCTCGCAGGCGGCTGCGCTGGCCAGTTCGGCCTGCTGCAGACGCTCCTCGAAGGCGTCGGCATCCGGCTGGGCGTGCAGCATGCGGGTCATCCAGACCGAGAAGCGCTGCACCCGCCAGACCCGCTTCAGACAGACTTCGGAATAGCTGTCGAGGCCGCGCGGGTCGCCGGCTTCGAACCAGCGGACAAGTGCCGGGGCCAGCACTTGCACGTCGGCGAGGGCGAGGTTCATGCCCTTGGCGCCGGTTGGGGGAACGATGTGGGCGGCGTCGCCGGCCAGGAATAGGCGTTGATAGCGCATCGGTTCGACGACGAAGGAACGCATCGGCGCGACGTTCTTCTGCAGGATCGGGCCTTCATTGATCGTCCAGCCGTCGCCGGTCTCCAGCCGACGGTGCAACTCCGCCCATAACGCGGCATCCGACCAGGCCTCTGGGTCCTCATCCGGCCGGCACTGGAAGTAGAGCCGTGTCACGCTCGGCGAGCGCATGGAGTAGAGGGCGAAGCCGGTTTCGTGGCGGGCGTAGACCAGTTCATCGCTGGTCGGGGCCGCTTCAGCGAGCACACCCAGCCAGGCATAGGGATATCGGTGCTCGTATACTTTAAGGGCGTTGCTTGGAACGCTGGTCCGGCTGACGCCGTGGTAGCCATCGCAGCCAGCGATGAAGTCGCACACGAGTTCGTGGGGCTGGCCATTGTGGGTGTAGCGGACTTTTGGTTGGTCGCCGTCCAACCCTTCGATTGCGTTCACCTCGGCTTCGAACCGGATATCGCCGCCATCGGCCAGGCGTTGGGCGATCAGATCCTTCACCACCTCGTGTTGGCCGTAGACCATAATCTTCTTGCCGGTCAGACCTTCCAGGTCGATCCGGTGGTGCGCGCCGGCGAACGCGAGGTCGATGCTGGAATGCGCCATGCCCTGGGCGTCCATGCGTGCCCCCACGCCTGCCGCACGCAAGGCCGCGGCGCTTTGATGTTCCAGCACGCCCGCGCGGATCCGGCTTTCGACGTAGTCCCGGCTGTGTCGTTCCAGGACGACGGTGTCGATGCCACGCGCCGCCAACAGTTGGGACAGCATCAGC
>NZ_NHSD01000004.1 GCF_016653255.1 Rhodobaculum claviforme
GTCCACCGGCACATTGGACGACGTGCTGTACTTCAATGCCCTGCACCACGTGCCGGTGGACGAGCTGGAGACCGCGCTGGGCGAGGCGCACCGCGCGCTCAAACCCGAGGGCCGACTGCTGGCGGTGGAACCGATCGCCGAGGGCCCGCTGTTCGACTTGACCCGCATGGTGGAGGACGAGACGGCCGTGCGCGCGGCCGCAGACGACGCGCTGACCAAGGCCCACGGGGGAACCGACTGGCAGTTGGTCGCCCGCCTGGAATACCTTGCGCCCGTGAAATACGAGAGCTTCCAGGCGTTCCGCAACGGCCTGATCCGGGTCGATCCCGCGCGCGAGCCTACGGTTTCAGCGCAGGAGGACTGGCTTCGCGAACGCTTCACCGCATCGGCGCGGCAAGCCGATGGGGCCTACTGGCTGGACCAGCCGACGCGGGCCACCCTGCTGCAACGTCTGTAGGACGAAAACGGCCCTCCCCCGGGTCAACCGTCCCGAGCTTTCATCACCCATGTATCGACACATGACGACATCTGTTGGAGCGACTGCGACACCGCCCATAACTTGGCGAACGCCAAGTCACGCAAACATCACATGGGTGGACAGCAGTCACGTCGCAAATCGTCGATCGGCCAACGCTCGAAAGCCATCGAAGCCTGCAGCGGCGGCGTTACCGGTAGGGACATGAACACGATACCCGGTCGCAGGCGGCGGCCGGATGTCGCGAGCCCTCCAGTCGCTTATGAAGGAGCGCCGCCATGCCCCAGACGAAGGACCGCAACGTCCCCGTCAACCTGCGCCAGAGCG
Organism: Rhodobaculum claviforme; assembly: GCF_016653255.1. Classification (GTDB taxonomy): domain Bacteria; phylum Pseudomonadota; class Alphaproteobacteria; order Rhodobacterales; family Rhodobacteraceae; genus Rhodobaculum; species Rhodobaculum claviforme. The sequence goes on from NZ_NHSD01000004.1 coordinate 803, forward strand.
GTGACGCGGACGTGCGCATGCTGATCGGCACCCGCGTGCGCAAATCGCCGTTCTGGCACAAGTCGGTCGAACACGGCGTGCGGGCGGTCACGGTCTATAACCACATGTACCATCCGCGTCTCTACTTCTCCGAGGAGCAGAACGCGCTGATGGGCGAATACTATTACCTGACCAACCATGTCACGCTGTGGAACGTCGCCGTCGAACGGCAGATCATGGTGAAGGGTCCGGACGCGCAGGACTTCGTGAACCGCGTCGTGACCCGCGACATGAAGAAGAAGATGCCGGTCGACAAGGCGCGCTACGTCATCCTGTGCGACGAGGAAGGCGGCATCATCAACGACCCGGTGCTGTTGCGCGTGGCGGAGGATGAATACTGGTTCTCGATCTCCGATTCCGACCTGTTGCTGTGGTTCAAGGGGTTGAACCAGGGCTGGAACATGGATGTCGAGCTGAAGGAGATCGACGTCTCGCCGGTCCAGGTGCAGGGACCGAAGGCGCAGGCGATGATGCGCGACATCTTCGGCGACGAGCTCGACGGCATGAAGTACTACGAGCTCAAGCAGACGCAGATGTACGGCATGGACGTGGTGATCTCGCGCACCGGATTCTCCGGCGAAGTCGGCTACGAGATCTATCTGCGCAACGCCACCGCCGACGCCGACCGCTTCTGGGACGCGCTGGTGCGCGCCGGCGAGCCGCACGACCTGCGGGTGATCGCGCCCGGCCACATCCGGCGGATCGAGGCCGGCATCATGTCCTTCGGCCAGGATATGGATATCGAGACCAACCCCTTTGAGGCGCCGCTGGAATGGCAGTTCGATCCCGAGAAGGAGGATTGGTATGTCGGCAAGGAAGCCCTGCACCGGATCTATCAGGATGGCGTCGAGCGCAAGCTGGTCGGCCTGGTGATGGGCGGCCCACGCATCACCTGGTACAACTCCGACTTCTGGACGGTGCGTGATGGGTCCGACGCGGCCGACATCGGCTACGTCACCAGCGCGTTCTATTCGCCCAAGATGGAATGCAACATCGCCCTCGCGATGGTGCCGAAGGCCTACAAGGAAGCCGGCACGAAGCTGTACGTCGACCTGCCCGCCGAAGCAGGAGACGTCGAGGCCACGGTCCACCGGGTACCGTTCTACGACCCGGACAAGCAGTTGCCCCGTGGCTCCTACCCGCAGATGCAGGCCGCGGAGTAACGCCGCCCTGCCGCATCACGCCGTCCGGTCCTTACCGGGCCGGACGGCGGTGCGTGTCCAGCTACAGGGTCAGCGCGTGGCAGAGTCCGACGAGAGGTCGGCGAACAGGATGCGGACCATGGTCGCCTCGGTCGGTGCGCCGTTGGCCGGCATGCCGGAATCTGCCTGAAACTTGCTAAGGGCGGCCTGCAACTTGGGTCCGAACTTGCCGTCCATCGTTCCGTCGTAATAGCCGTCGCGGATCAACGCCTGCTGCACGTGTGCCAGCACGGAGGCGTAGACTTGATAGGTCTTGCCGTCGACGGCGACGGTCGTCACCTCGCTGCGGTCGGTGACACGGATCGCGTGCAGGCGTTCCAGCAGGCTCTTCAGTACGAGGCCGATCGGATCCTGCGGGTGCTGCTCGCAATGTTTGGCCAGGAAGACCGAGAAGGTGTCCGCAGCGGTGCCCGGCGCATGGGGCGAGATATCGTAGGTCTCGGGCACGTAGGCGTTATAGGCGCTGGCGTAGCCGTCGATCCAGCCGCCGATGTTCCAATAGAGGTCCGAGCCGGCCGCGCGCTCCGTCAGGAACTGTGTACAGCTCAGGCGGCCGACGCCCTTCAAT
>NZ_NHSD01000005.1 GCF_016653255.1 Rhodobaculum claviforme
TCCGGTAGGGCAGATCACGGTAACTGGTAACGCCCTTGTTGAAGATCTGAACGTGCGCCGGGCAGTTCATCGGCTTGATCGCGAGGGTATGGTCATCCTCGCTCTTCGCCGTAAACATCGCCTCGCGGAACTTCTCCCAGTGGCCCGAGCGCTCCCACAACGACCGGTCGATCAGCTGCGGCGTCTTGACCTCGTGGTAGCCTTCGCGCTCCTGCATCCGGCGGACGTACTTTTCCACCTGCCGGTAGAGCGTCCAGCCCTTGGGGTGCCAGAACACACTGCCGACGGCTTCTTCCTGGAGGTGGAACAGGTCGAGTTCGCGGCCCAGCCGGCGGTGGTCGCGCTTCTCCGCCTCCTCCAGCATGGCCAGGTAGTCGTTGAGCCGTTTCTCACTCTCCCAAGCCGTGCCGGCGATCCGCTGCAGCTGCTCGTTGTTCGGGTCGCCGCGCCAATAGGCGCCGGAGACCTTCATCAGCTTGAACGCATGACCGACCCGTCCCGTCGACGGGGCGTGCGGCCCACGGCAAAGGTCGAGCCAGTCGTCGCCCTGGCGGTAGATCGTGATCTGCTCGCCCTTCGGGATGCCCTCGCGGATGTGCTGGGCCTTGTACTTCTCGCCCTTCTCGTCAAAGAAGTGCGCCGCCGCGTCGCGGTCCCAGACCTCGCGCACGAACGGCTTGTCCGCATCCACGATCTCGTGCATGCGCTGTTCGATCTTCTCCAGATCGTCGGTCGAGAAGGGGTGCGCGCGGGCGAAGTCGTAATAGAAACCGGTCTCGGTCGCCGGGCCGAAGGTGACCTGCGCGTCCGGAAACAGCTCCTGCACCGCCTCCGCCATCACGTGGGCGGCGTCGTGCCGGATGATCTGGCGCGCGTCCTCGTGCTTCGGGGTGACGATCTCGACCCGCGCGTCGCCCGTGACCGGCAGGTCCAGGTCGCGCAACTCGCCGTCCACCTTGACCACGAGCGCGTCCTTGGCCAACCGCTTGCCGATCCGCTCCGCAATCTCGCGGCCGGTCGGTGCGTGGTCGAACGCCAGTTGGTTGCCGTCCGGGAGTGTGATCGTCACCGCCTGCGCGGCCTTGGCAACACGCGTCAAAACTCTGCCCTTCTCAACTAACACTGCCGGCCCGTTACGCGACCGTGGCGTCAAGCTAGCCAGCGCAGTCACCCTGTCAAGCGACGAGGGCGCGCAGCCGCCCTACTGGCCCAAAACAAGCACGAGCACTTAGACGCCCCGGCGCGTGGCCTCCGCCTCGACTATCTGGATGCGGGCCGCAACGTCGATCTCCAACTGGCTGGTCACCTCCAGCTCCCTGTTCTCCAGTGCCGCCTCGCTCACAACGCCGCCGCCGGCCTGCACCAAGGCCGCGTCACGCGCGGTCAACAGGGCTGCGATATCCGCCCGGTAGAGACGCAACAACGCGCTCAGCCAACCATTGACCTCGGGCGCCGGCTTATCGCCCGTCATCTCGAAGTTGGCCAACAGACGCACCGCCGTCGCGGCAGGATACCAACGCTCACCCGTGACCCAACGGTTGGTGGTGAACAGCCGCACGGCGCGTCCGGAGGTATCGATCGACACCGCGACCAAGTGGGTGAGTGCGGTCGGCGGCGGCATCTCGTCCCCTGGGAGCAGATCGCTCAGGCCGACCGGACGGACAAAGGTATGGAAATGCCCATGCTCACCGGGAAAGCGCTCTTCGGCCGCATGTGCATGGTAGAAATATTGGCTTTCCCGGGACGGGTCATAGGCATCGCCCTCGGGATAATGGTCCCACTCGTAAAAGGCCTCGGCCTCCGCCAACAGACGGGCCACGACGTTGCCGCCGCGCACCGCGAGGTCCGTCTCGATCTCACGCACCCGCCGCGCCGCAGCGCCCAGAGCGGCCACCTCCGCGTCACCCACCTGGGACAAATCGACTGTCGCAAAGCCGCCTTCCGACGCGGCCTTCGTTTCCGCCTGTACGTTCACCTGCGCCTACTTTCGTCCGCCGCCCGGATGCGCTGCCAATCGCTAGCGCCATCCCAACAGCCTACCCGTTCGGCGCGTCGCGCACCACCAGGACGGAGCGCTTCGAATGCCGAACCACGCGTGCGGCGTTCGGCCCCAGCAGATAATCGCGCAATTCGGGACGGTGCGAGGCCATGCAGATCAGATCGCAATCCGCTTCCTCGGCCATCCGTAGGATCTCGTCATAGACGCGCCCGTGCCCCACCAGGTGCTGCACCTCGACGCCGGCCGGCACGTGATCCCTGGTGAATGTATGCAGGCGTTGGCGCGCCTCCTCGACGATTTTCTGTTCGTAGTCGTGCGGGAAGTACTGCGCGACCATCGTGGCGCCGAAATCGGGCACGACGGTGAGCACGTGCAGCCGGCTGCCGAACGCCTGCGCCAGCTCGACCGCCCGCGACACGGCGGCCTTCCAGGAGTTTTCCTCGGCCAAGTCGACCGGAACCAGGATGTCTTTGTACATGCCGTTACCCTCTATCGTTGACCGGTCATCGGGGATCGGTCGCCCCTAGCCGGTCATTCCGCGCCGGCGCCCTGGGGTTGCGGCTTCGGCGCCGGACGGCCGGGATTGCGCCGACGCTGCAACAGATAGACGCCGCCCAGGAGCACCAACGCCGGAATGAAGAACAGTTCCTTTGGCGGCTGCTGGGTGGGAACCTGCAGACCCCGCACCTTCCAGCCGAAGTCGACGCCCGCCTTCTCCGCCGGCGAGTTAAAGACGACATTGGTGATCTGCACCTGATCGCCCATCGTCTGCACCATGATACCGGCGTGTTGCAGACGCTGCACACCCGACTTGCCCTCCGCCGGACCCAGTGGCAGGAGCACGGTCTTGCGCGCTTCTTCGCCTTCAATGGTCAGGCCTTCGATCACCACGCGCAGGGAATCGCCGGCCGGCGCCTCGGCCGCGCGCTCGGTGATCTGGGTCGGGTCGACCGTCCGGTAGGGCGGGATCATCTGATCCATCCAGTAGCCAGGCCGCAGCAGCGTGAAGGCGACCAGCAG
>NZ_NHSD01000006.1 GCF_016653255.1 Rhodobaculum claviforme
GTTGCGCCCAGGCCAGAGCTCGAGTGATACGTCCTTAAGCGCGACCACCGCCGGCATCCCGTGCGCCTGTAGGCGGCCGTAGCCCGCAACCAGCCCGTCGGCTTCGAGCACCGGTTGGGCGGCGGACATCGCGGCGCGGTCCTCGGTGTGAGGCACCGGGGCCACGGCGGCGACCAGCGCCTTGGTGTAGTCATGCGTGGGCGATTCGAGGATCTGTTGCGTCCGCCCGGTCTCCTGTATCTCGCCGTCCTTCAAGACGACGATACGATCGGCGATCTGGGCGACGACGGCGAGGTCGTGGGAAACATAGATGCCGGCCATCCGGCTCTGCGTCATGACCGACTTGAAGGCCCGCAGCACCTCGATCTGTGTCGTGACGTCGAGGGCTGTGGTCGGCTCATCGAAGATCACCAGGCGCGGGTTGCCGATCAGCGCCATCGCCGCCGACAGGCGTTGCAACTGGCCCCCCGAAACCTGGTGGGGGTAGCGTGCGCCGATATTGTCGGGATCGGGCAGGGTGAGGGCGCGGAACAGCTCCACCGCCTTGGCACGGGCCTCGTCCGGGCTCATCAGCCCGTGGATGTTCGAGACCTCGATCACCTGCGACATGATGGTCTGGGATGGGTTGAAGGCAGCCGCGGCCGACTGCGGCACGTACGAGACCTCGGTACCGCGCAGTGCTTGGCGTTCCCGTTCGCCCATCGCATAGACGTCGTGGCCGTCGAGCCGCACCTCGCCCTCGGAGACGAAGCAACCGTCGCGTTGGTAGCCCATCACCGACAGGGCGATCGTGGTCTTGCCGGAGCCGCTCTCACCGATCAACGCGACGATCTCGCCCTCGGCGATGTCGATGTCGACCCCTTGGATGATCTCCACGACGCGATTGGCGTCCGTGCGGGCTTTGATATGCAGATCGCGGATTTCTACTAGATTGCTCATTAGGCGCTCCGGTCTCTGATCTTCACCGGCAGGTTGTCGATCAACATGTTGACCGAGATCGTCAGGCTCGCGATCGCGAGGGAGGGAAAGATAACCGCAGGGGCCCCGAACGGGAGCCCACCGATATTCTCTTTCACGATCGCGCCCCAGTCGGCATAGGGCGGTTGGACGCCCAGGCCGAGAAAGGACAGCCCCGAGAGCACCAGCACGATGAAGACGAAGCGCAAGCCGAAATCGGCCAGCACCGGACCGACGATGTTGGGCAGGATCTCGGACCAGATCAGGTAGCTCGTTTTCTCGCCCCGCGCGCGGGCAACCGTTACAAAATCCATCGTGTTGATATTCACCGCGAGCGCCCTTGCGAAGCGGTAGGCACCCGGCGAGTAGATCACTGCCAGCGTCCCGATCAGAACGGGGAGCGAGGAGCCGATGGCGGCCACGACCACAAGGCCGAACATCAGGTGCGGGATGCTGTTGAGCGCATCTAGGAAGCGTGACAGCCCGGTATCGAACCAGCCGCCCGCCACGGCTGCGATCATACCGAGCGTGACGCCGATGAAGCAGGCCAGCGTGGTGGCCGCCAGGGAGATGCCGACGGTGAAGCGTGCGCCGTAGAGCACGCGGGAAAGGACGTCGCGCCCCAGATAGTCCGAGCCCATCCAGAATTGTGAGGAAACCGGTCCAAAAAAGTCCTGATCGACGATGGCGCCCACCGAATAGGGCGCCAGGAGCGGCGCCAGAAGGGCCACGAGCCCCCAGAATAGGACGATGGTTGCCCCCGTGATGCCGACGGCGTTGAACCGGATGCCGAGGCGCGCGGGGGTTATGGGCAGGCGTCGCGCGATCATGTCCGCAACCTCGGGTTGGAGACGATGGCAATGATGTCGGCGAGCGTCACGAGGGTGAGGTACGCCAAGCAGAAGAGCATTGCGCATGCCTGGATGAGGGGCAGGTCGCGGGTCGAAACCGCGTCGACCATCAGCTTCGCGACGCCCGGATAGCTAAAGATCGTCTCGACGATGATCACGCCGCCGAGCAGATAGGACACCGACAGCGCGATGGCGTTGGCGATCGGTCCCAGGGCGTTGGGGAGCGCGTGATGTAGCACGACGCGTCGTCGCGAAGCCCCCTTGAGGCGCGCCATTTCAGCATAGGAGGTGTTGAGCGTGTCGATCACAGCGGCCCGGGTCATCCGGATCATCTGCGCCGAAACCACGAAGCTGAGGCTGATCACCGGCATCGCGTAGACGCGCAGGATATCGAGGATTCCGTCGACTTCGCGGGAGAAGGAGAGCGCTGGCAGCCAACCGAGGTAGACCGCGAAGATCAGCACCGAGGCGGTCGCCACCAGGAACTCAGGCACGGAGACGACGCTCACCGATATAACAGAGACGATCCGGTCGTAGAGGGAGCCCCGATACGTCGCCGCTGTGATGCCAAGCGTCAGCGCAACCGGGACAGAGACCAAGACCGTGACCGCCGCGAGCTGAAGCGAGTTCGCGAGCCGGCCCGAGATGAGCATCGCTACCGGTTGATCGTTGACGTAGGAAACCCCGAGATCGCCGCTTAGCAGGCCACCGAGCCAACTGAGGAAGCGAAGGGCCGCCGGCTCGTCGAGGTTCATCGCTTCGCGTAGGCCCTTGA
>NZ_NHSD01000007.1 GCF_016653255.1 Rhodobaculum claviforme
CGTTGTGCAGGGCCACCGGCTGTTTGCCGTCGAACAGCTGTTCGGAGATCGCCTGCCGGTTGGCCCCATAGGCGAGTGCGCGACGCACCCGCCGGTCGCCGACGATCGGGTTCTCCAGATTGAACTCGATGTGCTCGTAGACCAGACCCGCCTGGTACTTGTACTGGAGGCGTTCGGGATGGCGCGTCTCCAGCGCCAGCACCTGGTCGATCGACATGCCGGTTTCGCCCGCGATCATGTCGACCGTGCCGGACAGAAGGTTGGCTTCCATCGCCGCGGTGTTCTGGATCGCGCGCACGATGATCCGGTCGAATTCCGGTTTCTTGCCGGGCCAGTGCGGGTTGCGTTCATAGACCGCGCGCACGCCGCGCTGGACCGAGACCATCCTGTACGGTCCCAGGTAGAGCCCGGGATCGGTCGGGTCGCGGTCGAAGGCGTTCTGGTTGCGGTACTGTGCCGGGTCCTGCGCGAACGCCGCGCGGTCGATGTGGCGGGGCAGGGGCGTTGGGACGGTGGCGTTGTAGTCGTAAGTGACCCGGTCGATGTGCACGACGAAGGTGCGGTCATTGACGATCTCGATATCGCGGATACGCGCGTAGATCTGCTGCGAGACGACGCCGGTCTTGGGGTGCTTGCCGACCTGCCAGGCGTACCGGATGTCGGCGCTGGTCACCGGCTCGCCGTCGGCCCAGCTCAAACCTTCTTTCAGCGTGTAGGTGACCGCGATCCCGGTGTCGCCGTTCGGCAGCTCCTCGCGTTCGGCCAGACCGTTTTCCAGCGTGGGCAGTTCGGTGCACAGCATGCACTGAAGCTCCCAATCCGGGCCGTAGGCAACGACCGGCCGGCGGGCCAGACCGTGCAGGTAGCTTTTCGCCAGCATGGCATCGAGCATCGGATGCCAGGTCGAGGGGAACTGCGAGATCGCGATCGTGAGCGTACGCTGGTCAGGACCGCCAGCCTGCTGGTTGGCATCGCCCGTGCCGGTGTCGCAGGCGGCGAGCGTGAGCAGCCCGATTAGGGCGAGATAACGCAGGGTGAGCGAGACCAGGCGGCGTATGACGGGGCCCTCGCGAGCTTCGGAGTGGTAAGCACGTGGGACAGCCTAACGCAGGTGGCCGGGCACGTCAGGCGTTTGGTAGCGCCTTACCCCTTACGTTACATCCGCGCTGGTCTTGCCGCCGTGGGCAGCGGACCAGTCGTTGGGGGCGTGCAGGAACTGCTCGACGACGGCGATCCCGGCCGCATCCAGGTAGGCATCTTCTTCCGCGACCGCGAGCGCGTCCCACCAAGTGGCGAGCGCGTGTAGCTGCACCCCGCGTTTGTCGAGCTGCGCGATGCCTTCGGGGAAGATACCGTAGTGGAAGACCACGAAGGCGTGACGCACCTCAGCCCCGGCGGTTTCCAGCGCGTCGACGAAGTTCAGCTTGGACCCCCCATCGGTCGCCAGATCCTCCATCAGCAGCACGCGCGCGCCCTCGGCCAGGTCGCCCTCGATCTGGGCGTTGCGGCCGAATCCCTTCGGCTTCTTGCGGACGTAGACCATCGGCAGGCCCAGCCGCTCGGCCAGCCAGGCGGAAAACGGGATACCGGCGGTCTCGCCACCCGCGACGGCGTCGAATGCTTCGTAGCCCGCTGCGTCCGACACCTGCTGGACGGCCATCTCCATCAGCTTCGCCCGTGCGCGCGGATAGGAGATGATCTTGCGGCAATCGACGTAGACCGGCGACTTGCGGCCGCTGGTGAAGGTGAACGGGTCGTCCGGGCGGAACAGCACCGCGCCGATCTCCATCAGGATGCGCGCGGTGGTGCGGGCGGTGTCGGTCGGCTGGTGCGGCATCTGGGAACGATCTCCTGGCTCACGCGGTCGTCAGGGCGTGATAGCCCGGCGGACCGGCCGGGAGCAACGGGCCGGGTGCAAGGGACCAAGCGCGCGTCTGCGTGGCTTGACCCGGGCGGCTGCTGTGCGATGGTTTGCGCCGCCGCCTGGCAAAAGCGTTAACCGACAAGTGAGAGACACGAGAGCCGATGAGCGAGCCCACGCCGCGCGTTTGCGACACGCTGGCCGAGGTGCGCACGCGCAACCCGCTTGTGCATTCGATCACCAACCTCGTCGCCATGGACCTGAGCGCGAACGTCCTGCTCGCCGTCGGCGCTTCGCCGGTGATGGCGCACGCGCGCGAGGAGATCGACGAAGTCGTGGCGGCGGCGAACGCGCTGGTGATCAACATCGGGACGCTGGACGCCGGTTGGGTGGACTCGATGGAGCAGGCCGCTGCTAAGGCGAGCGAGCTCGGCACGCCCTGGGTGCTCGACCCGGTCGGGGTGGGGGCGACGCGCTACCGCAACGAGGTGGCCGCGCGCCTGACCGCGCAGCAGCCGACCGTGATCCGCGGCAACGGGTCGGAAATCGTGGCGCTGGCCAACGCGGCCAGTGCCGGCGCGACGCGGGGCGTGGATTCCTCGATCGATTCGGCCGAGGCGCTGGATGCCGCGCGCGATCTGGCGCAGGCCAGCCAGGCGATCGTCGCGGTGACCGGCTCGGTCGACTACATCACCGATGGCAGCCGGGTGATCGCGGTCGCCAACGGT
>NZ_NHSD01000008.1 GCF_016653255.1 Rhodobaculum claviforme
TGGTCTACCACTTCTTCTTCAAGGTGCTGGGCCTGTTCCTGATGGCGGTCGAGCTGAGTTGGTTTATCGCCCGGCCGATCGCTCAGGAGTTGGCGCAGTGGTGGCAACGGAGGCGGGCCATGCGCCTGAACCGCAACCTCATCGCAACGCTCGCCGCACTGGCTGGCGTGGTCCTGTTACTCACCTGGCCATGGCAAAGTCGCGTGCCCGTGCCGGCCGTGCTGCAGGCGGGTCAGCACACTGCCCTGTTCCCGCCCGTGCCCGCGCGTCTGGTCGACATCGCGGCCAGGGATAGCGCCCAGGTTCAACAGGGGGATCTGCTGTACCGCCTGGACTCGCCGGAGCTGGAACACGCGCTGCGCCAGACCCAAAAGCGCATCGCGCTGGCCGAACAGCTGCTGCGACGTCAGGCGGCGAGCGCGGAGACACTGGGCCGCCTGACCGTGCTGGAACAGGAGTTGGCCGCCGACCGGACACGGCTGGACGGCCTGCGGGCACAACAAGCGCGGCTCTCGGTGCGCGCACCGATCGCAGGCAGGTTGAGCGACGTGCCCCCGGAGCTGGCCACCGGACAGTGGATCACGCGCGAGCAGACGCTGGGGCGGATCATCGGCACGAGCCCGGCACGCCTGCGCGGCTATGTCCGGGCGCGTGACGTCGCCCGCTTCGAGGCCGGCGCGGCAGGCCGTTTCTACCCTCAGGATCCAGCACGCGCGCCGATCGATGTCAGAGTTGGCGCACGCGAAACGGTCAACGCCAGCCGACTGGAAATCCCGTATCTGGCCGCGACCTACGGCGGCGGGATCGAGACCGAACGTCGACAGACCCGTGACGCCGCGGCCGAGATCGCCGGCAGCGGTCTGGTGCCGCACACGCCCGTCTACCGCGTCGAGATGGCGCCACGCGCAGACCAAGCCGCGCCCGAGCAGGTCGTGCCCGGCACCGTCATGGTCGACGGCACGGGACGCAGCCTGATTGCCCGAGCCTGGCGCAGTGCGGCCGCCGTGCTGATCCGGGAAAGCGGTTTCTGAACGCCAGCGTTACCAGCCACCGTCACCGCTTTGCGATAATCCAGACGGCGTGCACGATGCCCGGGATATAGCCAAGCAGGGTGAGCAGGATGTTGAGCCAGAATTGACCGCCCAGGCCAACCTGGAGGAACACGCCCAACGGTGGGAGTAGGATGGCGAAGATGATGCGAATGATGTCCATATTCGTATAGATACGAGCGACCCATCAGGACTGCAAGGCATACCAGAAAGCGTCACACGTCTGATCCAGGCCGTGCGCCTTGTGTCCCGATCGTGCGTCAACGCCCAAGCACGCGCCGGCTCGCAGCGCCGCTAAGGCTCGACCGAGGGCGGCAGACGGACCCAGACCGCATTGCGGTGCAGCTTGAAGGTCGCGGGCGTGCGACTGACGATCTCACCGTCGGCGTTGACCCGCTTGGGCTTGGCTGGCGTCTCGACGTGGAACTCACGCGCCCGAAGGTTCGTCACACTGCGCCAAGCATTGTGGGTGCCACGCATAAACGCAGGGAACAGGATCGGCAGGCGCCACAGCGGCTGCGGTTCCAGGCTGTAGAGGTCCAACCGTCCGTCATCGATCGAGGCGTCGGCGTGCACCCGTACCCCACCGCCATGACGCACCCCGTTGCCGACCGTGAGCTGGATCGAATTCAACGTCACCAGCTCGCCGTCACAGGTCACGTAGGCGCGGAAATTCCGCCGGGCCCGCGTCAGATCCAGCAATGTCAGCAGATAGCTGAACACCCCGTAGCGCTTCGGACCGGCCTCCAGGCGTTCGGCGACGTCGACGCTCAGGCCGATACTGGCGGCGTTATAGAAGGTGTGGCCGTTGACCTCCCCGACGTCGATGTCCTCGAGCCGGCCGGTCCGGGCGAGCTCTGCCGCCGCGATCAGGTCACGCGGGATGCCCAGCGTACGCGCGAGATCGTTCGCGGTGCCAAGCGGCAGGATCACCATCGGCAGACCGGTCTGCATGAAGGCCGGCGCGACACTGGACAGCGTGCCATCGCCGCCGCCCACCGCGACCTGGTCGACCTCGTTCGACAGCTCGACGATCCGCATCGCCATCCGGTCGGGATCGTCCGCAATCTCGCGTATCACCGATCCCGCCGGACCCAAGGCCTGTTCGATCTCATCCAGCTGGTTCTCGAGCTGCGCGGCCTTCGCACGCGGCAGGATCAATAGGATCCGCCCGGTTTGCTTCGTCGTCACGTGGTCGTTCCCCCACCGTACGCCGACACGTACGCACAGACGTACGCGGCTCATCGTATGCTTGGACACCTGACTAGCTATACATACGATCGCGGCGCAAAAACCCTAAGGCGACCGCAGCCTCAGAAAACTCACGCACGAGAGAATATAGGCGAGCTGCGCATTCCCAACACCGGCCGGCATCCGACCCTGCCTCGTACAACATCAGTATGCCGACCAACCGTACGCCCAACCTGCTGTCAACAGACATGTTCTCGGCACGATCCGCCCGATCGGAAAGGCAGAACTGTCAACTTGGCGATCGAACGGATTTAGCATGGCCGCCGACACCTACTTGCCAAAGCGCTCAGACGAACACCCAGGACACGGTACAAGGCCGTTTCCATG
>NZ_NHSD01000009.1 GCF_016653255.1 Rhodobaculum claviforme
GAAACGATCGACTGGCTGCGCTTGATCCGCAGCGAGAACGTCGGGCCGGTGACCTTCCATGCCCTGCTTCGACGCTTCGGAACGCCCGCAACCGCCCTCGACGCCCTGCCCGAGCTGGCCACGCGGGGCGGACGCAAGAAACCGATCAAAATCTGTCCCCGCACCGTCGCGGAGAAGGAGCTGAACCGGCTGGAGAAGTTGGGCGGCCATGCGCTTGCGTGCGGGCACGCGGGCTACCCCGCGCTGCTCGCCGCGCTGGACGATGCCCCGCCGTTGTTGTTCGTCCGTGGCCACCCCGCTCTGCTGGACCAGCCGGCGATCGCCCTCGTCGGCGCGCGCAACGCCAGCGCCAACGGTCGCCGGATGGCGCGAACGCTGGCGCACGAACTGGCCAGCGAGGGGCTGCTGGTGGTCTCCGGCCTCGCCCGGGGAATCGACGGCGCGGCACACACGGGCGCGCTCGGTGACGGTACGCTGGCGGGCGGCACCTGTGCGGCCATGGCCGGCGGGGTCGACGTCGTCTATCCGCCGGACCACGCGCAGCTTTACGACGAACTGGCCACTCGGGGGGTGCTGATCTCCGAGATGCCGGTCGGCACCGAACCGCAAGCCCGCCACTTCCCCCGCCGCAACCGCCTGATCTCCGGCCTGTCGCTCGGCGTCGTGGTGGTCGAGGCGGCGCTCAAGAGCGGCTCCCTGATCACCGCGCGTCTGGCCGGCGAGCAGGGGCGGGAAGTCTTCGCGGTCCCCGGGAGCCCGCTCGATCCGCGCGCCAAGGGCTGCAACCGGCTGCTGCGCGACGGTGCGGTGCTGGTCGAATCCACGCGCGACGTACTGGACGGTCTGCGCCCGCTGCTACGCAGCGACCCGCACGAGTCGCCTGCCCGCGGCTATCTGTTCGGCGCCCTGGGATGGGAGACCGATATGCGCACGGAGGGGGAGATGGCCGGAAGCGAGGTCACCGAGTCTGAGCTGGCGCGCGCACGGTCGGAAATCGCGGAGTTGCTCGATCCAACCCCAGTCGCGGTTGACGAAGTGATCCGGCAATGCCAGTTATCGCCAGCGATCGTGACGCTGGTCCTCCTGGAAATGGAGCTCGCCGGACGCTGCGAGCGGCATCCGGGCAACCGTGTCGCCCGGCGCCAGGACGACATCGCGGACGCGTCCTAAGGCCGGCCCCGGCCGCGTCACCGGGCTGGCCGATCAGCCTGGTTAAAGCATGAACGTCGTCATCGTCGAATCTCCGGCCAAGGCCCGGACGATCAACAAATACCTAGGCCGCGACTTCCACGTGCTGGCGTCGTACGGGCACGTGCGTGACCTGCCGTCCAAGGACGGCTCGGTGCGTCCGGACTCCGACTTCGAGATGGACTGGGAGGTGGATTCCCAGGCCGAGAAGCGGATCAAGGAGATCGCCAGCGCGGTCAAGGGCGCCGACGCGCTCTATCTCGCGACTGACCCCGACCGCGAAGGCGAAGCCATCTCCTGGCACATCCTGGAGGAGTTGCGCCGCCGGCGTGTGCTTGGCGAGAACCTCGCGATCCGCCGGGTAGCGTTCAACGCGATCACCAAGTCGGCCATTCAGGAAGCCTTCGAGCAGCCGCGCGACCTGAACCGCGAGCTGATCGAGGCCTACCTCGCCCGCCGCGCGCTCGACTACCTGGTTGGCTTCACGCTGTCTCCCGTGCTCTGGCGGAAGTTGCCGGGCTCCAAGTCGGCCGGCCGCGTACAGTCGGTCGCGCTGCGCCTGATCTGCGAGCGCGAGGCCGAGATCGAGGCCTTCCGGCCGCAGGAATACTGGACGATCGACGCCCACCTGACGGCCCAGCAGGGCGGTCAGTTCACCGCCCGCCTGACCCATTTGGACGGCCAGCGGCTCGACAAGTTCGGCCTGCCCAACGCGCAAAGCGCCGAGGCCGCCAAGGCGAAGCTGGAGAACGCCAACGACTTCAAGGTCGCCGGCGTCGAGCGCAAGCAGAGCAAGCGCAATCCGCAACCGCCCTTCACCACCTCCACCCTGCAGCAGGAAGCTTCCCGCAAGCTCGGCTTCGGCGCCAGCCGCACCATGCAGGTCGCCCAACGCCTGTACGAGGGTGTGGAGATGAACGGCGAGGCCGTCGGCCTGATCACCTACATGCGGACCGACGGCGTCCAGATCTCGCAGGAGGCGCTGACCCAGACCCGCGATCTGGTGAACCGGCGTTTCGGCAGCGACTACCTGCCCGACAAGCCGCGGCAGTATGCCACCAAGGCGAAGAACGCCCAGGAGGCGCACGAGGCGATCCGCCCGACCGACCTGTTCCGCACCCCGGAAGACGTGCGCAGCGTTCTCAACGACGAGGCTTACAAGCTCTACGAGCTGGTCTGGAAGCGTACGGTCGCCAGCCAGATGGAAAGCGCGCGCCTGGATCAGGTGCAGGCGACCATCCGGGTCGACTACGACTTGGCGCAGCTCCGCGCCAACGGCTCGACCGTGACTTTCGACGGCTTCTACCGCCTGTACCGGGAAAGCCGGGACGAAGAGAGCGAGAGTTCGGACAGGTCGGGCACCGAGGACGACAAGCGCCTACCGCCGCTCAAGGAAGGCGAGCCGGCGCACCAGGCTCGCTTCGGAGTAGCGCGGCGGCGGCTGCGTGAAGTGCTGCTCCTCGACGATCTTGTCGCGTTGCGTCGGCTCGCCTTCCTTGA
>NZ_NHSD01000010.1 GCF_016653255.1 Rhodobaculum claviforme
CCGAATGTTGATCGCAGTTCTGCACAACCTCTTCTTCGCCGGTAAGCTGGATGTGGTCTACGACGCCGAAGCGTTGATGCCGCTCGGCCCGTGGGGGCCGTTCGTCATCCTGGTTCCGGTGATCGGCGGTCTGGGCGTGGTCTGGCTGACCCAGACCTTCGCGCCGGAGGCACGCGGCCATGGTGTCCCGGAGGTGATGGACGCGATCTACCACCGCGAGGGGCAGATCCGCCCGGTCGTTGCGATTGCGAAGTCGCTCGCCTCGGCGCTGTCGATCGGCTCCGGCGCCGCTGTCGGGCGCGAAGGGCCGATCATCCAGATCGGCTCGTCATTCGGCTCCACGATGGGGCAACTGACGCGCCTGCCGACTTGGCAGCGGATCACCCTGATCGCCGCCGGTGGCGGGGCCGGCATCGCGGCGACCTTCAACACCCCCTTGGGCGGGGTGATGTTCGCGATCGAGCTGATGCTCCCGGAGGTCTCCAGCCGGACGTTCCTGCCGGTGGTGATCGCAACCGCCACGGCGACCTATATCGGGCGGCTCTTTTTCGGCATCGATCCCGCGTTCATCGTGCCAATCGCCCAGGAAGCGGCCTTCCAGGGCATCAATTTCAGCGATCTCGCCGGCTTCACGTTGCTAGGGCTGCTGTGCGGGCTGGCGTCCTTCGCCTTCATCCGCGTGCTCTCCGCTCTTGAAGACGTATTCGACCACTACTTCAAGAATCACTATCTGCGCCACGCCGTCGGCATGCTGATCGTCGGAACGATGATGTACCTGCTGGCGCAGAGCTACGGGCACTACTTCATCCAGGGCACTGGCTACGGCACGATCAGCGCGGTCCTGCACAACGAGTTGGCGACCTTCCAGTTGATGGCGATCCTGTTCGTCGCCAAGCTGGCGGCGACCACGCTGTCGCTCGGGTCCGGCGCTTCCGGCGGAATCTTCTCGCCATCCCTGTTCATGGGCACGACGCTGGGGGCGGCGCTGGCGATCGCGCTCAACTGGCTGCCCGGATTCGATGCCTCCCCGGTGGAATTCGCCATGGTCGGCATGGCGGCCGTGGTCGGCGGCGCCAGTGGCGCGGCGATGACGGCGATCGTCATGGTTTTCGAGATGACCCGCGACTACAACATCATCGTTCCGATGGTGATCGCGGTTGCCCTGTCGATCGGCGTGCGCCGGTGGCTGTCGCCGGAGAATATCTACACCATCAAGCTCGCCTGGCGCGGCAAGCACATTCCCAAGCAGCGGCACACCAACATGTTCCTGGTGCGTCACGCCGCCGAAGTGATGGACGATGCCTTCGCCGTCCTGCCCGCGGAGATGACGTTGGAGACCGCGCTGGAGACGCTCGGCTTCGACACCGACAAGCACTTCATCCTGGTCACCGACGGTGACGAAGCGGTCGGGGTGGTCCGCGTCAGCCGCGTCCTGCGCTCCAGCGAGGGCGTGCAGACCGACGCCACCCTTGGCGAGCTGGCCAGCCGCGCCTGGGTGCTGGCCGAGCGCGACGACATCCTGCACGACGTCCTGCAGCGGATGAGCGACCAGGATGGCCACTACGCCCTGGTCATGCCGAACGGCCGGACAGAGGCACAGTCCCGCCATGTCATCGGCGTCGTCGGCAAGGACCGCATCGCCGATTCCGTGATGCAGCACTTCCACGCATAAGCACGCTGGCCCAACCGATCCATACGCGTCCTGCCGGATCGGAATAAGGAAAATCAATTTCGCTTCGGCGACCCGCCCGGCCATAACCGCGGCACAACCCAGAACACGCAGCCGCCGCGCTTTATGGCCGGGGTCACGCTGGCGCCGGAAAGCTTGTACTGCCCCTCACCTCGAAGCCTCACCGGCTGTCATCCGGGCCGTTCCACGCGCGGCTTGCAGCCGATGAGGTTTCCCGTTCCATGCGGTCATTCCCCAACACGTACTCAAGGGCCACCACAACCGGGCTCTGGGCGGCCCTCGGGGGCACACTGTTCGCCCTGATCTGGTCGCTCTCCTTCGTGGTGACCCGCTTCGCCCTGCCCGACATTCCCCCGATCATGCTGGCGGCGATCCGCTTGAGCGTCTCTGGAGGACTGCTGCTGGCAGTGCGCGGCGCCGCCGCCATCCAGCTCTGGCGTCAGTCTTCTCCGGCAACGCGGCGCACGATCCTGATCGCCGGGCTGCTGTCCCAGGCCGTCTACCTGGGCGCGGCTTACTGGGCACTGACAGCCATCCCGACCTCGGTCGTCAACATCGTCGTCTCCTCGCTGCCGCTGCTGACAATTCCGGCGGCCTTCCTGGTCCTGCGGGAGCGTGCTTCTCTGATCGAAGGGATCGCCGTCGTCATGGGGATGATCGGGGTCGGCGTCGCAGTACTGGATCGCCACAGCAGCCAGCACCTAGACCCGGAGTCCTACGCAGCGGCGGCGATCGTGCTCCTGGTCGCCGTGGCCGCGCTTGCGCTGGGCAACACGCTGGTCAAGCGGATCGTGACCGCGCACAACTTCCTCGATATCTGCGGCCCCCAATTTCTGGTCTCGGGGCTGGTGCTGATGGTTGTGTCGCTCGCTTTGGAGACACCACCAGGCTGGACGGCCATCGCCCGGGCGCTGCCGGAACTGCTTTATCTCGTGTTTCTGGGGTCGATTTTCGGGATAGCACTCTGGTTCCGCCTTCTGAGCGTCTTGACGGCGAACCAGGCCGCGTCCTTCTTCCTGATGACCCCGATCATGGGTATTTTTCTTGGCAGTCTGTTCTTGG
>NZ_NHSD01000011.1 GCF_016653255.1 Rhodobaculum claviforme
TCCCGTGCTGCATCACCATCAACCGGTGCGCCAGCAGGCGCGCCACACCGAGGTCGTGCGTCACCAGCACGACCGCCAGCCCCAACTCGGCGACCAGCCCGCGCAACAGGTCGAGCAGCCGCGCCTGGACCGACACGTCGAGACCGCCGGTCGGCTCGTCCATGAACACCAACCTCGGCTCCGACACCAGGTTGCGGGCGATCTGCAGGCGCTGCTGCATACCCCCCGACAGCTTGGCCGGCGGATCGTCCAGGCGCGCCGTGTCGACCTCGACCCGCGCAAGCCAGTCGTGCGCGCTCTGCCGGATCGTGCCGTAGTGCCGCTGGCCGAGCGCCATCAACCGCTCGCCCACGTTGGCGCCGGCCGAAACGCCCATGCGCAGGCCGTCGCGCGGGTTCTGCTGCACCAGCCCCAGGTCGGTGCGGTGCAGCCGACGCCGCCGGCCTTCCGGCAGGGCGTGCAGATCCACGAGCGCGCCCCAGCGGTCGCGATACAGCACCGCACCGCTGTCCGGCGTCTCCTGCCCGGCGATCGTGCGCACCAGGGTCGTCTTGCCGGAACCGCTTTCGCCGACGATGCCCAGCACCTCGCCCGGAAACAGGTCGAAGGAGACGTCGTCGACCGCCTGCACGCGCCCGAAACGCTTACCGACATGGTGCACCGACAGGATCGGCTCATCCGCGTTGCAGGCGTCGTGCGCGCTCATGCCGTCTCTCCCGAAGCGCCGTCCTGGCGGCGCTGTGCGCAATAGTCGCTGTCGGAGCAGACGAAGCGCCGCCCCCCCTGATCGTCGGTCACGATCTCGTCGAGATAGCTGTCGGTGGCCCCGCACAGTGCACAGGGCGTGCTCCAATCCTCGACATCGAAGGGGTAGTCGTCGAAGTCGAGGCTGCGCACCTCCGTGTAGGGCGGCACCGCATAGATGCGCTTCTCCCGCCCGGCGCCGAACAGCTGCAGCGCCGGGTTGCGGTGCATCTTCGGGTTGTCGAACTTGGGGATCGGGCTGGGCGCCATGATGTAGCCATCCGCGACCTGGACCGGATAGTTGTAGGTCTTCGCGATTCGCCCGTGCTGGGCGATGTCCTCGTAGAGCGAAACCTGCATCAGGCCGTATTCGCCCAGCGCATGCAGCGTGCGCGTCTCCCGCTCGCGCGGTTCCAGCCAACGCAGCGGCTCCGGAATCGGCACCTGGTAGACCAGGATCTGCTGGTCGGTCAGCGGCGTTTCCGGAATCCGGTGGCGGGTCTGGATCACGCTCGCCTCCGTGGTCGCGGTGGTGGTCGCGACCCCGGCCGTGCGGGCGAAGAAGGAACGGATGTTGACCGCGTTCGTGGTGTCGTCCGCCCCCTGGTCGATCACCTTCAGCGTATCGTCCGCGCCCAGGATACTGGCGGTGACCTGGATACCGCCGGTGCCCCAGCCGTAAGGCAGCGGCATCTCCCGACTGGCAAACGGCACCTGATAGCCCGGGATCGCGACGGCTTTGAGCAGGGCACGGCGGATCATCCGCTTGGTCTGCTCATCGAGATAGGCGAAGTTGTAGCCTTCGACCGTCTGTTCGGTCGTGGCGGTTTCGGCATGCGCGGTCATTCCGCCGCCTCCCGCGTCGCCTGCTTGTCGTGAAAGCGTCGTCGCAGCTCCCGCAGCATCACCAGTTCCGACTGGAAGTCGACGTAGTGCGGCAGCTTCAGGTGCTGGACGAAACCGGACGCCTCGACGTTGTCGCTGTGCGAGAGCACGAACTCCTGGTCCTGCGCCGGTGCGACCAGTTGCTCGCCGAGTTCCTGTGACCTGAGCGCCCGGTCGACCAACGACATCGACATCGCCTTGCGCTCGTTATGGCCGAAGGTCAGGCCGTAACCGCGCGTGAACTGCGGCGGGCTGCTTTCCGACCCCTTGAACTGGTTGATCATCTGACACTCGGTGAGGGTGATCTCCGCGATCTCGATCTCGAAGCCGAGCTCTTCCGGTATGAAACCGACCGCAACCTCACCCAGCCGGATCTCCCCGGCAAAAGGGTGTGCGTTGCCGTAACCGCGCTGGGTGGAATAAGCGAGCGAGAGCAGATAGCCCTCGTCGCCACGCGCCAGCATCTGCAGCCAGGTGTCACGGTCGGCGGGATAGGTCACCGGTTCCCGGGTGATATCGGCCGGGCTCTCCGTACCGTCGTCGGCCGGAGATGGCTCGATCAAGCCGTCGCGGTCGAGGTGCTGCAGCACGCCCGGCATCTCCTCGGCAACCGGGTCCTGCGCGTCTTCCGGCGCCTGGGGAATCTGGCCATCGGCCAACAACTGGAAGTCCAGCAGGCGCTGGGTGTAATCGAAGCTGGGTCCGAGCACCTGCCCACCCGGCACGTCCTTGTACGTCGCGGAGATCCGACGGCGCACCGCCATCGCCTGGGTATCGACCGCGCGGGCGTAGCCGAAACGCGGCAGCGTGGTGCGATAGGCGCGCAGCAAGAACACCGCCTCCTGCACATCGCCGCAGGCCTGCTTCAGGGCGAGCGCGGCCAGCGCGCGGTCGTAGAGCGCGCCTTCCGCCATCACCCGGTCGACGGCCAGACCCAACTGCTCGCGGATCTGGTCGACGCCCAGGTCGGAGACCGTCCGGTCGCCGCGCCGCGTCTCGGCCAGCAACTGTAGGGAATTGGCGATCGCTTCCGCCCCGCCTTTAACGGCCACGTACATCGCCTTACCCCTCCTGCGCGTCGGTAATGCGAGTGGTGCGCGGCAGCGCCGCCAGGCGGCTGCCGTGGGTCAGGAT
>NZ_NHSD01000012.1 GCF_016653255.1 Rhodobaculum claviforme
GATAGCAAACGGCACGTCCAGGATGCGCGCCATCGTCTGCGCCAGCAGGGTCTTGCCGCTGCCGGTGGGGCCGATCAGCAGGATGTTGGACTTCGACAGCTCGACGTCGTTCTCGCCTGCGACGTGTTCCAGGCGCTTGTAGTGGTTATGCACCGCGACCGAGAGCACGCGCTTGGCATGCTCCTGGCCGATCACGTACTCGTCCAGGACCTGCTTGATCTGCTGGGGTGTCGGCAGGCCGCCGTCGCCGCGGGTAAAGCTCTGCTTCTGCTCGTCGTGGATGATCTCCGCGCAGAGCTCGACGCACTCGTTGCAGACGAAAACGGCCGGACCGGCGATGAGCTTCTTCACCTCATGCTGGCTCTTGCCGCAGAAGGAGCAGTAGAGGGTCTGCTGCTGGTTGTTGCCGTCGCCGGACTTGCTCATGGCTCCTCGGCTATACGTATCTGCCTCGTCTCAGCTTGACGGGGATGGCGCGCCAGGGCAACCCCCTGGCTCGGCGTCCTCCGTAGCGCTTGCGAAACGCAGGCGTGGGATTTTGGGACTCTCCCTGATATGAGGGCTGATGTCCGCACGCCAAGGGGGGTACCGCTTCACGTGGGGGTTACCCGTCAGGAAGTTTCAGCGGGCGCCCGTCTAGCCGATCTCTACTACACCGTCGATGGGTTAAGTCATCATGAACGTGCACATGAGCAATGAGGTGGATGCTTTGCGGCTGAGCGAGACGGCTGCGGTCGCTTTCGCTGACGCGGTCGCGTTCGACAGCCACGGCCTCGTCCCCGTCGTTGCCCAGCAGCACGACAGCGGCGAGGTGTTGATGCTCGCCTGGATGAACCGCGAGGCCTTGATCGCGACCCTGACGGGCGGTCGGGTGACCTACTGGTCGCGCTCCCGGCAGGCGATGTGGCGCAAGGGGGATACCAGCGGGCACATCCAGGAACTGGTCGAGGCCCGGGTCGACTGCGACGGCGACACGCTACTGCTGTTGATTCGGCAGACCGGCGCGGCTTGCCACACTGGGGCGCGCAGCTGTTTCTATCGACGTGCCGGAGAGGCCGGCCCGGAGCCGCTGTAAGGCAGCTTCCGGAGCGTGTGGGGGGAGAACGTTTCCGCCGGCCCCTGACCATAAGTATATTCAGGTCATCCGCGCGCCGTGGATAGCCGTAAGCTTATGTGGATTTGGATACGATCTGCATGGCGGCGACCAAGCGTGGCCAGCGGTCTATTTCGCATAAAAGGGTGTCAAGTCGATGATCTGACTTGGCAGGTCGTGGGTCCAGGCTGATCTTCTGTCCGGCTAGGACCTGCGGATCGGGGGAACCGTAGCTGCCGGCATGCACCGCTAGAACAACCGTCCGCGAACGCGGCGAAAGGACAGGCATGGCTGAGCGATCGATGCGCGTCTCAACTGACAGCAGCTTGCCCAACGGCACCGGCGCCGCGTCCCTCGGCCGGACAGCTGCCGGGCGTCCGGAACACCTCCACAGTCAGGACATTCACACTGCGTCTGACAGCTGTGAGAAACCCTCCAGCTCTCACGAGCGAATCGGCTGGCGCCGGGCGGCGTTCGCGACGCTGTGCGGGGGCACCTGGCTGGCTGCGGTCGCCACGATGGCGGCGCTGTTGGCCGGCGACGGTCTGGCGCCGGTGGAATCGCTGCTGCTGCTGTGTTTCTGCCTGTCGATTCCGATGGTGGTGATCGGCTTCTGGAATTCCGTGATCGGCGCCGCCGTTATGTTGGCCGCCCGCAACCATCTGGACGTGGTGGCGCCGTTTCATCGCAACCGGGTGAAACGCTCAAGCGCCCGGGTGGCGATCGTCATGCCGGTGTTCAACGAGGACACCGATCGCGTCTTCCGCCATCTGCAAAAGCTTCTAGCCTCCTTGGATAGCCTTGGGGTGGGCGGTCGTTACGAGGTGTTCCTGCTGTCCGACAGCACCGATCCCGAAATCCGCGCGGACGAGCAGCGCCGCCTGCGTGCCTGGCAGTGCGCGGACGCGGACGGTGCGGCGCGGCTGCACTACCGCCACCGCACGGAAAACCAGGGCTACAAGGCCGGCAACCTGTGGGCGTTCGTCGAGACCCGCGGTCAGGATTTCGACTACATGGTCGTGCTCGACGCCGACAGTGCGATGCACGGGCGCACGGTCGATCGGCTGGTGCGGATCATGGACGCCAACCCGCGGCTTGGGATTCTGCAGTCGCTGGCTGTGGGTATGCCGACCGAGAGCGCGTTCGCGCGTCTTTTCCAGTTCGGCATGCGCCACGGCATGCTGGTGCATACCGTGGGCGCGGCCTGGTGGCAGGGCGGTTCCTGCCCCTACTGGGGCCACAACGCGGTGATCCGTACCGACGCCTTCAAGCAGTTCTGCCACCTGGAGCCGTTGCCGGGCACGCCGCCGCTGGGCGGCGACATCCTGAGCCACGATCAGGTGGAAGCCGCGCTGATGCGCGCTGGCGGCTATGAGGTCCGGGTGCTGCCCGTCGAGGGCGGCAGCTACGAGGAGATGCCGCCGACCCTGCCGGATTTCATCAAGCGCGACCTGCGTTGGTGCCAGGGCAACATGCAGCACTTGCGCGTGCTGTTCGCCCGCCGGCTGCATTGGATGAGCCGGGTCAACCTGCTGGTCGGGATCATGAGCTTCCTGTCCGCCCCGCTATGGGTGGTGTTCGTCACGCTGACGATCATCGAGGCGAGCAGCTCCGACTTCTGGGAGCGGATTTCGGCCGTGGCGGAGGTCACGACGCAGCCGATTGGCCCGTTTGGCATCGACATGCTCGCGGTGGTCGCTCAGGAGACGGAGGTGGTCAGCCTACTTGCGCTGGCTGTGGTATTGCTGCTTGGGCCCAAGCTGATGGGCGTTCTCCTGGTCGGCTTCGACCGCACCTTGCGGCGCAGCCACGCCGGTTTTGGGCGGCTGTTCGCCGGGCTCGTG
>NZ_NHSD01000013.1 GCF_016653255.1 Rhodobaculum claviforme
GATCTGCCCTTCGCCCATGGTGATCCTGGCGTAGGCGCGTCTGAACCGTCACCCTTCTGAGGTTCAGTCCCGACAGCGCCTGCCCCATCCGGCCTCGGGGAGCAGGCCTATGTCGTCGCCGATCCTGTCGATCTGGGGGAGCGCAGCCGCACGCCCTCGCCCTTGCCGTCCGCGGTGTCGAGGAACTCAACCCCTGCGGCTTCAAGCGCTCCCTTTATGGCCTGCACGACCCGCAACGACGAGCGCTCGGGCCCAAGCTTCGGGTTTTCAACGCGCTGGATTGTTGGCAGCGACACTTCGGCCCGGCGGGCGAGATCGGCCTGGTCAAGGTGCAACAACACCCGTGCTGCCTTGATCTGCTCGACGCTTATCATGTTTTAGACTTCTCATGTGATGTTTCATACTTGATGCCTGGGACTTGTCATGGTATGTATGAAACATATCGAGCGAAAGCTCAACACTCACAGACAGAGATCACAGGCCGTCAGCGCCATCGCCAAGAGCAGGAGTTCATACCATGCACACCCAGCCCATCACCGTCGTGTCCCAGTTCGCATCCCACCCGTTGGCGACGTCCCACACACAGGCCCTTCCCGTGCCGTCCCGCCCGGCCTCCAACCCGGTTCAGGTCCGTCTCTCCATCGGCCTCTCGCGCCTTGCCGACGCCCTGTCGACGGCCTGCGTCGCCGAGCTCGAGCTGGTCGGAATGCCCGCCTTCGATCCCGCCCTGGCTGCGTGGCGGGAGGAGGCCGAGGCGGGCTGGGCAGCGGCGTGGGCGCACGCCGAGGCGCTGGCCGTGGGCCCCGGGGGCGACAGCGCGGCGCGTTGGTGCCGGCGCTTCGGGCGCGCGGTGATCGACGTCCTCGACGCGGAGGGGCCGGCGGTTGCGCGCTGCGGGTTCCGTCGGATCGCTGCGCTGCTCCAGGATTTGCCGGCGGCCCTGCGCGCGCTTGAGGGCAGCACCCTCGCACGTCTTCGCGTTTGCCTGTTGCGCGTGGGATGCGTGACCGCGGCGCACGCCGGATGCTTACCTTCATGTTCAATGTCGCTGAACACATTCGACCCGTTGGCGCGCTCGCCGTCTGCCCCTCACCGGCACGCACATGCGCAGTCGCGCAGCCAAGCTGAAACCGCTTGACCCCGCGGGGAGATCGGCGAGGCTGTCCGGGGTGATGGTGTTGATTACCCGGTGGGGAACATGCACCCGTGCGAAACGCCCGGGGACATGATCCGGGCTCCGCCGTTGCCGCAGGCGAAAGGCGGTCAACGGATGCCTTCAGTTCGGCGCGGCATGGCCTGAGAGGCGCTGAGCGGCCCGTAGAGGCGGCATCTGTCTTCTCGGCTCCTATCGGGTAGGGAAAAGGCTGCGCGCCCGCTCTGCGGCTCTCTCAGCGCTCCTGAGGCCATATCGAGCCGCAGGGCGCCTGCGAGCTCGGCTGAACGGCCGTGATTGGTGTCACCGCCCGCCGCCGGGCCTGCACCCCTCCCCAGGCTCCGGACCTGCCCCGGGGGTCATCGAGCGCTGCGAGGCATTCCCGCCCCACAGGATCGCGCCGTCGACCGCGCCGTCATGCATCGGTGACCGGATTGGGGTGATGCGGGGTCAGATCTGGCCGGACCCAGTTACATTCAGGCGGGTGACGCCCGGGTGAAACACAGGCGTCACAAGGCAAGCCATTGTTTTTAACCACAGTTACAATGTTTCGCCGTTACGCGGGGTGTATTGTTTAATGTGCGTGCGTGCGTGCGCGTGCGTGCGTGCGTGCGTGTGCGTGTGTACGCATGTATATTTATCTATATATGTAACTAGATATATATATTGTAACAGTGGCTTTTGTTCAATGGCTTAGGGAAGTTACCTCACTCATCACTATAAGTTACAGGCGTACATGTTCAGTTTCAAACGGAAAAAGGGGCCGACGCTGGCACCCTTGACCCTCGCGCGAAACATCTCGGGGCCCCGACCGCCGGCCGACGCCCCTCTGAGACCCGTTCACGATACTCCAGAAGGCACACAGGCGCGGATCGACCTGCCCCCGTTCCCGCATCCGAACGGCGCGTCACCGCGCAATCACGCCACGGCACATCCCTGCGGCGGCCACTGGATCGGCGCAGGGCACCATGCGACAGGCCTACCGGCCTCCATGAGGGCCACACAGGACTTCGCGCGGCGCCATCTCCGCGCACACCGGCTCATTCAGCACACGCTGACGAGATGGGAGACCTGCGCCCCCTCACCCGGCGTCACGCCCCCTGTCATATGGCCTGAGCCACCCTCAGATCCTCCCTGCCGTGCCCTCCGGCCAGGGACCAGAAGGGCGGCGCACGTTGACCGTTTCCCTCGGACACGCCCGGAACAGCCAACGCGTGGCTCCCGAAGTCGCAGTCACGCTGGGGGTTCCGACAGGGAGCGCGCAATGTTCAGCAGAACGGTGCGCTTGGGGGGATCGAGTGCCGCAAAGGCGCGAATCAGCACCGATGCACGGCGATCCATGAGCCCGGAACCAGGCACCTGCTCTCCGTCGTCCTGCGGCAGACCGTCGTAAAAATAGGAGATCGGGACCGACAGGGCTTGCGCCATGTTCCACAGCATCGACGCGCTGACGCGGTTGATCGCCCGTTCGTATTTCTGGATCTGCTGGAATGTGACGCCCAGCTGGGTCGCAAGCATCTGTTGTGACAGCCCCAGGACCAGCCGCCGAGTGCGAATGCGCATCCCCACATGTTGATCGACCGGGTGCTGTAGCACTCAACCCTCACACCTTATGCGTGTATCGCCGGAATCCCTTGATTTTTCCCGCCAGTCAAGCGTTTTATGAGCAGCCTGCGTCCCGGTCGGGCTGAGCATGCCCGAGTCGGCGACACTTCGGGATCGTACGGATGCCGGTCCATCGTCGTCGATCACATTGAACGCATCCGCGCCGGTGGACGCCATCCGGGCGCGCGCAGGCCACACCGATCTGGCAGATGCCGCCACGGTCGTGGTTGCGGTTTCCACATCGAGCGCGAGAACACGGAGCGGGCCCGCCGGAAAGGGCGGCTCCCCGGGGATGATCACCGCTGGAGCGCCGGGAGATGCTCCCCCGCAAAGCGGGCACGCTGGCGCACACTGGCCGACAGCTCAGGCGGGCCGCACGCAAGACGCGCAGGGTTGCCCGGACCAGATCCGCAGGCTCACCATAGACATCCATGCCGTGACC
>NZ_NHSD01000014.1 GCF_016653255.1 Rhodobaculum claviforme
TCCGGGGGTCGGTGATGCGGGCCGGCCCGGCCCGCATCACCGACCCCCGGACAGGAGACCTGCCATGATCCGATCCGCCACCCGCCCCCGTGGGCACATGACCCTGACCCTGCTGGACCGGGACGACCGGCCCTTGCGGCGCCACGAACACCCCAACGAGGTGCTGGACAGCGGCCGCGCCGCCCTGCTGGAGCTTCTGAGCGGCACCGTGACCTCGGAAGGGCTGAGCCTCGTGCTGGCGCTGGGCGACTTCAGGCCCGATGTGGACGCCATCACCCAGGGCGTCGGCGTCCTGCCCCTGCGCAATGCCCGCAATCCGCGCTTCAGCGTGGGCAAGGACGGGCTGGAGGCGATCTTCCGCGGGGATGCCAGCCGGGATGCGCAGATCATCGGTGCGGCGCTGATGCTGTCGCTGCGCCCCCCGGAAGACATGCGCGGACGCGACGTCCGGCGCCCGGTGCTGTACAATTTCGCCAAGCTGGCCGAGCCGGTGGAGGTGGAGGCCGAACAGCCGCTCAGCGTGCGGTTCACGCTGACGATGGAATGACGCGCGGCCCTGCCCGGCTGGGGGCTGGGCCGCCACGCAGGGGCGGAGCGGGGCGGTCTGCCGGGCCGCGGCCGGCCGCAGGCGGGAGGGTCCGAGATGGCAGAACCACCGGTGGAGTTCGAACGCGGCATGCCGCTGACGGCGGCGCGCCTGAACAGGCTGCAGCGCCTGATCCTGGAGGCGTTGCGGGACCACGACCATAGCGGCGGCGCGCAGGCCGGCCCACTGGGCCCCGGGGGACTGGCCGCGGGCGCGGTGACCGGCCCCAAGCTCGCCGACGGGGCGGTGGAGGGCCGCGCGCTGGCCGGGGAGGCGGTGGACGACCGCGTGCTGGCCGCAGGGGCCGTGACCGCACGGGCCCTGGCCGGCGGGGCGGTGGGCACCGATGCGCTGGCAGGCGGCGCGGTGAGCGAGGAGAAGCTCTCGGATGGGGTGCTGCGGCTCATCCGGGCGCGCAGCGATCAGGTCTCCTCGGCCTCGCAGGTGATCTGGCGCGATCCGCTGGAGGTGTTGCGACCGGTGATCGACCAGCCCGCCGTCGGCATTCTGGAAACCTTCGTGCGGCCCGAACTGGTGTACTGGGAGCCCTCGGTCGTCGCGCTGGATGTCGAGGGTCGGCCGGTGAAGCTGATCCCCGAGCTCGGTGGTGCGCGGCTCGATGTGGTGGAGCTTGTGCACGACGATCCGCGCACCGGCGCGCTCTATCGCGAGCTCGACACCCGCGTGGTCCGCGCGGCCGAGGAAATCGGGGCGCTGGGGGCGGTGCGGATCAACCCGCGGACCGCGGGGATCGCCACCGGCGCCGGCCTGCACCCCGCCGCCGGGCGCGACATGGCCGAGCCGGTCGCCGGGGTGGGGGCGATGGCGCCCAACATGGCGATGATGGCGATGACCGCCGCCCCCCCCGCCGCCGCGGACCCCGGCGCGCCGGTCGCGCTGACCGATGCCGGCACCCAGGTGGCGCATCGCATGACCGCGGTGGTCAGCCTGGACGACAGCGGCCGGGGGACGTCCTTTTCCACCGAGGCGGCCAGCTTCACGCCGGCCTTCGGCGGCAAGGAAAGCTTTCTCGAACCCGGCGAGAGCGTGTCCTACACCTCCCTGCAGACCACCGCCCAGAAGGCCCGCGCGGCCGGGGGGCTGTCCCGGACCCTCTACAATCTGGGCCTGGACGAGGAATATCTGGAGGCTGCGGGCGAGACGGAGACACTGAGAGCCGCGCTGATGCAGGCGCTGGAGGGGAATGTCGCGTTCTTCGGCGCGGACAACCCGTTGTGGACGCCCGGTGGCTGGTTGCCCGAGATTCTGGAACGGCCACACATGTTCGGCACCGGCTATGCCCTGTCGGGCGGGCGCAACGTGCTGGACGTCACGCGCCAGCGCGACCAGCCAACCGGTGCGCGCTGGGTGCGGGTGCGCTTCGTCACGCCCTATCGGAACGCGGCCTATGCCGTGACGGTGACCCCGGCCCAGCGCGAGGATTTCGCGCTGATCTGCCCGATGATCCGGGCCAAGCGCCGCGACAGCGTCGACATCGTGTTCCGCGCCCTTCCGGCGGCGGGCGGGCCGGTCACAACGCTGGACAAGGTCAGCTTCGACCTCGCGGTGTTCGGCGAACTGGAGAAGGCGTGATGCTGGGCGCGCTGCCGGGGGTGACCGCGCAGCGCCTGGCGCGCCGCATCGATGCGGTGGCCGGACCCGACGGGATGGGGGCCTTTGCCGCCCCCTGCCGCGTGGCCGCCGAGGCCGGGTCGCTGGCGTCCGAACCTTCGGCCGGGCTGGCGCTGGCGCTGGCCGAGGTGCGGTTCGCCGACAGCCTTGGCCGGCGCGACCCGGGCGAGACCGGCGAGGCCAGGTTCACCGCCGACGCCACGCTGGAGCTGACCGGCCCGCTGGCGGTGACCCCGGCCACCGGCATGCCCGGGGGGGTTGGCGCGGATGGGCGCGACCTGATGCTGGCGCTGACGCTGGACGCGCTTGTGGCCGAGGGCGAGGGGGCCGGGCCGCCGGACCGGGCGGATTGGCTGGCG
>NZ_NHSD01000015.1 GCF_016653255.1 Rhodobaculum claviforme
GGCGGCGGCGCTCGGGGGGGTGGGTCTCGGGCTGGCGGATCATCAGCCAGCTGCCTGACACGATGCCGAACACGACGAACGACCAGAACACCGCCCGCCAGTCGGCCAGCGCGATGATGCCCGCCCCGATCATCGGCGCCACCGCCGGCACGACGATGAAGATCGTCATCACGATGGACATCACCCGCGCCATCATCCGCCCCTGATAGAGGTCGCGCACGATCGCCAGCGTCACCACGCGCGGTGCGGCGGCGCCCAGCCCCTGGACGAAGCGCGCAGCCAGCAGCACCTCCAGCGACTGCGCCCGCGCGGCCACCAGTGCTGCGGTGCAGTACAGCGCGATCCCGAAGACCACGATGCTCTTGCGCCCGTAGCTGTCGGAAATCGGCCCCCAGAACAGCGTGCCCAGCCCCATGCCCAGCACGAACACCGTCACCACAAGCTGCGCGCGGTTGACCGCCTCGGGCGACAGCTCCTGCGCGATCACCACCAGCGCGGGCAGCATCGCGTCGATGGAATAGGCGATGGTGGCGAACAGCATCGCCAGCAGGGCCACGAATTCGGGAAACGCCAGCGTGCGCGCGGGCGGGGTCATGCGCCGCGCTCCGCGAGTTCGGCCAGCACCTGGCGCCACAGCGCCACCGGCTGCGCGCCCGTCAGCACATAGGTGCCGGCCACGATGAAGGTGGGCACGGCGGTGATCCCGCGCGCGCGCGCGGCCGCGTCACGCCCGGCGATCTCGGCGCGGTCGGCGTCGGAGGCCAGCAGCCGCGCGACCAGCGCCCGGTCCATCCCGGCGCGGCCGGCGATGTCGGCCAGCGTGGTGGCATCGCCCAGATCGCGCCCCTCGCTGAAGTAGCCCCGCATCAGGGCGGCCATCACCGGGGTCTGCCGCCCCTCCAGCCCCGCCCAGTGGATCACGCGGTGGGCGTCCAGCGTGTTGGGCGTGCGCTCGATCGCGGGCAGGTTCAGGGGGACGCCTGCGGCCTCGGCGGCCTCCAGCACCGGGCGCAGGGCGTGGGCGGCGTTCATCTGGCCGTCGAACTTCGCCTCCAGATAGGCGACGCGGTCCATGCCCCCCGGGGGCATGTCGGGGTTGAGCTGGAACGGATGCCACTCCACCGCAAAGGGATGGTTGGCCGCCCCCTCCAGCGCGCGGTCCAGCCATGCCTTGCCGATCAGGCACCACGGACAGATCGGGTCGGCGTATATCTCCAGCCGGATGTCAGACTGCACCTTGGACCTCTCCACCGGGGGAAAACCCGTCGCGCAGCACGCGGCGCGACAGCTTGTTGTTGGCCCCGCGCGGCAACGCCGGGACGCGCCGCCAGATCCGGGGCTGCTTGTAGCGCGCCAGCCGTTCGGCCGCGAAGGCCGCGAGCGTGGCCTCGGGGATCTCGGCCTGCGCGACGTAGAAGGCGGCGATCACCCGCACGCCCGGCGCGACCTCCACCTCGCAGGCGGCGGCGTCCTGGATGGCGGGGTGGGCGGTCAGCGCGGCCTCCACCTCCAGCGGAGAGACGCGCACGCCGCCCGCGTTCATCATGTCGTCATCGCGGCCCAGATAGGTGATGGCGCCATCGTCATCCATCACCCCCAGATCGCCCGTCAGGAACCACGCGCCCGCGAACCGTCCGGCCGTCTCGGCCTCGGCGTCGAGGTAGCCGAGGAACAGGCCCGGGTCGTCGCGGTGCACGGCGATCACGCCGGGCTGCCCGCGCGGCACCGGCGCCCCGTCCGCGCCGATCAGCGCCAGCCTGCGGCCCGGCTGGGCGTGGCCCGAGCTGCCGTCGGGGGCCGGCCGCGCGGGGCTGCCCGACAGGAAGGTGGAGCATTCCGACATTCCGAACGCCTCGTGCACCCGGGTCCCCGTCGCGGCGTGCCAGGCGGCGCGGGTGTCGTCGGCCATCTTTTCCCCCGCCGACAGCCCGTGGCGCAGATGCGGCAACGCCAGTTGCCCCGCCCCGCGCAGCATCTGGCGATAGATCCCGGGGGCCGCGGCAAACAGCGTGACGTCGAACCGCCGCATCAGCAGCGGCAATTGCGCCGGGCTGACCCCCGGGCCGGGCACCAGCGCACAGGCCCCCGCCGCCCAGGGGTCCAGCAGCCCCGTGCCCAGCGTATAGGTCCAGTTCAGCGCGCCCGCGTGCAGCAGCCGGTCGCCCTCCTGCAGGCCGTACCAGCCGTCCCACATCATCCGCCGCGCCCAGACCGCCCGATGCGCGTGCATCACGCCCCGCGGCCGCCCCGACGTCCCCGAGGTATAGACGATGTACGCCAGCCGGTCCGGCGTCCCCATGTCCCAGTCGCACGGCGGGCCGTCGAACAGCGCCCGCAGCGCCGCGAGGTCCAGCACCGGCGCGCCCGGCGCATCGGGCACCGCCACCCCCGGCCCCGCCACGATCAGCGCGGGGCGCAGCGCGCGCGCCAGCGCCGATACCTCCGGCCCCGTCAGCTGCGCCGAGGTCGGCACCGGCACCAGCCCGGCCGCGATGGCGCCCAGAAAAACGATGGGAAACTCGACCGAGTTCGCCAGCCGCATCAGCACCCGGTCGCCGGGCACCAGC
Organism: Rhodobaculum claviforme; assembly: GCF_016653255.1. GTDB lineage: Bacteria > Pseudomonadota > Alphaproteobacteria > Rhodobacterales > Rhodobacteraceae > Rhodobaculum > Rhodobaculum claviforme. The sequence goes on from NZ_NHSD01000015.1 coordinate 2,568, forward strand.
CCCATCGCCCGCAGCCCCGCCCCGGTGCCCCG
>NZ_NHSD01000016.1 GCF_016653255.1 Rhodobaculum claviforme
AGACGACGTCGGAACACACCCAATCGACCGGCCCGTCGACCTTGGGGTCAAGCGCAAAAGCGCTGTCCCGGCGGGATTCAACGCCCGGCATCGCCGCCACCTGCGGGGCCAGCTCGGCCTTATCCACCGCAACCACCCGCGCGCCCAAACTGGCGAGCACCCAGGTCCAGCCGCCGGGTGCGGCACCGAGGTCGAGGCAAAGATCGCCCGGCCCCGGCCGATCATCTAGCAGGCTCAGCGCCTCCCACAGCTTGAGGTAGGCGCGGTTGGGCGGCGTCTCCCGGTCCTCGACGAACCGGGCCTGGCCATGCGGAAACGGGCTGCGCGTGGTTGGCGATGCCAACATCCGATCCGCGTCCAACAACGTCCAGCCGCCAAGCGACGCTGACGGCGGACGGTCGGGGAAGGCGAGCGGCTTCATCGAGACGTGCGGCAGTTGCTGGGCGATCAGGTTGGCGCGGCGGACCTGCGCGGGCGGGGTCAGGAGCGCCCAGTTGCGCTGCAGGGCCTTGAGCGTTCGGGCCGCCTGCTTGATCGAAGGCACCGGCAGCTCGCGCGCGTCGACCCAGACGTCCTCCGCCCAGGCGGGGTCAACCGCCGGCGGGTCGGCCAGCAACAGCCGGTCGCCATGCCAGCCGCGCAGCCGCACGCCGGCACGCGCGAGCTCGCGCTCCAGCTCCGCTTCGAAGCCCACGGCGGGGATATAGCCAACCAACTGCGCCATCGCGGGCGCCTCTAGCACGCTGTGGCGCCAAAGTCCCCCGCATGACGGTTCCGTGACGCGCGGGTGATGCCCGCGGGTGCCGATCAGGGCGCCCCGAAGCCACCGGCGGTGGGGGGGATGACGGTGATGGTCTCGCCGGCCTCCAGCACGGTCTGGGCGCAGGCGGGCAGCTCCTCCTCCTGCCCGTCGAGGCGGCGCACGAGGGTGCGGCCCGGTTGGCCCGCGCCGCCGCCCGCCAGCCCCTGCGGCGCCCGGCCCCGGTGCGAGGACAGCATCGCGCAGTCCATCCGCTCCAGGAACCGCAACCGGCGCAGGGTGCCGTCACCCGCCGGATACGCGCCATCGCCGCCCGATCCGGGGCGCAGGCCGAATTCCTCCAGAAGGACGGGGAAGCGCAGCTCCAGCACCTCCGGATCGGTCAGGCGCGAGTTGGTCATGTGGACATGCACGCCCCCGGTGCCCGCGAACCCGCCGCCGTCGTTCATCCGCCCGGCCGGCGAGCCCGAACAGATCGTCTCGTAATACTGGTGGCGGTCGTTGCCGAAGGTCAGGTTGTTCATCGTCCCCTGGCTGTTGGCGATGGCGCCGAGCGCCTGGAACAGCGCATTCGTGACGTGCTGGCTGGTCTCCACGTTGCCCGCGACGACGGCGCGGGGATAGGCGGGCTTCAGCATGCAGCCGTCGGGGATCACCAGCCGGATGGGCCGCAGGCAGCCCGCGTTCATCGGGATGCCCGCCTCCACCATCACGCGGAACACATAAAGGACGGCCGCGCGGGTCACGGGTTCGGGCGCGTTGAAGTTGTTGGCCTGCGCCTCCGAGGTGCCGGTGAAATCCACCGTGGCCTGCCTCGCGTCGCGGTCCACGGTGATCTTCACGCGGATCACCTGACCGGTGTCGGTGGGGTATTCGGCCGCGCAGTCCTCCAGCCGGCCCAGCAGGCGGCGCACCTCCTCGGCGGCGTTGTCCTGCACATGGCCCATGTAGGCCTGCACGACCTCCAGTCCGAAATCGTCGATCATGCGGCGCAGCTCCGCGATGCCGCGGGCGTTGGCGGCGATCTGCGCCTTGAGGTCGGCCACGTTCTGGTCGGGGTTGCGGCAGGGGTGGGGGTGGTCGGTCAGCAGCCTGCGCAGCGCGTCCTCGCGGAAGGTGCCGCGCGCGACCAGGCGGAAGTTGTCGATCAGCACGCCTTCCTCGTCCACCGTGGTGGCCAGCGGCGTCATCGAGCCCGGCGCGGTGCCGCCCACATCGGCGTGGTGCCCGCGCGAGGCGACCCAGAACAGCACCTCGCGCTCGGCCGCGTCGAACACCGGCGTGCACACGGTGATGTCGGGCAGATGCGTGCCGCCGTTGTAGGGCGCGTTCAGCGCGAACACGTCGCCGGGATGGATGTCGCCCGCGTTCAGGCGGATCACCGTCTCCACGCTGCGGTCCATCGATCCCAGATGCACCGGCATGTGCGGGGCGTTCGCCACCAGCGCGCCGTTCGCGTCGAACACCGCGCAGGAGAAATCCAGCCGTTCCTTGATGTTGACCGACTGGGCGGTGTTCTGAAGCGCCACCCCCATCTGTTCGGCGATGTTCATGAAGAGGTTGTTGAACACCTCCAGCAGGATCGGATCGGCCGCCGTGCCCAGGGCCTCGTCGCGGGTCGCGGCCTCCACCCGGCTCAGAAGGACATGGTCGCGCGGCGTGATCTGTCCTTCCCAGCCGGGCTCGACGACGATGGTCTGGTTGGCCTCGATGATCAGGGCGGGGCCGGGGATGCGGTCGCCGGGCGACAGCCCCTCGCGGCGGAACACGGCGGCGTCGTGCCAGGCCCCGGCGGTAAAGACCGGCGTGGTGCGGTCGCTGGCGGGGCCTGGCA
>NZ_NHSD01000017.1 GCF_016653255.1 Rhodobaculum claviforme
ACCGCACCGGGATGCTGCGCGGGATCGGCCGAGGGCGCGGCGCCCGCACTGGCCGGTCCCGCCGACAGCGCCGCGCCCTCGGCCGATCCCGCGCAGCATCCCGGTGCGGTCACCTCGCCCATGGTGGGCACGGTGTACCTGTCGCCCGAACCCGGCGCGCAACCCTTCGTCGGCGTCGGCGCACAGGTGACCGAGGGCCAGACCCTGCTGATCATCGAGGCGATGAAGACCATGAACCACATCCCCGCCCCGCGCGCGGGCACGGTGCGCCGCATCCTCGTGGCCGACACCAGCCCCGTGGAATACGGCGCCCCCCTGATGATCATCGAGTAACGCATGTTCTCCAAGATCCTCATCGCCAACCGGGGCGAGATCGCGCTGCGCGTCATCCGGGCCGCGCGGGAAATGGGCATCGCGTCGGTCGCGGTCCACTCCACCGCCGATGCCGACGCCATGCATGTGCGCATGGCCGACGAGGCGCTGTGCATCGGCCCGCCCTCGGCCAATGACAGCTACCTGTCGATCCCGGCCATCATCTCAGCCTGCGAGATCACGGGGGCCGAGGCGATCCACCCCGGCTATGGCTTCCTGTCGGAAAACGCCAGCTTCGTGCAGATCGTGGAGGACCACGGGCTGACCTTCATCGGCCCGTCCTCGGCGCACATCCGCATGATGGGCGACAAGATCACCGCCAAGGAGACGATGCGCGCGCTGGGGGTTCCCTGCGTGCCCGGATCGCAGGGCGGCGTGCCGGACCTGGAGGCCGCGCGCGCGGTCGCGGCCGAGATCGGATATCCCGTCATCGTCAAGGCGACCGCGGGCGGCGGCGGGCGCGGCATGAAGCTTGCGCGCACGGCCGCCGACATCGACCAGGCCTTCCAGACCGCGCGGGCCGAGGCCAAGGCCGCCTTCGGCAACGCCGACGTCTACATCGAGAAATACCTCGGCCACCCCCGCCACATCGAGATCCAGGTCTTTGGCGACGGCAAGGGCCGCGCGGTGCATCTGGGCGAACGCGACTGCTCCCTCCAGCGCCGCCACCAGAAGGTCCTCGAGGAAGCGCCCGGCCCCGCCATCGACCCCGCCACCCGCGCCCGCATCGGCGCCATCTGCGCCGAGGCCGTGGCCCGCATGGGATACTCCGGCGCCGGCACCATCGAGTTCCTGTACGAGGACGGCGAGTTCTACTTCATCGAGATGAACACCCGCCTGCAGGTCGAACACCCCGTCACCGAGGCGGTGTTCGGTGTCGATCTGGTGCGCGAACAGATCCGGGTGGCCGCCGGCCTGCCGCTGTCCTTCCACCAGGAGGATCTGATACCCAACGGCCACGCCATCGAGGTGCGCATCAACGCCGAGCGCCTGCCCAACTTCGCCCCCTGCCCGGGCAAGGTGAAGACCTTCCACGCGCCCGGCGGCCTCGGCGTGCGGATCGATTCGGCGCTCTATGGCGGCTATGTGATTCCCCCCTACTACGACAGCCTGATCGCCAAGCTGATCGTGCACGGCCGCGACCGGCCCGAGGCGCTGGCCCGGCTGGACCGCGCACTGGGCGAGATCATCATCGACGGGGTGGACAGCACCCTGCCGCTGTTCAAGGCGCTGCTGGCGGAACCCGACATCCGCGCCGGCGACTACACCATCCACTGGCTGGAGCACTTCCTGGCCGAACGTCTGGGCTGACGGGCAACCGGGGATCAGACCCCGGATCAGATCCCGGATCAGGCCGGGGCGCCGTGCAGCGCCTCGAAGGCCTCGGCCTGGGCGGGTGTCAGCGCCGCGCGCCGCACCATCGCGGTGTGGATGGAAAACACCACCGCCCGCGTGCGCGGCAGGCGCACCAGGCACTGTCGCTCCGACCGGACATAGGGCGCGGGACCGACGGGGCGCGGGCGGGGCGCCCCCTCCCGGGCGGGGGTGAACAGATCCGCGTCCGCGTAGGCCAGCACATTGGCCCGCCACATCGGCCGATCCACATGGATGCCGTCAAACAGCCGCTGCACCCGCGCGGCAAGGCCCGCGTCATACTCCGGCACCGGCGTGTGGATGCGCGTCAGCGGGTGGCCGATCTTCTCGTCCAGCGACCAACCGGCTGGAAAACACAGGATCGCCCCGGTCAGCACATGCTGCGCGCCCTGCGCTTCCATCAGACACAGATCCGCCTGCACCAGCCGGCCCAGCGTCAGCAGCGGCAGGTCAGGTTCCAGCGCCACGACCACCCCGTCGGGCCGCGTCACCGCCCCCGCCGCCACCCGGTAGCCCGGCGCCGTCCGCAGGATGTCGAGCACGCGCGCGTACAACTCCGCCGCCGCCGGCCGTGCCGAGGGCAAAAGCGCATGGACCGCCTCGGGTGCCTCTGCGATCAGCCGATCCCGCAGCGCCATCTGCCCGGCAAAGGCATCGTCGACATGCAACCAGTCCGCCGGGTCCAGCGGCTGGATCCCCGGCAGGCGCCGGGCGCGCGGCGCGGCCCAGGGCGCAAACCACAGATGGGACTGCAACACCGCCATACCCGGACGCTACCGGCCCAGCCTGGCGATGGCGAGGCGAAAATCAGCCCTGCCGACCGCCCCGGCAAAGGGGGGCCGCCGTGCACCCCGGGGGCGGGGC
>NZ_NHSD01000018.1 GCF_016653255.1 Rhodobaculum claviforme
CCCCCCGGTTCGCGCCCCCCGATCCCCGCAGCGGGGCGGCGCGCCGGGTTTGATCCCCGCCAGCCCCGCCAGCCCGACGCTTCAGCGCCGCGCCTCGGCGCGCAGGGCGGCCTCCACCGTGGTGGCGTGGCGCACGAGGGGCTTGCGCAGGCCGTGGGCGACCAGCGCCCGGCGGATGTCGCGCCGCGCCCCCGTCAGCCACAGCGTGACGCCGCGCCCGTGCGCCTTGTGGGCCAGCCCCTCGATCATGTGCGCGCCCGAGCTGTCGAGGAACGGCACCTCGGAGAAATCCACCACCAGCGCGCGGTGGTTGTCCTGGATGCGGTCCAGCACCGATCCGATCGACGCGGTGGCGCCGAAGAACAGCGCCCCGGTGATGCGATAGACCACCACGTCGGGGTCGCCCGCCCCGGACCAGGCGGTGCGGGGGCGGGCGGTGTCGGCCTCGTCCCGGCCCACGAAGGGGGTCTGGGTGTGCACGGCGGTGGTGCGGCTCATGCGGTGGATGAACAGCACCGAGCCGAGGGCGAAGCCCACCACGATCGCCTCGGTCAGGTCGCGGAAGATCGTCAGCAGGAAGGTCACCGCCAGCACCGTCGCCTCGCCCCGCCCCGAGCGCAGCAGGATCGCGATGGCCGGGCGCTCGATCATGTTCCACGCCACCACCGCCAGCACCCCCGCCAGCCCCGCCAGCGGGATGTAGCCCGCAAGCGGCGCCGCCAGCACCATGAAGCCCAGCAGGAACACCGCATGCAGCATCCCCGCCACCGGCCCGTGCGCGCCCGCGCGCACGTTGGTGGCGGTACGCGCGATGGTCCCGGTCACGCAGAACCCCCCGAACAGCGATGCGCCCACGTTGGCCACGCCCTGCGCCACCAGCTCGCAGTTCGACCGGTGGCGGCGGCCGGTCATGCCATCGGCGACGACCGCCGACAGCAGCGACTCGATCGCGCCCAGCAGGGTGAAGGATACCGCCGCCGGCAGCACGGCGATGACCTTGGACCACGTCCAGTCCGGCAGCGCGGGCGCGGGCAGCGACGACGGGATGCCGCCGAAGCGGGTGGCGATGGTGTCCACCGGCAGGCCGAGGGCTGCCGTGATCGCGGCCCCCAGCACCACCGCGATCAGCATCCCCGGCCAGCCCGGCCGCACCCGCTTCAGCCCCGCGATCACCGCCACCGTGCCCGCCGCCAGCGCCAGCGCGGCGGGCGTCACGCTGTCGCGCGCCGCCCACAGCGCGGGCAGTTTCTCCAGCAGCGCGCCGGGCTCGTCGTCGAGCGTGAGGCCGAAGACCTCGGCGATCTGGCTGGCAAAGATGATGACGGCAATCCCGGCGGTGAAGCCCACGGTGACCGGGTGGGGGATGAACTTGATGAAGGTGCCCAGCCGCAGCCACCCCACCGCCGCCAGCATCAGCCCCGACAGGAAGGTCGCCAGGATCAGCCCGTCGACCCCGTGCAGCGCCACCGTCGCCGACACCAGCACGATGAAGGCACCCGCCGGCCCGCCGATCTGGAACCGCGAGCCGCCCAGCAGCGACACCAGGAACCCGCCCACGATGGCGGTATAAAGCCCCTGCGCCGGACTGGCACCGGAAGCAATCGCAATCGCCATCGACAACGGCAGCGCGACGATCGCGACGGTCAGACCAGCCAGCGCGTCGCCCCGCAACTTCCTGAAGTCGTAGCTCTCCCGCAGAACGGTGACCAGCTTCGGCGTGAACAACTCGACGAAGCCCGCAGCACCAGATGTGGCGGCGGTGCGAGTGACAGGATCGGTCCTGCTCGGCAAGGCACACTCCTTCTGACCCGGCGGGATCGCCGGCCGGGCCAGACGGTCGCCATCGCTGGGCTCTATCTTCAAAAAACGACACAGGCAGCGCCTGCACGGCGACGGAGATCAGCCGTGGTCCGACTTGTCTCCCGGCACGGGTGCGCTCCCCGATGGCCCTGCCGAGGCCTTCAGGCGAACCCCGCGCCCGTGACCGCGGCTCTCCGTTCCTTCTCCGATCAGCTCGACTCCCGCCGCCTCGAGCGCCTGCACCACCCGAGTCAGGCTCTCGACCACGCCACGGACGTTGCCTGGGCTGGCTTCCATCCTCTGGATCGTGGGCACGGACACACCAGCCCGCTCGGCCAAGGTCTTCTGGTCGAGTCCGAGCAACGCCCGAGCCGCGCGGAGTTGGGCCGCCGTGAGCATTCGTGATCCTTCAAAGCAAATCAGAGCGTTACAGGGTATACATGCTATCTTGATGTTTCAAGCATCACCCTTAAAACATTAAACACCAACACTGCCGATTCACCGACGACTTTCATGGGTTAAGGACGGCCCCCTGGACAGCTTCTAGAGTTCAAGGAGAGTTGAGATTTGATAACATGTTCGCCGGTAGCCGCCACTATAGACAGTTACGCGGCGAAACAGATAGCAGCGGAGGGCCTGACACTATGCTTGCCGCAACTCTGTTCCGGCAAATTATCCGGGAGGGGCGCCTAACGCTGATCGACGCCCAGGGCCAGCGTTTTACGTTCGGTCAAGGCGATCCTGCAGTCACGGTCCGAGTCACAGACCGCAAGACAGAGTTCAAGATTGGCGCCCACCCCAAGCTCTACCTG
>NZ_NHSD01000019.1 GCF_016653255.1 Rhodobaculum claviforme
GCAGCATCTTCGAGGATGTCGGCGCAGCAAGGGGCACCGCGCCCCGCCCCGCTCCGGCCCCGGCGGCCCGCCGCGACGGATCGCGCCCCGCCGTGCGCGGGTTCCTGATGGTGCTATTCGCGCTGGTGGCACTGATGGTCGCGGTGGGCGGGCTGACCCGGCTGACCGGCTCGGGGCTGTCGATCACCGAGTGGCGGCCGCTCAGCGGCGCGTTGCCGCCGATGAGCGCGGCCGACTGGGCCGCCGAGTTCGACCGCTACCGCGCCATCCCGCAGTATGACATCGTCAACCGCGGCATGACCCTCGCGGAGTTCCAGGTCATCTACTGGTGGGAATGGGGGCACCGGCAGCTGGGCCGCCTTGTGGGGGTGGTCTGGCTTGTGGGTCTGGCGTGGCTGGCGCTTACGCGGCGCATCCCGCGCGGCTGGGCGCTGCCGCTGGTGGGGATCGGCGCGCTGGGCGGGCTGCAGGGTGCGATCGGCTGGTGGATGGTCGCCTCGGGGCTGGGCGAGGGGATGATCGCCGTCGCCTCGTACCGGCTGGCGGTGCACCTGGGGCTCGCGTTCCTGATCCTGGGGCTGCTGGCGTGGTGGATCCACGCGCTGGGGCGCACGGGCGCGGGGCTGATGCAGGCGCGCAGGCTCGGCAGCCCGGGCCTTGCGCGGCTGGGGGGCGTCCTTGTGGCGCTGGCGTTCCTGCAGATCGTGCTGGGCGCGCTGGTGGCGGGGATCGGCGCGGGCCGGGCCTATGCCGACTGGCCGCTGATGCACGGCGTGTTCTTTCCGCCCGAGGCGCTGGACATGGCGCCGCTGTGGCGCAATTTCGTCGAAAACCCCGCCATGGTACAGTTCACCCACCGCATGGCGGGGTATGTGCTGCTGGCCGTCGGGGCGCTGACATGGGTGCTGGCGGGGGCCTCGCCGCACCGGGCCACGCGGGGCGGGCATGACCTGATGATGGCCGTGCTGACCGCGCAGGTTGCCCTGGGCATCGCCACCGTGATCTGGGGGGCACCCTGGCATCTGGCGATCGCGCACCAGCTGACGGCGGTGCTGCTGTGGGTGGTCATCCTGCGCGCCCGTTTCCTCGCGCGGTATCCCCGCGTCCAGTCCACCATCGGCCATTCCACCACCGGGAGAACGGCATGACCGCCTTTGACGACCTCATGGCCCACCAGCGCGACACCGAGGCGCTGGGCCAGATCCTCGGCCGGCTGCACTGGGACCAGGAGGCGATGATGCCCCGCGGTGCCTCGGTCCAGCGCAGCGAGGAGATCGCCGCCCTGACCGCCGTGCTGCACGCCCGGCGCACCGATCCGCGCATGGCCGACTGGCTGGCGCAGGCCGAGGCGCCCGACGACGCCGGCGCCGCCGCGCTGCGGCTGATCGCGCGCGCCCACGCCCGGGCCACGCGCGTCCCCGGGCGCCTCGCGTCCGAGATCGCGCGCGCCACCTCCATCGCCCAGGGCGTCTGGGCCGAGGCCCGCGCCCGCGACGAACCCGCGCTGTTCCTGCCCAGCCTGGCCGAGGTGCTGGACCTCAAGCGCGAGGAGGCCGCGGCGCTGGCGCAGGGCACCGACACCGCCCCCTATGACGTTCTGATCGACGATTTCGAGCCCGGCGCCACGGCGCAGGGGATCGGCGCGATCTTCGACCGGATGCGCCCGCGCCTCGTGGCGTTGCGCGCGGCCGTGATCGACGCGCCCCACCAGCCGCCCACCCTGCGCGGCCATTTCGACCGCACCGCGCAGATGCGCCTGGCGCGCGAGATGGCGGGGGTGTTCGGCTATGACTTTGCCCACGGCCGCATCGACGAGGTGGTCCACCCCTTCTGCTCGGGCGGCGGGCAGGACGTGCGCATCACCACCCGCACCGCCGAGGATGACCCCTTCAACTGCCTTTACTCCACCATCCACGAGACCGGCCACGCCGCCTATGAGCAGTCGATCGCGCCCGAGTACCGCCTGACGCCGCTGGGCCACGGCGCGTCGATGGGCGTGCACGAGAGCCAGGCGCGGATGTACGAGAACCAGCTGGGCCGCTCGCGCGCCTTCTGCGGCTGGCTGCACGACCGCATGACGGCGGAGTTCGGCGACCTGGGCCTCGGCGGCGCGGACGGATTCTACGGCGCGGTCAACCGCATCAACCCCGGCCATATCCGCACCGAGGCCGACGAGGTTCAGTACAACCTCCACATCATGCTGCGCTTCGATCTGGAGCGGGCGCTGGTGGCGGGTGATCTGGCGGTGGCCGATCTGGAATGCGCCTGGAACGACCGGTTCGAGGCGGATTTCGGCTATGGCGTGCCGCGCGCGTCGCTGGGGATGCTGCAGGACGTGCACTGGTCGCTGGGGCTGTTCGGATATTTCCCGACCTATGCGCTGGGCAATGTCTATGCCGGGTGCCTGCATGCGGCCTTGCTGCGCGATGTGCCGGATCTGGACACGCATCTGGGCGCGGGCGATCCGGGGCCGGCGACGGACTGGCTGCGCACGCATCTTCAGGTCCATGGCGGCCTGCGCACGGCGGGGGACACCATCCGCCATGCCATCGGCACCGATCCCGATGAAGGGCCGCTGCTGGACTATCTGGAGGCGAAGTTCTCGGCCCTCTACCGCCTCTGAGGGCGGAAGGTCTCGGGGGCGGAAGGTTTCGGGG
>NZ_NHSD01000020.1 GCF_016653255.1 Rhodobaculum claviforme
GATGCGGGCGCGGGCGGCGCGGGTCACTCCGGCCGCAGCTCCATCCCCAGCCCGTGGCCGACGAAGCGCAGGTCGAACGCCCGGGTCCAGTCCACGTCGGCGCCGACCACTCCGGCCGCGACCATGGCGTCGAAGAAGCGCCCGATGCGGTCCATGTCCATGTAGCCGATGCCATGTTCCAGCGTGTCGCCCGAATCGACGATCCCTTCGGCGATCATCCGCTCGATGGCGTAGTCGATCTTGGCGCGCGACATCTCGGGGTTCTCCGCGAGGATCATCGCGATGGCGGGCTCGTTGTCGCCGTAAAGGAAGTTGTACCAGCCCAGGATCGAGCCCTCGACGAAGCACTCGACCACCTCGGGGCGGTTTTCGAGGGTGGGGCGCATCGTCTCCACCTGGGTGGCGTAGGTGTCCCAGCCGTAATCAGCGAGCAGGAAGACATTGGGCTCGAACCCGGCCTGTTCGCGGATGGCGTGGGGTTCGGATGACAGGAACCCCTGCATGCCCAGCCGTTCATTGGCCAGGAACGGCGCGGGGTTGAAGGTGTAGACCTGCCGCTGTTCCGAGCGGAAGCCATGCGCGGCGATCATCCACTGGAAGAAGGTGTTGTAGCCCGCGTCGGCGATCAGCAGGTCGAGGTCGCGCAGGTCCTCCCAGGTGTCGGCCACGCCGGGGTGCGAGATCAGCACCTGCGCCTCCTTCTGGAACGACGCCATCAGCGCCACCATGGGGATGTCCTGTTCCACCGCGTTGAACAGCGCCAGCAGGTTGCCGCCCATGAAGAAGTCCAGCCGCCCCGCCATCAGCATCGCGCGGTTGTTCACCTGCGGCCCGCCGGGCACGATCGTGACCTCCAGCCCGCAGGCGGCATAGGTGCCGTCGGCCACCGACTGGTAGAAGCCGCCGTGTTCGGCCTGCGGCAGCCAGTTGGTGCCGAAGGTGACACGCTCCTGCGCGGTGGCCCCGGCGGCAGGCAGGGCCAGCAGCCCGGCGCGCAATGCGCATCCCAGCGCCCGTGCGATCGTGTCCGTCATCTTCGCCGCTCCCCTGTCGTGGCCCCGGCGCCGGGGCTGTGCGGCGGTGCCCGCCGTCTGGTGCCCGCCGTCTGGTGTCTGTCGTCTGGTGTCTGTCGTCTCGTGTCTGCCGTTGCCGACGTGCTAGCACAGATGTCCGGTACGGCAACCGCAACCGCGCCACCCGGCCCCCGGCCCGGCTGACAGAACCGAGAGGTGCCGGGAATTGCACCAGCCCCGCCCGCCGTTCAGTGGCCCGGCGCGCGCCCGCCGCTGCGCCCTGCCGCGTTCTTTCGGGGGGTGGGGGCTGGCGTGGGCGCGCGGGCTGGTCCAGGGTGATGCCCGGGCCGGTGGCGCGTCTCGCGCGGTCTGCCTGACGCCGCTTCGCCTGCGCGCTCCGGTGGCGTCGGCGCCCGCAACAGCCCCCCTGCGACCCCCTGACACCCACGCCTGCCCGAGGACGCCCACATGCGCGAGATCACGCCGCCGACCCTCCGCCCGCCATTCGCGCGCTATGCCCATGCGGTGGAGGTGCCGCCCGGGGCGCGGTGGCTGGTCACCTCGGGGCAGCTGGGGGTCGGGCCGGATGACGTGGCGCCGGAGGATGCGGGCGGCCAGGCCCGCCAGTGCCTGGCCAACATCGACGCGATTCTGGCCGAGGCGGGGATGACGCGGCACGATGTGGTGCGCATCAATGCCTATGTGACCGACCGGGCACACATGGCCCCCTACATGGCGGCGCGCGATGCGTGGCTGGCCGATGTCGTGCGGTTGCCCGCGTCCACGCTGATGGTGGTGGCGGGGTTTACACGCCCGGAATTTCTTGTGGAAATCGAGGTCATGGCCGCACGCTGAGGGTCATCAGCCCCGGTGTCGGTGCACGCCGGGCTTGCGCGCGGCAGCATTTGTGCAACCTTTGTCACCGAGGATACAGCGCGCGGTCATCCCGGACCGTCGGCAAAGCGGAGGCGGAGGGCAGGGTGAGACGCGCAGGCTCGATCATGCCACCGCCGCCGGGATCGGCAGCCCCCCCCGGGGCTGCGGCGGGCGCCGGTGGGGTGTGTCGTGCGGGCACGGGCGGCGCCGGCGGCCCGGGGACGGGCGGTGGCGGGACGGGCGACCTCGCCGGGCTGGCGGTCGGGGTGCTGGGCGATCTGCTGCGAATCCGGGGCGGTAGCGGCGGTGCGGCGGCGCTGGGCGATGTGCTGGCGCGGCTGGCTCAGGGCTGTGGCGTCGACCGCGCGCTGCTGTGCCCGGTGCCAGCCGGATCGGAAGCGAGCCCTTGGGCGGGGGACGGCGGCGCCTGCGACGCCAAGGCGTCGGACGGCGAAGCGTCGGACGGCGGGGCAGGGAGTGGCGGCGCAGGGAGTGGCGGGAGCGCTGGCGCCGAGGGGCGGGCGCCGGGCGATGGCGCGCCCGACTGGTGTGCGCCCGACTGGTGCGGCCCCGGTGTCCCCGCGCTGACGCCTGCCGCGCGTGCGCTGCCGCGGGCCGCGCTGGGCCCGCTGTCGGCCGGGCGCGGGGCGCAGATCGCCGATGCCCGGGCGCTGGCGCCCGGGGACCCCGACCGGGCGCTGTTGGCGGCGGGGGGCGTGGCGGGCATGCTGGTGTTGCCGCTTGGAGTGCCGGACGGGGCACCG
>NZ_NHSD01000021.1 GCF_016653255.1 Rhodobaculum claviforme
GGTCGCCCCGACATCCGCACCCCGGCACAAGGCCGCGCAGCGGGGTGCGGATGTCGGGGCGACCCGGGCGGGTGACGCTGTCGGGCGCCGGGGTGGATGCCGCGTTCATCGAGCAGCTGCGTAACTGGCTGGCCGATCACGGCCTCTGACCGGGCAGTCGCTGCGTTTCGCACGCGAAACACTCGGCCACCAAGAAATTGATATACGTCAACAAAGGTACCATGACACTGCCGCCATGTTCCCGCCCGGCGCGCATCCCGGCGCGCAGGGGGCCACAGCCCCCGCAAGCGGCGACCGGCATCTGTCACCCCGCCACAAACCCCGTTAGGATGCCCCCGTCGCAGATGCGGGGGCACCATCACCCTCGACACACCCCGCGCGCCCCGAACGCAAGTCCGACCGCCTGCCAGGGCGGAGCTCAACGGAGAGACCGATGACCGCATCGCCACAGCCCCACCCCACCCGCCACGCCCGCCTGATCGCTTGGGTCGAGGAGATCACCCGGCTGTGCCAGCCGCGCAGCGTCCACTGGGCCAGCGGCTCGGACGAGGAATGGGACCGGCTGACGCAAGGCATGGTGGAGGCCGGAAGCTTCATCCGCCTGAATCCCGAAAAACGCCCCAACTCGTTCCTGTGCCGCTCCGACCCGCGCGACGTGGCCCGGGTGGAGGACCGCACCTACATCTGCTCCAACAACCGCAACGACGCCGGGCCCACCAACAACTGGGCGCCGCCGGCCGAGATGAAGGCGCGCCTCAACGGGCTGTTCGAGGGCTGCATGCGCGGGCGCGACATGCATGTGATCCCGTTCTCCATGGGGCCGATCGGATCGCCCATCAGCCAGATCGGGGTGGAGATCACCGACAGCCCCTATGTGGTCGTGAACATGCGCATCATGACCCGGATCGGACAGGCGGTGCTGGATGAGCTGGGCGAGGACGGCGATTTCGTGCCGTGCGTCCATTCGGTCGGTCGGCCGCTGGCCGATGGCCAGGCCGATGTGGCCTGGCCCTGCGATCCGGAAAACACCGTCATCACCCATTTCCCCGAGGACCGCTCCATCTGGTCCTATGGCTCGGGCTATGGCGGCAACGCGCTGCTGGGCAAGAAGTGTTTCGCGCTGCGCATCGCCTCCGTCATGGCCCGCGACGAAGGCTGGCTGGCCGAGCACATGCTGATCCTCGGCGCCGAAAGCCCCGAGGGCGAGAAGACCTATGTCGCCGCCGCCTTTCCGTCCGCCTGCGGCAAGACCAACTTTGCCATGATGGTGCCGCCCGCGGGGTTCGAGGGCTGGAAGATCACCACCGTGGGTGACGACATCGCCTGGCTGAAGCCCGACCGCGAGGGGGTCCTGCGCGCCATCAACCCCGAGGCCGGGTTCTTCGGCGTCGCGCCGGGGACCTCCGACAAGACCAACCCCAACGCCATGGCGACCCTGCACGCCAACTGCATCTACACCAACGTGGCGCTGACCGACGACGGCGACGTGTGGTGGGAGGGGATGACCGACACCGCCCCCGATCACCTGATCGACTGGAAGGGCCAGGACTGGACGCCGGACTGCGGGCGGCTGGCGGCGCATCCGAACTCGCGCTTCACCGCGCCGGCCTCGCAATGCCCCACCATCGACCCCGACTGGGAAAACCCGCGCGGCGTGCCGATCGCGGCCTTCCTGTTCGGCGGCCGGATGAGCCGCGACGTCCCGCTGGTCTATCAGGCCTTCAACTGGAGCCACGGCGTCTACAACGCCGCCACCATGGGCTCCGAGGCGACGGCCGCCGCCGTGGGCCAGGCCGCGATGCGCCGCGATCCGATGGCGATGCTGCCGTTCTGCGGCTACAACATGGCCGACTATTTCGCCCACTGGCTGGACGTGGGCCGGCGGCTGTCGAACCCGCCGCGCATCTTCCGGGTCAACTGGTTCCGCCGCGACCAGGACGGCCGCTTCCTGTGGCCGGGGTTTGGCGAGAACATGCGTGTGCTGAAATGGGTGGTGGACCGCGTGCACGGCCGCACCGCCCCGGTGGAAAGCCCGCTGGGCTGGATGCCGCGCTACGAGGACATCACCTGGGACGGCCTCGATTTCCCGCGCGCGACCTACTACCGGCTGATGACCGTGGACCGCGACGCCGGCACCGAGGAGGCGCATGAGCACGAGCGCCTGTTCGACCGCTTCTTCGACCGGCTGCCCAAGGAGTTCATCTTCGAGCGCGAACTGCTGCGCTCGCGGCTGTGGCGGTCCCCCGACCAGTGGGGCCTGGTGCACGAGCGCTGACATCCCCGCCCCGGTGTTTCGCGCGCGAAACACCGGGGGTTCAACCTTATGATCTTATGTCCAAAGGGTGCCATGAAACCCTGTGCAAGGCCCGCGCGATCCGCCGGGCCTGATCACCATGGTGCGCCGGTGCCGGGACGGGGCGGGCCTGCAAGGCCGGAACCCGCACCACATGCCCCCTGGGGGACAGATGCAGGACTCTCGCTGGTTCAGGAGGTTCTGGCTCCGGCGGTAGGATTCGAACCTACGACCAATTGATTAACAGTCAACTGCTCTACCACTGAGCTACGCCGGATCGAGGCGTGCCATAGCAAAGCCCGCCGGGCAGGTCCAGCGGTGAGTTGCGGGTCTTTGGACATACTGTGCCGCCGGGGCGGGCCGGGGGACGGGCCGCCCCGGCGGCACAGTATGTCCAAAG
>NZ_NHSD01000022.1 GCF_016653255.1 Rhodobaculum claviforme
GGGCGCAGGCTGCGGGCCTGGTGGCGGGCGGCGGGGATCGGCGCCGTGACGCCGGCCGGGACGGGGCGTCCGGCCTGGCGCCTGCCCGTGACCTTCGAGGGCGCGCTGTCGCTGAGCCCGGACCCGGCACAGGGCGGCCCGATCCTGCGGCTGCTGATGGAGGGCACCGCGGGCGAGCGCAGCTTCGGCGCGGGGATCGCGGCGCCGGCCGAGCGGCTGCCGCTGGCGCTGTTTGCCGGCATCGAGGCCGAGGGCGCGCGGCGGCTGGCGGCCGAGGGGGTGCGTCAGGCGGGCGATCTGCTGCGGCTGGGCCCCGACGCGGCCGCCGCGCGGTTTGCGGCGATGGGCGAGGGCCGGCCGGGGCTGGAGGCGGCACTGGCCACGCTGCGGGCCACGCTTGCGATGCGCCGCGATCTCGTGGCCGCTGGGTTGCGCGGGGCGTTGCTGCCGGCCGAACTGGCGGCGCTGACCGCCGACCGCGTCTGGGACGGAGCCGAGTTCACCCCACCCCAGGGGCTGGACGGCGGCGCGCTGCTGCGCCTGCGGCTGCTGGGCCGGCCGCTGTTGCCGCTGCTGACGCCAGCGGCCCTGGGTCATGTGACCCTGGGCCAGATCACCACCAGCGACAGCGGGGGCTGAGGCGATGGCGACCCAACACGTGATCGGCAACCTCCTTCACGAGCTCGAGCGGCTGCAGGGGATCGATAAAGAGCTCGACCTCGTGCAGGCGGTCAACATCTCCAGGACCATTGCCAATGCGCATGACGCGGCGGTGGCAGCCGAGACCGGCCTCGCCACCCCGCCCGCCAGCGAGGCCACGGCCGCCCTGCCGGCTCTGGCCGAAGGGGTGACGTTGCGGCTGGCGGCCGGCCGACCCGCCCGGCTGACCGTCACCGAGCTGGCCGGCTGGAGCTTCGACCGGCTGGCGCTGCGGATCGACGTGGAAGCCGAGCGCGTAGCCTTGCCCCTGACCGGCGAGGACCGGACCCTCGGCGTGCCCCAGCCCACCGGGGCGATCGTCCAGATGACCGAACGCGTGGTGCCGTTCGCGCCGCCACGCTATATCCGGCGGCTGCTGGTGGAGCGGGTGACCACATTGACCGTGAGCACCGACCTGGAACCATCCTTCGTCCCGGTCCTGTCGCCGCCGGTCTGGTCCGCGCCGTATGTGGCGCGCCTCGAAGCCTCGGTCGGCAAGCTGGTCCTGCGGTGGCTGCCCCACGGCCCACTCCGGGCCACGGCGATTCTGGACAACACCCCGGCCAACCTGCTTGTCGCGGATGGCACCGACCGGCCGCTGCACCGGGTTTCGGGCACGCTTGCCCCGGGCGACGGCGCCTGGGTCCCCGACCTGCGGGACGCGCTCGACGGGGACGGGACCCTGACACTGCGCCTGACCTCGCAGACCGACGCGGTGGTGCGCCTGCGCATGGCCTGGCGGCGGCGGCGCCGGGCGGAGGGCTGGCGGCTGGAGGGGCGCGAGGGACCCGGCCCCGATCCGCTGGAGCTGGGCGTCTGGGATGCGGCGGTGCTGTTGCCCGAGGCCCCGGTCGGGGCCGATCCGGCTGCCTCCCGCACGAGGATCAAGGCCAGGGTTCGTCCCACGGGCCCGATGCGGGCGGGGCTGTGCGATCCCGCCGCGCGGGCGGGCGCCCTGCCTTTCGCGCTGGCGCCGCGCCGGGCGCTGGCGCAACCCTTCCGGCTGGCAGACACCCCCGGCCCGGCCGCCCGGCGCATCGAGGGGGTGTGGCTTCTGCTGGCCGAGCGACCCGCAGAGGCCACCGAGCTGACCGTGGCGCTCGTGCCGTTCGAGGTGGAAAACGCGGCGGCCGGCACGTCCCGGGCCCTGGCGGGCGCACCGCTGGCGCAGGCGCAGGCGGTCATCGGGCGGGGTGAAGCCGATCACGCCCGGGTAGCGGGGGGCGGGCTGGCCGCCTGGGTGCCGTTCGACAAGCCCGCCACCATCGACGGCGCCGACCTGGCGCGCCCCCACGCGCTGCTGCTGTCGGGCTGGCGCGGACCGGCGAGACTGCTGGAAGGGCCGCCAAACGTGCCCGGGCTGCTGCCCAGCTGCGACACCGATCCAGGCGGCCCCCCGGTCTGGCGCCAACGCAGCTTCGGCGCGCCGGCCAAGGCTCTGCTGTTCGATCTGGGCCTGTCCGCTGCGGACGAGGCACCAGCGCAGCTCAGGCTGGGCGGGACGGCGATCGCGCTCGCAGCAGACCATGCCCCGCTGACGGTCGAGCTGCCCCACGGTCCGCTGACGCTGACCACCAGCCGGGCGCTGGGCCTGTCGGGCCTGACGGTCGTCACCGAGGACCCGGCAGAGACGGGCGGCCCGTGACCGCCCTGAGCCCCTCGGGGCATGTACCCCCATGCCGACAGGGGTACCGGCACGGCCGTCGGGGCCGAGGATCACAGTGCCTGTAGCGCGACACTTCCAGCGACTGGCGAGCGACATCTCTGGTGACGAGTCGACAACGATGGATTGAGGGTGCCGCGCTGCGCGCCATGAGATCAGGAGGCGATGTCGCTGATCGATGTCGCGCGGCGGCGTTTTTGGCGTTCAGTGGCTCTGATGATGTGACCGCCCCCCGACGGCATCGATGTGCCAAGGTGGGTTTGCGAAGATCCACAGAGGGGAGCGGTCATGTCGGAGATTATCACGGTCGGGCTCGACCTGGCGAAGAATGTGTTCCAGGCGCACGGCGCCGACGCCTCGGGGCGGGCGGTGCTGCGCAAGAAGCTGAGACGGGAT
>NZ_NHSD01000023.1 GCF_016653255.1 Rhodobaculum claviforme
CCCCCGGCTGCGGCCGGCCCGGGGGGTCAGGCCGCGGGCCGCCCCCGCTTGGGCCGGGGGTCGGCATAGGCGCCCAGCTTGGAGGTGGCGAAGCCGCCCGCCGCCAGCGCCTCGGCGAGCTTGACGGCCGCGGCCACGCCGTCGATGACCGGCACGCCGGTGCGGATGGCCAGGCGCGCGGCCATGTCGGCCATCCCGGCGCAGCCCAGCACCACGGCCTCGGCGCCGTCCTCGGTGCGGGCGGCGCGGATGGCGGCCTCCAGCAGGGCCTCGGCGTGGGCGGGGTCCTCGTCCAGCGCCAGCACCGGCAACTCCACCGCGCGGACGCGGCGGCACTGGCGCGCGGCGCCGTAGCGGTCCACCAGATCCTCGATGATCGGCACCGACCGGCCCAGGGTGGTGACCACCGAAAACCGCCGCGCGGTCGCCATCGCCACCGTGACCGCCGCATGGCACAGCCCGACGACGGGGGCGGTGGCCTCCTCCCGGGCGGCATCCAGGCCGGGGTCGTCAAAACAGGCGACGACATGGGCGGCCGCCCCCATCGCGCGCCCCTCGCGGATCAGCGCCAGCATGGCGGGGACCGACAGCGCCTCGTCGGCGTGGCCTTCGATGCTGGCGGGCGTGTCGGGGGGGCACTGCGCCAGGATGCGGGTGCCGGGGTTGGCCACGCGGCGGGCCTGGCGGCCGATCGCCTCGGTCATCGCGGCGGTGGAGTTGGGGTTGACCAGTTGCAGCAGCATCACGGGCGTCCTCCGGGTCCGGCCATCAGCGCCTCCAGCGGCGGGTCGCGCAGCACGAACTGGTCGCGCGCGGCGATGTAGCTGTCGGCGTGCAGCCGGGCGACGGGCTGATAGCGGGCGGGGTCGACATACCGCCCCGCCGCGTCCAGGCAGCTGTCGTGGACATGCATGTGCACCACCTCTCCCAGGATCACCGCGCGCCGGGGATAGTCGATGATGCGCTCCAGCCGACATTCGAAGGCACAGGGGCTTTCGCCGATGCGCGGGGCCGCGACCCGGGTGCCGGGAACGGCCGTCAGCCCGGCCAGCGCGATCTCGTCCACGCCGGGGCCGGGGTCGAGGCCGCACAGCAGCATCCCCGGCGCCAGCGCCATGTCCACCATGTTGACGGTGAAGTCGCCGGTGGCGCGGATGTTGGCCACGGTGTCCTTGTCCCGGCCCGGTTCGCGCGGCTGGATGCCCAGCACCAGCAGCGGCGGCTCGTGCGAGACGACGTTGAAGAAGCTCATGGGGGCGGCGTTGTGGATGGCGTCCGGCCCGCGGGTGGAGACGAGCGCGATGGGGCGCGGGCCGACGAAATTGGTCAGCCAGCGGTAGCGCTCCGCGGCGTCGGCGCGGGTGAAATCGACGTCCATGCGCTGGGTCCTCCGGGTGCTTCGGGGACAGGCTAGGGGGGGATGCCACGATTGTCGACAGGAATGTCGTCGAGACTGTGTGCGATTGTGCCTGAAATCTTGACTTCTGCCCGGTTCCGCAGCATCGCAAGGGGCCGCGACACCCAGCACCCCACGGAGGCCCCATGCCCGACCCCCGGCCGAGCGCCACTGTGGAGACGATCTGCGAACGCATCTGGCTGGCCATCGCCGAACGCCGGCTGCGCCCCGGCGCCCGCCTCAAGGAAGAACAGCTCGCAGAGATCTTCGAGGTCAGCCGCGCGCGCATCCGCCAGGCCTTTGCCATGCTGGAGCGCGACGGGCTGATCCTGCTGGTGCCCAACCGCGGCGCCTGCGTGGCCGAGCCGACCATCGACGAGGCGCGCGACGTCTTCTTTGCCCGCCGCGCCATCGAGGGGCGGGTGGTGGAGCGGCTGTGCGCGCGCATCGACGCGCCCGGCATCGCCCGCCTGCGCGCCCATGTCGAGGCCGAGCGCGCGGCCCATGCCGCCCGCGACCGCTCGGCCATCGTGCGGCTGTCGGGGGCGTTCCACCTGCTGATCGCAGAGCTGTCGGGGGCGGGGTACCTGCAACAGGTGCTGCGGGACCTGATCTCGCGCACCTCGTTGATCACGGCGGTGTACCAGCCGCAGATGGTCGCCAACTGCGGCCCCGACGAACATGCCGACCTGGTGGAGGCCATCGCCGCGGGCCACACCGCGCGCGCCGTGGCGCTGATGGCCGCGCATCTGGACCATGTGGAGCGGGACATCGACCTTCAGGGCGCCGCAGACCCCCCCCGCGATCTGCGCGAAGCGCTGCTCTGAGGGCGCGGCCCGCGCCGACCCCGGACGGGGGGGGGCGTGCCGTTTTGTCCGCACCATGTCCGCTTGAATGGGATGGGGATACAAATTAGAACCTTTGGCTAGTGTCCAAGGGATCAGATTCAATCAAATGGCTAGGATGGCGCGAAACGCGGTGCTCGCCCTTGCTGTCGCGTCTGCGCTGGCGGGGTCGGCATCGGCGGCGACGGACAGTGGCCATGCCCTGTGGATGTCCCACGGGGTTCCATTTCACGTCGCAGTTGAATCCCGGGACCTTTCGCAAAGGGCGGATCGGGCCGAATCAGAAAACCTGAATTCCTTTCGCCTGTTATTTTCGATCTTTCCCGTCGACATGCGCGGCAACCCCAATGTCCCGCTCCTGTGGCGCGCGGACGCGGCGACGACGCTGGACATCGCGCGCAACTTCCGCACCGGGTCGCCCACCCTGCGAACGCTGATGGCGACGCTGCCGCCCGAGGTGGACGCCCCGGCGGCCACGCCGACGCAGCGCGGGCGCGCGGCGGCGGCGCTGCGGGATCTGGTGCAGGGGGCGCAGACGA
>NZ_NHSD01000024.1 GCF_016653255.1 Rhodobaculum claviforme
AATCCTCGGGGCGGGGGCGGCGGGCCTGATGTGCGCCATCGAGGCCGCGCGCCGGGGACGGCGGGTGGTGGTGCTGGACCATGCCCGCGCGGCGGGCGAGAAGATCCGCATCTCGGGCGGGGGGCGATGCAATTTCACCAACCTTCAGATCTCTCCGGACCGCTTCCTGTCGCAAAACCCCCGCTTTGCGCGATCGGCGCTTAGCCGGTACACCCAGCAGGACTTCATCGACCGGGTCACGCACGCCGGCATCGGCTGGCACGAAAAGACCCTTGGGCAGCTTTTCTGCGACGGATCGGCGCGGCAGATCGTCGACATGCTGCTGCGCGACCTGCATGCCGCCGGGGGTGAGCTTCGCCTGGGCGTCCGCCCGGGGGCGGTGACCCGCGGGGCCGATGGCGGGTTCCGGGTCGAAACCGACGCGGGGGCGTTCGCGGCGCCCGCGGTGGTGCTTGCGACCGGAGGCAAGTCGATCCCGAAGATGGGGGCCAGCGATTTCGGCTACCGCGTGGCCGAGGCGTTCGGCCTCCGGGTCGTGCCGACCCGGCCGGCGCTCGTGCCTCTGGTGTTCACCGATGCGCAGCTGGAGGCGATGCGCCCGCTGGCCGGCCTCTCGGTCCACGCCCGGGTGGGGGTTGCGGGGCAGCGGATCGCGTTTCAGGAGGGGTTGCTGTTCACCCATCGCGGGCTGTCGGGCCCGTCGATCCTGCAGATTTCCAGCTACTGGGCGCCAGGCAGTGCGATCCGCGTCGATTTGTGCCCGGGGCGCGACCTGGCGGCCGAGGCCGAGGCGGGGCGCGCGGCGGGTCTGGGCGGGCGCGATCTGGTCAATGTGCTGGACCTGCCGCAGGCGCTGGCGCGCAGCGTGGTGGCGCGGGCCGCGTTGCGGGGGCGGCTGGCCGACCAGACCCGGGCGGGGTTCGCGACGCTCTCGCGCAGCGTCCACGACTGGCAGCTGGTGCCGGCCGGGACCGAAGGCTGGCGCACCGCCGAGGTGACGGCGGGCGGTGTCGACACGAGGGATCTGGACGCGCGCAGCTTTGCGGCGCGCGCGGTGCCGGGGCTGCATGTGGTGGGCGAGCTGGTCGACGTGACGGGGTGGCTGGGCGGCTACAACTTTCAATGGGCGTGGAGTTCGGGATGGGCGGCCGGGCAGGCGCTCTGAGCGGACGACGGCCGCCTGGCAGCGGGCCGGCGGGCATGGGGCCGACGCATGCGGCGCGGCCCCGGGCGGAGGGCGGCGCAGCGCGGGGGCCGCGCCCCTCGCCCCTCGCCAGCGCCCCTCGCCAGCGCCCGTCGGTTGCGCCCGAGGCCTCCGGGTTGGATTGCGTGGGGGCCAGCGAGGGGGGGCGCGGTCGGTCCGGCGTGGCACCTCATTGCGGCACCCGGTGGCCGCGCCAGCGACAGATGCGCACGGATGAATGTTTGAACCTTCCAGCGGGGGAGGGTTTGGTGCAGGCTGGACCACGCCCGCGTTGTCCCGACACGCCTGACCTGACTGGAGGCACCACCGCCATGCCCCGGAACCGCATCACGCGCCGTGCCGCGCTGGCCCTTGGGTTGGCGGGGCTCGCCGCCCCGTCCATCTTGGGCGCCCGGACCGCGCGCCTCGGGCGTCTGCGCCTGCAGACCCCGGCCTCCGGCCCTGGCATCCTGATGGCCCATGCCCGTGCGCGGGGGCTGCTGGCGGACCTCGCGGATGAGGTCGACCTGTCGATCTGGACCACGGCCGACGAGATGCGCGCGGAGTTGGTCTCGGGGCGGGTGCCGGTGACGGTCGTGCCGACGCAGGCGGCGGCCAGCCTGTACAATCGTGGCTTTGGCATCAGGCTGGTCGCCACGCTGACCGATGGGCATTGCGGGCTGGTCGCGCGCGGGATCGAGGGATGTTCGATCCCGGATCTGCGCGCGGGGTCGGTCGTGGTGCCCAATGTGAACGACTTCACCGGCCACATGATGCGGCTGGCGCTGGGCCATCACGGCATGACGCCGCAGGACGTGACGCTGATCCCCGCTGCCACGCAGATGGAGGCGGCGCAGGTTCTGCTGGCGGGGCGGGCCGATGTGGCGCTGCTGGCCGAACCCGCGGCCACCGCGGCGCTGCTGCGCGGGCGCAGCGACGGGCAGGACCTGCACCGGGGCGTGCAGATGCGCGATGTCCTGGGCGCGATCACGGGCCTGCGCCCGTCGCTGCCGCAGGCCGCGCTGGCGATGCGGGCAGACTACGCCGCCGAACACCCATGGCTCGCCGCCGCCCTGACCGGGGCGCTGGCGCAGGCCGCGGCATCGGTCAACGCCGATCCGGCCGCGGCAGCTTTGGATGCGGCTGCCTTTCTCGACCGCGCGGCGCCGCTGCTGGCGCAGGCGATCCCCTTTGCCCACATCGCCGTGCGATCCGCCACGGCCGCGCGACCCGAGGTCGAGGCGCTGTTCGCGGCGCTGATCGCGGCCGATCCGGGCCTGATCGGGGGCGCACTGCCGGATGACGGGCTTTATGCCCTCTGATCCGCCGTCCGCGTTGTCCCCTCGGTCAGGGGTCACGGCGGCGCCCGTGCGGTGGGCGGACTGGGCCGCGATGGCCCCGATCCTGGCCGCGCGCGCTGCCCTGCGCCTTGGCCCGCCCCTGCTGGGCATCGCACTGTTCCTGGGCGCGTGGCAGCTGGCGCATTGGCATTACGGGGGCTTCATCCTGCCTTCGCCGTGGCAGACCGGCGCGGCGGTCGCGGCCACTCTGTCGGGCGCCGGTGGCTGGGCCGCGCTGGGGATGACCGTCGGTCGGGTGGGGCTGGCGCTGGTGCTGTCGGCGCTGGTGGGCGG
>NZ_NHSD01000025.1 GCF_016653255.1 Rhodobaculum claviforme
GCCACCCCGTCCAGCCGCAGCCCCTCATCCCCGTCCAAGACGCCCCCCACGGTCAAACAGCCAGAACAGCGCAAGGCTGCACATCAGCAGAAGAAGCGCCGCCCCCGCCGCGTCGTCCATCCGGTAGGCGCCCATCAGCCGATAGACCTGGAGCGGCAGCGTCGCCGCACCGGGATCGGCGAACAGCACGATCACCCCCAGATCGCCCATCGACAGCGCCGCCGCCAGCCCCGCGCCAAATCCCATCGGCCGGCGCAGCCGGGGCCAGGTCACCAGCCGCAGCCGCGCGGCGCCCCGCAGCCCGAGGCTCTCGGCCAGGCGGCCCTGCGTGGCCTCGATGTCGCGCAGGGCGGGGATCAGGGCGCGCAGGGCAAACGGCAGCGCCATCGCCGCGTTCACCAGCGCCGTCACCGGCAGCGCCAGATCACCCGGCCGCACCAGCGGGAACAGCACGATGAACAGCCCCGTCCCGATCACCAGCGGCGAGGCCGCCAGCGCCGTCAGCCCCACCCCCTCCAGCGCGCCTGACAGCCGCGGCCCCGCGCGCACCACCGCCAGCCCGAGCGCGAGCGCGGCCCCCATGCACAGCGCCGTCGACGCCAGCGCCACTCCCAGCGAGCGCGCGGTGGCCGCCCACACCGGCGCCGGCAGCCCCGCCAGATGCGGCAGCCCGCGCGCCACCACCATCCCCAGCGGCACCAGCAGGAACACCGCAGCCAGCGTGATCGCCAGCCCGTCCACCGCCCGCAGGCGCCAGCCGCCCACGTCCAGCCGCATGACGGGCCGGTCCAGCCCCGCGCCGAACTCCGACGGCCGCGCCACCCCCCACGCCAGCCCCGCCGCCGCCGCGCACAGGGCGAACTGGATCACCGCCAGCAGGCCCGCGCGCGCCAAGTCGAACTCCAGCCGGAACGCCTGATAGATCGCAAGCTCCACCGTCGTGGCGCGCGGCCCGCCGCCCAGCGTCAGCGCCACGGCAAAGCTGGTGAGGCAGATCAGAAAGATCACGACGAAGGCCCCGGGCACGACCTCGCGCAGCATCGGGCGCTCCAGGTGGCGGGCGATGTCGCGGGGCATGAAGCCCAGCGCTGCGGCCAGACGGAACCGCTCGGCGGGAATCGCCAGCCAGCCCTGCAGGATCAGCCGCGTCGCCAGCGGCAGGTTGAAGAACACATGCGCCAGCACGACGCCGTGCGGGCCATAGATGCCGACCGGCCCCAACCCCAGATGGCCGAGGCCTGCGTTCAGCACGCCGCCCCGCCCGAACACCGCAAGCAACCCCAGCACCGCCACCAGCGTCGGCAACAGGAACGGCGCCCCCAGCGCGGTGATCAGCAGCCCGCGCCCGACAAACCGCCGCCGCGCCAGCGCGCGCGCCACCGGCACCGCCAGCGCCACCGACAGCCCCGCCGACACCAGCGCCTGGCCCAGCGTGAAGCGCACCGCCGCCCAGTCCGCCGCCGCCAGCCGGCCCGGCGCCTCGGCCCGCCACAGCACGGCCGCCAGCGTGCCTGCGTTCAGCGCCAGCAGGCCCAGCGCGACCGCCGCCCCCAGCCAGAGCGCCGCGCCCCCCTCAGCGCGCCAGCGCATCGCGCCATGTGGCGATGGCGCGGTCACGGATGGCCGCGGCCTCCTCGGGCGGGAAATGCAGCGTGGTGTCGGGGATCATCAGCGTCTCGAAGCCCTGCGGCAGGCCCTCGGTCGGGGTGATGGCGGGGTACATCCAGTTGGTGGTGGGCAGGATCGCCTGAACCTCCGCGCCCAGCAGGAATTCGAGGAAGTCGCGCGCCAGACCGGGGTTCGGGGCGGCGGCGGGGATGCCCGCGACCTCCACCTGAAGATAGTGCCCCTCGGCGAACGCAGCGGCAACCTTGGTGTCGTCGTCCTCGGCGATCAGGTGATAGGCCGGCGAGGTGGTGTAGCTCAGCACCATGTCGGCCTCGCCCTGCAGGAACAGGCCATAGGCCTCGGACCAGCCGGCGGTGACGGTGACGATGCGCGGCGCGAGGCCCGCCCAGATCTCGGCGGCGCGGCCGGGGTGGGCGGCCTCGATCCAGTACACCAGCCCCAGCCCGGGGGTCGACGATCGCGGGTCCTGGATCAGGATCGACAGCTCCGACGCGATCAGCGCCTCGAAGCTGTCGGGCGGGTTCGGCAATGCGCGGTCGTGGACAAATGCGAACCAGCCCCAGTCATAGGGCACGAACAGCGCGTCGTCCCAGGCGATGGGCAGGTCCAGCGCGGGCAGCATCAGGCCATGGGGCGCAAACAGCCCCGTCGCGGCCGCCCGCGCCATCAGGTTGGTATCGAGGCCAAGCACCACATCCGCCGGGCTGCGCGCCCCCTCCAGCCGCAGCCGGGCCAGCAGCTCGGCGCCGTCACCGGCGGACACCAGCGCCACATCACAGCCGCACACCGCCTTGAAACCGGCGACGACGGCCGGGCCGGGGCCCCATTCGGCGGCAAAGCTGTCATAGGTATAGATGGTGAGGGTCTCGGCCTGGACCGCGGCGCCCGCCGCCAGCGCCAGCGCCAGCGCCGTGGCAATCGCATGGTTCCGCATCGCGCGCTCCCTCCGTGTGGCCGGTCGGCGGGGCCGGAGGGGGGGACGGGCGCACCCGCGCCGCACCTTCCCTCCGCCGGCATGAACCGGATCAGGTTCGACGGGTTCGCCGGTTGGCGTCTCAGCCCGCATGCGGGGCACCCCGAGGTCATCGCGGAGCGTAAGCCCGGCGCCCGAGCCCGACAAGACCCAATCCCGGCACCGCGGCACGCTTTTCTTGTGCCCGGCAATGCGCTAAGGCCCCGCCCAACCCGAGG
>NZ_NHSD01000026.1 GCF_016653255.1 Rhodobaculum claviforme
TCATGCGGATGTGCGCCGAGGACGGGCCGATGAAGGTCAGCCCGTGGTCCTCCACGATCTGCACGAAGCTGGCGTTTTCCGACAGGAAGCCATAGCCGGGGTGGATCGCCTCGGCCAATGACAGCTACCTGTCGATCCCGGCCATCATCTCAGCCTGCGAGATCACGGGGGCCGGGGCGGCCTGCTTGCTGACCCGCACCTTCAGGCTGTCGTTTTCGCCATAGTCGCGCTTGACGTCGATCTCGGCCAGGTCGTTGCGGTTGAGAAGCTCTGCCAGGGCCTCGATGAAGGCCACGTCGGCGTCGTTGCGGGTTTTGCTCATGCGCTCCTCGATGCTGGCGTGCGGCCTCCGGGTCGTGCGGAGGCGAGACCGGGGTTGCAGGTCCTTACACGATGGTCGCAAGGCTGAAAAGCTGCGACATGGCGCCGCGCGTTACCCTCGGCGCCGGGCCGTGCGGGTCCGTGGCGCGGTCGCAAGCCGTTGCCGGGCATCTGAAAAGCTGCCACTCAGGCGGGATCGCACGCGCGATCAGGAGGACCACCGTGCCCCGCACCGCCCTGACCGGCAGCCATATCCGCGCCCGGCGTACGGTGCTGGGGCTGTCGCAGGCGGCGCTGGCGCGGCGGGTGGGGATCTCGGCATCCTACCTCAACCTGATCGAACACAACCGCCGCCGGGTTGGCGGGGGCCTGCTGGTGGGCATCGCCGAGGCGCTGGGCGTGTCGGCGGCGTCCCTGCGCGAGGGCGCCGAGGCGGGGCTGCTGGAAACCCTGCGCGAGGCCGCCGCCGGCACCCCCGCCGATGCCGCCGCCGTCCCCGAGGCCGACCGGGCCGAGGAGTTCGCCGGCCGCTTTCCCGGATGGGCGGCGCTGACGGCGGGCCAGGCGCGCCGGCTGGCCGCGCTGGAGCGCAGCGTGGAGCGGCTGACGGATCGCATGACCCATGACCCGCATCTGTCGGCGGCGCTGCACGAGCTGTTGTCGGTGGCCGCCGCGCTGCGGTCCACCGCCACGATCCTGGCCGACACCGAGGACCTGTCGCCTGACTGGCGCGCGCGGTTCCTGAACAACCTGGAGCGCGATTCGCAGCGCCTAGCCGAGGGGGCGCAGGCGCTGGTCGGATACCTTGATACCGCCGAGCCGGAGGAAAGCGGCCTCGCCGCCCCGCAGGAGGAGCTGGAGGCGTGGCTGGATGCGCGCGGCTGGCACCTGCCGGAACTGGAGGACGGCGATCCGGCCGCGGTGGAGGCGCTGGTGGAGGGGGCGGCGGCGCTGGCGTCGGCATCGGCGCGGGCGCTGGCGCGGGCGCATCTGGTGCGCGCGCAAGGCGATGCGGTCGCGCTGCCGCTGGGGCGGTTGCGCGCGGCGCTGGCGGTGCATGGTCCCGATCCGGCCGCGCTGGTCGGGGCGCTGGGGATGGCCGGGGATGTCGCGCGGCTGTTCCGGCGTCTGGCGGCGCTGCCGGCGGGGTTCGCGGGGATGCCGCGGGTGGGGTTGGTGATCTGTGACGGGTCAGGCACGCTGACCTTCCGCCGGCCGGTGCCGGGGTTCGGGTTGCCGCGATTCGGCGCGGCCTGTCCGCTGTGGCCGCTGTTTCAGGCCCTGGCGCGCCCCGACCAGCCGTTGCGCGTGACGGTGGAGACAGCGGGCCGGCTGCCGCAGCGCTTCGAGACCTTTGCCGTCTGCCGTCCGGTGGTGCCGGCGGGGTTTGGTGTGCCGGCGGTGCTGGAGGCGGCGATGCTGATCCTGCCCGCCCCGGCCGTGGACACCGCGCCGCAGCCGGTGGGCACCAGTTGCCGGATCTGCCCGCGGCCGCACTGCCCGGCCCGGCGCGAACCGGCGCTGGTGGCCTGAGGGGCGGGACTTGTCGTACCGCCGGGGCACGCCAGTTTGCCCCGTGCACAATGGCCGGAGGTGGAGATGGCGCATCTGTTGATCATCGGGGCAAGTGGCGGGATCGGGCTGCGCGCGGTGGAGGCGGCGCTGTCCGCCGGCCACCGGGTCCGCGCGCTGAGCCGCAGCGCGCAGGCGATTTCGGTGGAGGCCCCGCCGGACAGCTTCGAGCCGTTCCCCGCCGATGCTACCGACGCGGCCGCCCTGGCCACCGCGCTGGAGGGGGTGGACGCGGTGATCCTGGCGGTGGGGGCCGCGCCGACGCTGGCCCGCACGCTGCGGCCCGTCACCCTGTTCACCGATGTCACCCGGGCGCTGCTGCCGGCGATGCAGGCCGCCGGCGTGCGCCGCCTGGTCGCCGTCACCGGGTTTGGTGCGGGCGACAGCCGCGCCGCCATGAGCCTGCTGGAGCGCACCGGCCACGATCTGCTGCTGGGCCGGGCCTATGCCGACAAGACCGTGCAGGAGGCGATGATCCGCGACAGCGACCTCGACTGGCTGATCGTACGCCCGACGATCCTGACCAACCGCCCCGCGCGCGGCAACGCCAAGGTGCTGCGCGACCCTGCGCAGTGGCGCAACGGCCTGATCTCGCGCGCTGATGTGGCCGCGCTCCTGGTGCGCGAGGCCGCCACCCCGACCCTGAGCCACGAGGCGCCGGTCCTGACGGTCTGAGGCGCCCGCGCAGCGGCGCCGGGGGGCGGCGGTCGGACCTGTCGCGTCGCGCAGCGGGGTCCGGGGCCGCGCCCTGGTCCAGGGGGGCGCGGCAGGTGGCGGGTGCGGGGTGCCTCCGGGGCGATCAGCCGAAGACCCCGTGGCAGAACCACCCCCCCGAGACCGCCCCGCCATGGGCATAGAACAGCCAGAGCCGGGTGCCGTCCGTGCCCTCCACCCGCCAGTAGTCGCGCACGCCGGATCGCCAGGCGGGGTCGTCGAGCCACCACTCCGGGGCGATGCGCTCGGGGCCG
>NZ_NHSD01000027.1 GCF_016653255.1 Rhodobaculum claviforme
GGCTTGTCCCCACCGCCCGCGCCGGGCCAAGTGACCTCCGCCCCCGCCGGTCTCGGCATCATCCAGAGCCGCCCATGTTCCTGCTCATCGACAATTACGACAGCTTCACCTGGAACCTCGTCCATTACCTGGGCGAACTGGGCGCCGAGGTGACGGTGCGCCGCAACGATGCGCTGGATGTGCAGACGGCGATGGCGATGCGCCCATCCGGCATCGTGCTGTCGCCAGGCCCCTGCACGCCGTCCGAGGCGGGCATCTGCCTGGCCATGGTGGCGGCGGCGGTGGAAACCGGCACGCCGTTGCTGGGCGTCTGCCTGGGCCATCAGGCCATCGGCCAGGCGATGGGCGGGACCGTCACACGCGCGGCACAGATCGTGCATGGCAAACCGGGCGTGATCCACCACCATGGCGCGGGCGTCTTTGCCGGGCTGCCCTCGCCGTTCTCGGCCACGCGCTACCACAGCCTGGTGGTGGCGCGCGACGACCTGCCCGCCACGCTGGAGGTCACGGCAGCGCTGGAGGATGGCACCATCATGGGCCTGCGTCACCGCGCCGCCCCGGTCGAGGGTGTGCAGTTCCACCCCGAATCCATCGCCTCCGAGCACGGACACGCGCTCCTGCGCAACTTTGTCGACCGCGCGCGGGTGACGGCATGACCGCCCCCGTCCCCGACGCGGGCCTGCGCCCGCTCATCGCCATCGCCGCCGAGCGCCCCCTGACCCGCCCGGAGGCGGAAACCGCCTTTGCCATCCTGTTCGAGGGCGAGGCCACCCCCGCCCAGATGGGCGGCTTCCTGATGGCGCTGCGCACCCGCGGCGAGACGGTGGACGAATATGCCGCCGCGGCGGCGGCCATGCGCGCACGCTGTGTGCCGGTGCGCGCCCCCGAAGGCGCCATGGACATCGTGGGAACGGGCGGCGACGGCAAGGGGACGCTGAACATCTCCACCGCCGCGGCCTTTGTCGTGGCGGGTGCGGGCGTTCCGGTCGCAAAGCACGGCAACCGCAACCTCAGCTCGAAGTCCGGTGCGGCCGATGCGCTGGGCGCGCTGGGCATCGAGGTCATGGTCGGCCCCGATATCGTCGAGCGCGCCATCGCCGAGGCCGGCATCGGCTTCATGATGGCGCCCATGCACCACCCTGCGATGCGCCACGTCGGCCCCGTGCGCGCGGAGCTTGGCACCCGCACGATCTTCAACATCCTCGGCCCGCTGACCAACCCCGCCGGGGTGCGGCGCCTGATGCTGGGGGCGTTCTCCGAGCACCTGATCCGACCGATGGCCGAGACGCTGGCCGCGCTGGGCGCCGAGCGCGCCTGGATCGCCCATGGCGCCGACGGCACCGACGAGATCTCGATCGCCGGTCCCAGCCGCGTGGCAGCGCTGGAGGGCGGCGCGGTGCACCTGTTCGACCTCCATCCCGAGGACGCGGGCCTGCCCGTGCACCCGTTCGAGGCGCTTCTGGGTGGCGGGCCGGAGCACAACGCCGCAGCCCTGACGGCCCTTCTGGACGGGGCGCCCGGGGCCTATCGCGATGCGGTTCTGCTGAATGCGGCCGGGGCGCTGGTGGTCGCAGGCAAGGCCGGCGGGCTGCACGAGGGCGTGGAACTGGCGCGCGAGAGCATCGACTCAGGCGCCGCGCGCGACAGGCTGGCGCGTCTGGTGGCGATCTCCCGCGCGGGCTGAGGCGCGGGCGGGCCATCGCGGCGGGGTCACGCGCCCACAGCGCCGCATCGGCCCGAGGCATCGCCTTGGCCGCCCACCCGGCCCGTCCATGCCCACCCTGCCGGTTCCGACCGGCCGATCGTCCCTCTCGTAGACCCCGCGCGCCCACCCGGGTGGCCAGCGCAGGCCGCCAATGCTGTGCACCGAGGGCTGGTGCACACCGCAGGCAGCGGCGTCAACGCCCACGCCGCTCCGGCCATGGCGGGGCCGCCGATGCCGCCGGGCCGGTGAACTCGGGCCGCGCCATTGCGCCCCGCCCTCGCCCCGGAGTATCGCGCCGTGACACCGCCGGAGGACGTCATGCCATCACCCCCCCCAGCCGCAGGCGCGGCGCTGCCCCTGCCCGACCCGCCGCCGGGCTGGGAGGATCTGGCGTTTTTTCGCACCGGCTGGCCTGACATCGCCGCTGCCCTGAGGGCCGAGGCCCGCCCCTGGCAGCCCGCCGCGCCCGACCTGTTCCGCGCGCTGGCGCTGACGCCGCCGGACGCGGTGCGGGTGGTGATCCTGGGGCAGGACCCCTACCCCACGGCGGGGCGGGCGACGGGGCTTGCGTTCTCCTATCCGCCGGGGGTTCGTCCGGCGCATTCGCTGGCCAACATCCTGCGCGAGTTGCACGACGACACGGGCGTTGCGCGTGCGGACGGGGATCTGAGCGGCTGGGCGCGACAGGGGGTGCTGTTGCTCAACACCATCCTCAGCGTGCCGGTGGGGGTGACGGGCGGCCACCGGGCGCTTGGCTGGCAGCGGCTGGCCGATCAGGTGCTGGCGCGGGTCGCCACCCGTCCGACGGCCTTCCTGTTGTGGGGCCGTCCCGCGCAGGCCGTGGCCGCGCCGCATCTCGACGGCCCCCACAAGGGGGAGGCGGGCCATCTGGTGCTGTCGACGCCGCACCCCTCGCCGCTGTCGGCGCGGCGGGGGTTCTTTGGGGCGCGGCCCTTCAGCCGGGTCAACGACTGGCTGCGCGCGCGCGCAGAGGCCCCCATCGACTGGAGCGCATGACCACACCGGCCCTGCGGGCGCGCCACGGCTGCGCACCGCCTGTACCCCCCGGATCGCCGGGTTTCGCGGTGGTGAACACGTCCGTTGGCATGGCTGCGCCGCGGTGCTCGGTCGCCAACCGGGGGCGGCGGATGGGGGCCGCCAAGTGGGG
>NZ_NHSD01000028.1 GCF_016653255.1 Rhodobaculum claviforme
GCCTGCACCGTCGCCAGCAGCGCCCCCGCCAGCACCGCCCCGAAGCCGAGGTCCGCCATCGCAAAGGCCACGAGAAACCCCACGAGGCAGACCTGCACCCCCGCGAACAGGAAGCTGACGGTGCACAACCGGCGCAGCGCCGGGTTGCACCAGACCTCGCGCGCGCCCTCGGCGGCCGAGGGCGCCGGCCCCGCCCCCGTGCCCGTGCCCCGGTCCCAGTCGCGGCGCGGGCGTTGCAGCACCAGCGCCGCCCCCAGCAACAGCGGCACCAGCCCCCCCAGCGCGGCCTGCCAGCCGAACGCCAGCGCCGCCGCCGGTGTCACCAGGCCCGCCAGCATGCCCCCCAGCGGCACGCCCGTCTGCTTGATCGAGAACACCAGGCTGCGGTCCCGCGCCGTGGTCCGCGCGAACAGCAGCAACGAGCTTGCCGGGTTCACCATCCCATAGCCGACCCCGATGCACACCGACGCCGCCAGCACCGCCACCAGGCTGCCGGTCGCCGCCAGCCCGAGGCCCAGCGCCCCGGCCACGAGGCTCAGCTGGCTGACGCGGGTGGGGCCCAGCCGCGCCACCCAGCCCCCCGCCGGAACCGACGTCAGCGCCGCGCACAGATACATCACCGAGATCTGGTAGCCCACCAGCACCGCCGCCACCGCCAGCCCCTCGGCCACCAGCGGCGCCATCGCCGCGATGGCCAGCATCGCCCAGGTATTGAGCGCCTGCACCAGAACCGTGGCCGACAGCACGCGGGAGGTCTCGGACCTGAGGATCATTGCGCGGGGGGGATGGCTGGCGGCATGGCACCCAGTGCTAGGCAGCACGGGTGCCGATGTCCAGCGCGGGGGCCCATGGGTGGCCGCGGGCCTCCGGACCGGGTGCGGCGGCGGGGTGGGCGGCAGGGTGCGGCGGCGGGGTGCGGCGGCGGGGTGCGGTGCCAAGGTGCGGCGGCAGGTTGCGGCGGCGGGGTGCACCGCCGTGCCCGTGCGCCTGTTCCCGTGCGCCAGTTCCCGGACGCCTGTTCCCGGGCGCATGTTCCCGGGCGACCGGGACACCCCGCGGGCGGTCCTTGGGCGGGGGTCGCCCGTCGCGGCCCGCGCGCGGCAGCGCGCGCCTGTCCGCGTCGGACATCCCGCTTGGTCCTCGACATCGGGCGCGCAATGGCCTAGCGGTTCCCCTTTTGGCGCACCCGATGGGGTTGCGCGACTGCCGGGGATGTCTGGCCATGATCTCGACCCTTGCCGAAGCGCTGGCCGAACGCGGCTATGACACGCTGACCGATGTGCAGCTGGCGGTGACCGCGCCCGAGCTGGAGGACGCCGACCTGCTGGTCTCGGCCCAGACCGGGTCGGGCAAGACGGTGGGCTTTGGCCTGGCCATCGCACCGACGCTGATGGGGACCGACACCCGGCTGGGCCCGGCGGCGACGCCGCTGGCGCTGGTGGTCGCCCCCACGCGCGAGCTGGCGTTGCAGGTGCAGCGCGAACTGGCGTGGTTGTTTGCCAAGGCCGGCGCCCGGGTGGTGTCGTGCATCGGCGGCATGGACCCGCGCGAGGAACGCCGCGCGCTGGAGCGGGGCGCCCACATCGTCGTGGGCACGCCGGGGCGCCTGCGCGACCACATCACGCGGGGCGCGTTCGACCTTGCCGATCTGCGCGCCATCGTGCTGGACGAGGCCGACGAGATGCTCGACCTCGGCTTCCGCGAGGATCTGGAATTCATGCTGGGCGCGGCGCCCGCCGAGCGTCGCACGCTGATGTTCTCGGCCACCGTGCAGCCCGCCATCGTGGAGCTTGCCAAGCGCTACCAGCGCGACGCGGTGCGCGTGACCACGCTGTCGCGCGGCACCCAGCACGCCGACATCGCCTATCAGGCCGTGCGCGTCGCCGCCGCGGAGGCCGAGCACGCGATCATCAACCTGCTGCGATTCCACGACGCGCCCACGGCCATCGTGTTCGCCAACACCCGCGCGGCGGTCGCGCGGCTGGCCGCACGGCTGGGCAACCGGGGCCTGTCGGTCGTCAGCCTGTCGGGCGAGCTCAGCCAGGACGAGCGCAGCCACGCCATCCAGGCGATGCGCGACGGGCGCGCGCGGGTCTGCGTGGCGACCGACGTGGCCGCGCGGGGGCTGGACCTGCCGAACCTCGATCTGGTGATCCACGCCGATCTGCCCACCAACACCGAGGCGCTGCTGCACCGCTCCGGGCGCACCGGGCGGGCCGGGCGCAAGGGGATCTCGGCGCTGATCGTGCCGGAACGCGCGGCGAGCAAGGCCACGCGCCTGCTGAAATGGGCCAAGGTGGAGGCCGAGTGGACCGCCCCCCCCACCCGCGAGGAGATCCTCGCGCTCGACGAGGCGCGGCTGATGGCCGACGACATGTGGCAGGCGCCCCCGTCCGAGTCCGAGGCCGCCTTTGCCGCACGGCTGCTGGCCGCCCATGGGCCCGAGGCGATCGCAGCGGCCTGTCTGCGGCTGTATCGCGCCGGGCTGTCGGCGCCCGAGGAGCTGGGCACGCCGCCCACCCGCGACGCGCGCCCGGACCGCGCGCCCTTCGGCCCCTCGGTGTGGCTGGAGCTGTCGGTCGGCCGCGACCGCCGCGCCGAGGCGCGCTGGCTGTTGCCGATGCTGTGCCGTGCCGGCAACCTGGAGCGCGCGCAGATCGGCCGCATCCGGGTGCAGGACACCACCACCCAGGTGGAGATCGCAGCCGACGCCGCCCCCGGCCTGCTGGCACGCCTCGGGCCGTCGGGCGCGCTGGAGGATGGCATTCACGCGCGCAGCACCGACCCCATGGCCGAGGCCGCCCCGGCGCGCCCCGCCAGCCCCGCCGTCAAGCCAAGGCCAAAGGCCGGGGCGGCCTCGGCCATGGGGTCGGTGCTGCGCGCGT
>NZ_NHSD01000029.1 GCF_016653255.1 Rhodobaculum claviforme
CGCCCTCCCCTAGACAGACGCCATCCGCAGCCCCCGGAGGACCCCATGCTCGACCTCGCCTTCACGCCCCCCGCGCCCAAGGTCATCGCCGGCGCGCGCGAGGATTGGGAACTGGTGATCGGCATGGAGGTGCATGCGCAGGTGGCCTCCGCCGCCAAGCTGTTTTCCGGCGCCGCCACCCGCTTCGGCGCGGAACCGAACTCCAACGTGTCGTTCGTGGACGCGGCGATGCCGGGGATGCTGCCAGTGCTCAATGAATACTGCATCGAACAGGCGGTGCGCACCGGGCTGGGGCTGCGGGCGACGATCAACCTGACCAGCGCGTTCGACCGCAAGAACTACTTCTATCCCGACCTGCCGCAGGGCTATCAGATCAGCCAGCTGTACCACCCGCTGGTGGGCGAGGGCGAGGTGCGCGTGGACCTGGCCCCCGGCGTGGCCCGCATGGTCCGGATCGAGCGCATCCATGTGGAACAGGACGCGGGCAAGTCCATCCACGACATGGACCCGGCGCTGTCGTTCGTGGACCTCAACCGCACGGGCGTCGCGCTGATGGAGATCGTCAGCCGCCCCGACATCCGCGGCCCCGAGGAAGCGGCGGCCTATGTCACCAAGCTGCGCCAGATCCTGCGGTATCTGGGCACCTGCGACGGCAACATGCAGAACGGCAACCTGCGCGCCGACGTCAACGTCTCGATCTGCCGCCCCGGCGCGTATGAACGCTTCCGCGAGACCGGCGACCACGGCCATCTGGGCACGCGCTGCGAGATCAAGAACATGAACTCCATGCGCTTCATCCAGGCCGCCATCGAGTACGAGGCCCGCCGCCAGATCGCCATCGTCGAGGACGGCGGCAAGGTCGTGCAGGAGACCCGCCTTTACGACCCCACCAAGGGCGAGACGCGGTCGATGCGGTCGAAGGAAGAGGCGCACGACTACCGCTACTTCCCCTGCCCCGACCTGCTGCCGCTGGAGATCGAGCAGGCGTGGGTGGACGACATCGCGGCCACCCTGCCCGAACTGCCCGACGCCAAGAAGGCGCGCTTCGTCGAAGGCTACGGCGTGACCGAGTACGACGCCGATGTGCTGACCGCCGAGCGCGAGGCCGCGGACTTCTTCGAGGCCGTGGCGGCGGGCCGCGACGGCAAGGCCGCGGCGAACTGGGTCATCAACGAGCTGTTCGGGCGCCTCAACAAGGAAGCCCTCGCGATCACCGACAGCCCCGTCTCAGCCGGCCAGCTGGGCGGGCTGATCGACCTGATCGCCTCGGGCGAGATCTCGGGCAAGATCGCCAAGGACGTGTTCGAGATCCTCTGGTCCGAAGGCGGCGACCCCGCGCGCATCGTCGAGGATCGCGGCATGCGCCAGGTCACCGACACCGGCGCGCTGGAGGCCGCGGTGGACGCGGTCATCGCCGCCAACCCCGCCCAGGTGGAAAAGGCCCGCGCGAACCCCAAGCTGGCCGGCTGGTTCGTGGGCCAGGTGATGAAGGCCACCGGCGGCAAGGCCAACCCCCAGGCGGTCAACGACATCGTGGCCGCGCGCCTCGGCCTCTAGCCGCAGGCCGGGGTCACCGCGGTCCTCGTCCGGGGCGGGCTGACCGGGCGGGCCGCGCCCTCGCGGCGGGTCCGCGGCCCGGCGGACCGGGGGCCGGTGATGCCCCCCCCCGGGCCGCCATCCGCACGCCGGCCCGAGGGCGTCAGCGCGCGACCACGCGGGTTGTGTCGCGGATCCGGTCACCGGGGAACGCCACCACCCGGTCGCCCGCCTGCAACCCCGCCAGCACCTGGGCGCTGTCCTGCGTGCGCCGTCCCAGCTCCACCCGCACCAGCTCCGCCCGGCCGTCGCGCAGCCGGAACACCGCCCAGTCGCCCCCCTGTCGGATCAGCGCGCCGATGGGCACCTGGAGCGTCGCCTCGGTTTCCCAGATCACCATACGGGCAAACACCCGGAACGCATCGCCCAGCCTCGGGCGGGCCTCGGGCGGGCTGAGCAGATCGAGGAGCACGCGCACGCGCTGCTCCTCGATGCCCAGCGCCGAGACGCGGGTGAAGCCGCGCGGGTCGATCCGGCGCACCCGGGCCTCCAGCAGCCCCTCGCCGCCCCAGCGCTCGATCACGGCCGCGGCCCCGGGTGCCAGGCGCACCGCATCCGTCGACAGAAGGTCCACCTCCACCTCCATATCCGACAGATCACCGATGCCCATCAGGACCTCGCCGGGCGCCACCAGCCGCGCGCTTTCCCCCTCCAGCCACAGCACGGTGCCGGAGTGCGGGGCGCGCACCTCGGCGCAGCAGCCGTTGGGCGCGATCTCCAGCGCGCCGGGGCCCAGCAGCGCGGCCTCGGCGCGCGCCAGCATCGCCCCGCGCATCAGCAGTTCCGACTGCGCCGCCTCCAGACCCGCGCGGGCGGCCTCCACGCCCTGCTCGCTGTCCTCCAGCATCCGCTGGGGGATGATGCCGCGCGCCGCCAGTGCCCGGTTGCGGGCCAGCGCCGCCGCGGCGTGGCGCAGGTCGACATCGGCACGGGCGAGGACCGCTTCGGCCATGGCGACGGCGGCGCGGGCCTCACGGGTGCCGGCCTCGGCCTCGGCGCGGGCGCGCACATCCAGAAGCTGCGGGTCGGCGGGCTGGATGCGGGCGACCACCGTCTCGTTGCGCGTGACCGCATCGCCCACCGCGACCGGCGCGCGCTCGGCCACCCCGCCGATGGGGGCGGTCACCAGATAGGGCTCGCGCACGCGGCTGACGCCTTCGGCCGTCACGGTCACCTGCATCGGGGCCACGACCACTTCGGCCAGGTCCACCGCCACCGGGTCGGGCCAGAACGCCCACGTCAGCCCCGCCAGCGCCAGCGCCCCGCCGCCCACACCCCCGATCCACCGTGCC
>NZ_NHSD01000030.1 GCF_016653255.1 Rhodobaculum claviforme
CCGGCGCAAGGCGACGGCTGCGACGTGACGCTGGACGGGGTGCGCGTGACCGCGCCCCGGCTGGCGCAGGAGGTGGCGGCGGGGGCCACGGCGGCGGTGTGGCTGTGCACGCTGGGGCTGGACGATGCCGCCTTGCGCGCGGCGCTGGGCGGGGACGCGCTGCGGGCGCAGGTGACGGGTGATCTGGCGCAGCAGATGCTGTTCGCCGCCGCGCGCGCGGCCCACGCCGGGCTGGGGGCCGCGCACCCGGGCCACAGGGTCCTGCGCGGGACGCTGCGGGGGCGCGGCGAACGGCTGTGGGATGCGGCGGCGGTGCTGCGGCTGCTGCCGGTGCTGGGTCCGGCGCCGCTGGGTGTATGCGCCCCGGACGGCACCGCGCTGTCGCCCGCCCACAGCCTGCTGGGGGTGGCCATCCTGCGGCCCGCCCGGCCATGAAAAACCCCGCCGCCCAACCGGGCGACGGGGTCCGAGCCGTCCAGAGGCTGCGATCAGCAGCCGTAATACATCTGGAATTCCACCGGGTGCGGCGTGTGCTCGTAGTTGTAGATCTCCTCCCACTTCAGATCCATGTAGCTGTCGATCTGGTCCTTGGTGAACACGTCACCGGCCAGAAGGAACTCATGGTCGGCCTCCAGCGCGCCCAGCGCCTCCCGCAGGGAGCCGCAGACGGTGGGGATGTCGGCCAGCTCCTCGGGGGGCAGGTCGTAGAGGTCCTTGTCGGCGGGCTCACCGGGGTCGATCTTGTTCTTGATCCCGTCGAGGCCAGCCATCAGCAGCGCGGCAAAGCACAGGTAGGGGTTGGCCGAGGGGTCGGGGAAGCGGGCCTCGACGCGCTTGGCCTTGGGGCTTTCGGCCCACGGAATGCGGAACGACGCAGACCGGTTGCGCGCGGAATACGCCAGCAGCACCGGCGCCTCGAAGCCCGGGATCAGGCGCTTGTAGCTGTTGGTCGACGGGTTGGTGAAGGCGTTCAGCGCGCGCGCGTGCTTGAGGATGCCGCCGATGAAGTACAGCGCCTCCTGGCTCAGGTCGGCGTATTTGTCGCCCGCGAAGACCGGCTTGCCGTCCTTCCAGATCGACATGTTGACGTGCATGCCGGTGCCGTTGTCGCCCTTGATGGGCTTGGGCATGAAGGTGGCCGAGCGGCCATAGGCGTGCGCCACGTTGTGGATGATGTACTTGTACTTCTGCAGCTCGTCGGCCTGCTTGAGCAGCGAGCCGAAGATCAGGCCCAGCTCGTGCTGGCACGAGGCGACCTCGTGGTGGTGCTTGTCCACCTTCATGCCGATCTGCTTCATGGTGGACAGCATCTCGTTGCGCATGTCCATGCCGTGGTCGGTCGGGTTGACGGGGAAGTAGCCCCCCTTCACGCCGCCGCGGAAGCCGAGGTTGCCGGTCTCGTACTCGGTGTCGGAGTTCCACGAGCCGTCGACGGCGTCGACATGGTAGCTCACCTTGTTGATGCCGACGGAAAACCGCACGTCATCGAACACGAAGAACTCGGCCTCGGGGCCGAAGAAGGCGGTGTCGCCGATGCCGGTGGCCTTCAGATACGCCTCGGCCTTTTCCGCGATCGAGCGCGGGCAGCGGCTGTAGAGCTCACCCGTATCGGGCTCGGCGACAGAGCAGTGCAGGCAGAGCGTCTTTTCCGCGTAGAACGGGTCGATGTAGGCGCTTTCGGTGTCGGGCAGCAGTTTCATGTCCGACTGCTCGATGCTCTTGAACCCGGCGATGGAGGAGCCGTCGAACATGAAGCCTTCCTCGAGGAAGTCCTCGTCGACCTGATCGGCCATCACGGTGACGTGCTGCAGCTTGCCGCGGGGATCGGTGAAACGGATGTCGACGTACTGGACGTCCTCATCTGCGATGGTCTTGAGAACGGCTTCCTTGCTCATCTCGGTGATATCCTTCTGGTCGATGTTCGTTGTATCTGGGGTGGTGTATCCGGGGTCGCGTGCCCGGGATCGGCGGTGCGATCAGATCGCCTCGTCGCCGGTCTCTCCGGTGCGGATGCGCACGGCCTGCTCGACCGGCGTGACGAAGATCTTGCCGTCGCCGATCTTGTCGGTGCGCGCGGCGGCGACGATGGCCTCGATCGCGGCCTCGACCTGGTCGTCGGGCAGGACCACCTCGACCTTCACCTTGGGCAGGAAGTCCACGACGTATTCGGCGCCCCGGTACAACTCGGTGTGGCCCTTCTGGCGCCCGAAGCCCTTGACCTCGATCACCGAGAGGCCCTGCGCGCCAAGGTCCTGGAGCGCCTCCTTCACCTCGTCGAGCTTGAAGGGTTTGATGATCGCCTCGATCTTCTTCATGGTCGTGATGCTCCTCGCGGTCCCCGCCTCCGGGTTGGACAGACCATGCCGGTCCGGGGGGCACAATCGGGGGCGCGGCGGGGATCGGGGAGCGGCCGGGAAATCGATGCGGAATGCCCATTCTTGCAGCGCATTGCCCAAGGAACGGGCGGTTTGTGAACAGGAGGCCCGATGGAGCTGCCCATCCTTCCGACATCCGCCGAAATGCGCGCCATCGAGGGCGCCGCGATCGCCGCCGGCACCGTCAGCGGCAGAGAGCTGATGGAGCGGGCAGCCACCGCGCTGGTGGAGGTCGCGCTGGCGGAACGCGCGCTGGCGGGGCACCCCGAACCGGGCCGGGCGCTGGTGCTGTGCGGGCCGGGCAACAACGGCGGTGACGGCTATGCGGTGGCCCGGCTGCTGGCGGGGCGCGGCTGGCGGGTGCGGGTGCTGGCGCTGGCGCCGCCGGGGCCGTCCGCGCCCGACGCCTGCGCCACGGCGGCCCGGTGGGCGGCGCTGGGCCCGGTGGGGCGACTGGACGCGGCGTCGGTGACAGCCACCGGGCCGACCGATCTGGTTGTG
The DNA here is from genome assembly GCF_016653255.1 of Rhodobaculum claviforme. GTDB lineage: Bacteria > Pseudomonadota > Alphaproteobacteria > Rhodobacterales > Rhodobacteraceae > Rhodobaculum > Rhodobaculum claviforme. Next base: position 2,877 of record NZ_NHSD01000030.1, read on the forward strand.
GACGCGGTGTTCGGCACCGGGATCATGCGCCCGCTTGCGGCGGATCTGTGCGCGGCGCTGGCGGCGGCACGGGACCTCGTGCGGGGGGCGGGCCGGGT
>NZ_NHSD01000031.1 GCF_016653255.1 Rhodobaculum claviforme
TGCCATGCTCCACCCCCGAGGGCGCGGCGCATCCCGCCCCCCCGCCATGGCCCGACCGGCCCGCGGAACGCAAAGGGGCGGGCGATCCGCCGCAGGAGGGCAGCTTGACCATCGCGGACGGACACGGGGACACACAGGGGCAGACGCACGGGACCAACCGCCCGGATACTGGGCCGGATACTGGGCCGGATGCTGGCCCGGACATCACCAGGGGCCACGCGGCATGAGCGGCGCACATGATCTGGTCATTCGCGGCGCGCGCGTCGTCACCGGCGACACCGTGGCCGAGATGGACATCGGCGTGCGCGCGGGCCGCATCGCCACGCTGGGCCACGACCTGTCGGGCGCGCAGGTGGTCGCGGCCGGGGGGCTGATCGCGCTGCCCGGCGGCATCGACAGCCATGTCCACATCTCGCAGCCCTCGGGGCCGGGGATCGAGATGGCGGACGACTTCGCCTCGGCCTCGGCGGCGGCGATCTGCGGCGGCACCACCACGATCATGCCGTTCTGCCTGCCCGAGGGCGACACCCCCCTGCGCGCGGCCATGGACGCGTATCTGGCGCGCGCGGACGGTGTCTGCCATGCCGATTACGGCGTCCACCTGATCGTGCACCGCACCGATGCACAGACGCTGGGCCAGGACCTGCCGGCGCTGCTGGAGGACGGGCACACCAGCTTCAAGGTGTTCATGACCTATGCGGGGCTGGCGCTCTCGGACCGCCAGATCCTGGATGTCATGGCGGTGGCGCGGCGGCACGGCGCGATGGTCATGGTCCACGCCGAAAACGAGGACGCCATCGAATTCCTGCGCGACGAGGCCGAGCGCACGGGCCGCACCGCGCCGCTGCACCACGCCACCACCCGCCCCGTCGCGGTGGAGCGCGAGGCCGTCCACCGCGCCACCACCCTGGCGGAAATCGCGGGCGTGCCGCTGACGATCGTGCATGTCTCCAACGGCGCGGCGCTGGACGAGATCCGCCGCGCCCGCGCCCGCGGCACGCGGGTGTTCGCCGAGACCTGCCCGCAATACCTGACGCTGACGGCCGACGATCTGGATCGCTCGGGCTTCGAGGGGGCGAAATACGTCTGCTCGCCGCCGCCGCGCGATGCGGCCGAGCAGGCCGCCTGCTGGGCGGGGATCGAGCGGGGGGAGTTCGAGCTGTTCTCCTCGGACCACTGCCCGTTCCGGTTCGCCGACGCGGCGGGCAAGGACGCCCCCGGCGCGCGCGCCAGCTTTCGCAACATCCCCAACGGCATCCCGGGGATCGAGACCCGCCTGCCGATCCTGTTCTCCGAAGGGGTGGTCGGGGGGCGGATCTCGCTGGAGCGCTTTGCCGCGCTGACGGCGGGCAATCACGCGCGGCTCTATGGGCTGACGTCCAAGGGCGTGATCGCGGTCGGCGCGGACGCCGACATCGTGCTGTGGGACCCCGGCGCGCGCCGCACCATCCGCCAGGCCGACCTGCACCACGGCGCCGACTACACCCCGTGGGAGGGGTTCGAGATCACCGGCTGGCCCGTCGCCACATTCCTGCGCGGGGTCGCGGTGATGCGCGACGGCGCGCTGACGGGGGCCGCGCCCTCGGGGCGGCTGCTGCACCGCGCCCGCCCCCGGACGGTGCCGTGACACCCCCACCACGGGTGGCCGACCGACGGGCGCGGGCGGGTGGTCACGCCGGGCCGTGTCACCGGCACACCCACGCGATCCCGGGCAGGCCGCGCGCCGAAACCGCCGCCCGCGCGCTGTGGGCGCGTGCCCGGGCCGAAGCCGCGGGGACCGCCGCCGCAGGGCGGGTCCTGCACTGATGGACCTGCGCTGACGGGCCTGCGCTGGGGGGTCCTGCACTGATGGGCCCGCACTGATGGACCTGCGCTGACGGGCCTGCGCTGGGGGACCCGCCGCCACCCCGGCGGGCGCGACCGCTTCACCGTGCCGCAGGGCGGGTCGGGCCGTCGTGGCGCGCATGGCCGGTCCGCGCCCTTGACAGATTTGTGTGGACCATTAGAGGGGCCGCCGACCAGCGTGCCGGACGGAGGTGGCCTCGATGACGGATATGGACCGCGCAACCGCCGCGCCGGAGCGCGCGCATCGGCCATCCGCCCGGCGGGCGGGCCGGATCGCAACGGCGCTGCTGTGCGCCGCAGGTCTCGCCGCCTTCGCGCCACAGCCCGCCGCCGCCCAGACCCTCGCCCCCGGGCTGAAGGGCGAGGTGTGGCTTCAGCTGCCCTTTCTCCTCGGGAATGAGACCGCGGACCTCTATGCCGACCTGCCGGCGTTTCGTGATATCGACACCCTTGGCGCCAGCATGCAGACCAATTCCGCGCTGCGGACCGCCGCCAATGTCCTGCCCCGGGCCGGGGCGTTCTTCGACAGCCGCCCGCCCGACGGGACCTTCACCTCCACGGCGCTGAAATACCCCTGGGCGACGGATGACATCTCCAGCGGCCCGGAGACGACGATGCTCGACTTCCTGCGCCGATCCGCCGAGGACGCGGGCGACTACGCCAGCTTCACCCTGCGCGACGGCCTGACCGAGGACGCGCTGGAGCCGATCATCCGGCAGTCGGTGTGGCGCTTCACCGGGGCGCTCGTGCTGTCGCCCGACACCGTCTATCAGTTCCGCATCCGCTCGGACGACGGCAATGCGTCGTGGCTCGGGTTCGACCCGGCGGTCGGGCCGAGCTATGCCCTCGATCCCGACCGGACCGACCCGCAGCGGGCGCGGAACTTCAACCCCTCCGGCACCTTCGACGCCGGGGACGGGCGGTGCTGCGTCTATACCTTTGACACTGCGGAGCATCAGCACGCATTCGACGCCGACGGCAACGCCGTGGTGGCGTTCCAGCTGTTGTTCTATGAGCGCTTCGGCAAGGCCGGGCTGCGGATGCTGTTTTCCACCGAGACCGACGACACCGGCGCCTTCATGAACTACCAGATCGTCGGCGACGACATGCTGGTGCGCAGCGACCCCGGCGTGGGGGTGATCCCGCTGCCGGCGTCGGCGGTGCTGCTGGTCTCGGGGCTGCTGGGGCTGGGGGTT
>NZ_NHSD01000032.1 GCF_016653255.1 Rhodobaculum claviforme
GGGCCTCGGGGCGTTGCGCCCCCTGCGGACCCGGAAGGTCCCTGACATCCGGATGCCGCAGGCGCGCCCGGGCCGCTGGGCGTCAGGGCCGCGCGGGGGCCGCGTCGGGCCGGGACCTCCACTCCAGCCAGAACGCAACCGCCGCGAACGATCCCGCAAGCGCCCAGAGGTGCCAGAGCCTGTGCTGGATCTCGGCCAGGCTGGCCCCCATCTGGCTGGTGCGCACCAGGCCGTCGATGGCCGGGGTCGAGGGCACGATCTGTGCGATCAGGTTCAGATGCGGGGGAATCGCCTCGGCCGGCCAGGCGAAGCCCGACAGAAAGAAGAACGGAAGCCCCACGGCCAGAAGCACGACCTGCACCACCTCGGTGCGCCGGAAAACGGCCGCCATGCATTGCGCCAGCAGACCCGTCGCCAGCACGAAGGGCAGCCCCAGCACCAGCACCCCGGCGGGGCTGCCAAGATTCGGCAGGCCATAGAACGCGGGCAGCACGATCAGGTAGAGCGGCAGCAAGACCGCATAAAGCAGCACCCACGCCCCCATGCGCCCCAGAAGGACCCACAGCGGATGCCCGCACCCGGGCCTGCGCCGGATGGCCACCAGGGCAAGCCCCATCAGCATGGTCTGTTGCAGGATCAGGACAAAGGCAGCCGGCAGGACATAGGTCGCGTACCCCGCCGCCGGATTGAACAGGGGGACCTCGACCTGGGCTGCGGGGCTGACCTGCGCCAGCGCGACCTCGGGCGCGGTGCCCTGCGCGATCAGACGCGCCGCCTCGACCTCGGCGCCCATCTGCCGGATCGGCACGGCGGCCCCCTGCATCACGCGTTGATACATCAGGAAGTAGCTGGCATCGGCATACAGCGCGACCGGGCTGCGGGTGCCGCGCAGCAGGGCGCGCTCGAACCCCTCGGGGATCAGCAGCACGCCATAGGCGCGGCGCTCCTGCACCAGGCGCGTCGCCCGCACCATGTCGGGGGCGTGATGGATCAGCGCGACGGCCTCGGACGCGTTCACGCGCCGCGCCAGTTCGGCCGAGGTGGTGGAGCGGTCGAGATCGACCACCACCACCGGCACGTCGCGCAACAGCTCGGCCCGATACGGAAACGGATAGATGACGGCATAGATCACCAGCGCGACCAGAATGATCAGCCGCACCTGACGGTCCGCGAAGATGCCGCGCAGCTCTGCGCGCAGGGCCGCGAGGAGGGCGGTCATGTCCCGACCCCGATCCGGCCACGCAGGCGCAGAAGCTGGATCAGCACCAGCCCCCCCAGCACCGCGGCGATCAGGCCCAGCCAGAGAACCGGCCACAGCGACAGCTCGAGGGGCGTTGCGCGCAGCGACTGGTCGATGCGCAGCTGGACATACCAGGTGCCCGGCAGCACCGCCCCCCACGCCTGCGCCAGCTGCGACATCGCCTCGCGCGGGAAACCCAGGCCCATGAACCCGAAGGCGGGCGCCGTGATCACGGCGATGATGCTGGCCGCGCGGCCCATGTCACGGGTCATCACGAAGGCCAGCGCGCCGATCAGCTGTGCCGCCAGGATGAACAGCGCCGCCCCCGCCGCCATCAGCAGCAGCGACCCGCGCAGCGGCACCCCCAGCCAGCCATGAAGCACGAGGTCCGAAAGCCCCAGGATCAGCAGGAACATCACCGTATAGGGCAGGATCTTGCCAAGCATCGCCGGCACCACCCCGCCGGCCATCCGCGCCAGCACCTGCGGATGGCGCCCCGGCCCGAAATCGAGCGAGATCGCATAGGCGGTCGCGGCGGCGGCGATGATCTGCAACACCGTCGGCACCAGCGCCGCGAGCAGGAAATGCACATAGTCGAAGGCGGGGTTGAACAGCGCATGCGTTTGCAGGGGGATCGGCTGCAGACGCACCAGCGCCTGTTCCGCGGCTTCGCCCTGGCCCTGTCGGATCGACAGGCGCACCCCCGCCATTGCCGTGTCGATGGCGTCGCGCGCCCCGCGCGCGACCATCGACCCCGCGCTCATGTGCTGGTTGTCATAGAAGGTGACGATCTCGGGGCGCGCGCCGCGCAGCAGGTCGCGCTCCAGCCCCTGCGGCAGATAGACGGCCCCGCGGACCTCGCCGGACACGATCAGCGCGCGCGCCTCCGACAGGCTGTGCGCCTGGCCGCTGACCCGCAGCTCCGGCGCCGCATCGAGCATCCGGGTGACCGAGCGCGACAGCTCCGAGCGGTCCAGATCGACCACCACCAGCGCCATGCCGGTGGGAATGCCCGCGCGAAAGATGCCGCTCAGCACCAGCAGCAGGACCAGCGGCAACACCACGACCAGCCCCGCCAGCGCCGGGCGGCGCAGCATCAGCCGGAACTCCCGCGCCATCACCGTCAGCATGCGCTACCTGCCCAGCGAGATCAGCGCCGACATCCCCGGGCGCAGCCCCTCGACCGGCGCACGCGGGCGGGCGCGCAGCTCGAAACTGCGCAGGTCGAAATCGCCCGTGGCGCGCGTTGCCCGCCAGCTTGCGAACTGCCCCTGCACATTGATCAGCGTGATCTCGGCCTCGATATCGCGGTCGAGCGCGGGCACATGCACCGACAACGCATCGCCCACGCGCAGGCCCGACAGCAGGTCCTCGCGCAGGTTGAAGGTGATCCAGGCCCGGTCGAGGTCGACAATCGTGAACAGCGGCGCACCGGGGCCGACATTCTCGCCCGGTTCGATCAGGCGGGCCGACATCTCGCCGCCCGAGGGGGCGAAGATGGTCAGCTCGTCCAGATCGGCCTGGCGCTGGGCCAGCACGGCTTCGGCCTGTGCGACCTGGGCTGCGGCGACCGCGCGCTCCTCCGGCGAGGCGCCCGCCCGGGCAAGGTCGAGCTGGGCCTCCGCGGCCTCGACCCGGCGGGCGGCGGTGTCGAGGTTGCGGACGGTCTGTTCGATCACCGCCCGCGGCCGCAGCCCCTGCTGTTCCAACTCGGTGTCGCGCGCGACCTGTTCGCGGGCCAGCCGCAGGTCGGCCTGCGCCGCGGCCAGTTCGGCCTCGCGGGCGCGGATGACCTCGGGCCGGGTGGCACCCGCGGCGGCCTGCGAGGCGCGCGCGACATCCAGCCCCGAGGACGCCGCGGCATGGGCCGTGACAAGCTGCGGGTTGGACAGTGTTGCCAGCACCTGCCCGGCCTCCACCCGCCCGCCGACATCGGACGTGATCTCAGCGACGCGCCCGGATGTGCGCGCCGAGACATCCACACGCGGGGCCGTGACCTCGCCCTGGATCAACAACGGCCCGGGGCGTGTCACCAGCCAGACCGACACGGCCACAAGGGCCGCCAGAACGGCGATGACAAGGGCTGGAACGGCGGTTTTGCGCAGGGGGGCTTGCTGGGCTTGCATGGATCATGCTCTCTCTCGTCCGGAGCGACGCAACACCCACCGGCTTACAGGGGGGATCGCGACTCCGCAATTCCCATTCCAGCGATTGGCCGGGCAAGCGATTGACCGGGAATGGATTTCCCCATCGACCCGCACCGGGCTCCGGGTCGATCAGGGTGCTCCCGGGGCGCGGGGAGCGGGGGGCTGTCAGCCATCGGCCCGCGGCGCGGCGCGACAGGTGCGCCCGACCGGGACCCGGCGGCCATCGTGCGGCCGCAGGAACAGGCGCTGGCCCCGACGCTCGGTCCCGATGACGGCGTCGGTGGCGACCCACCCCGCGCGGTGGACCCGCCGTCCGGCGGCGCCCCGCTCGCGGGCGGCGTCCTCCATCCGGCCCAGGATCAGCGCGCGGCCCCGGTGCCGTGGACGGCCAGGGGGTGGTCCTGCATCTCAGGGCACAGAAGCCGCCCCGCCAGCGGCCCCGACATGGCAACCACCCCGGTTGCCGGCGGCGACACCAGCGCCGCCAGCGGCACCGCGGCGCGGCGCAGGGGCGTGCCACGCGACGGCCGTCCGCAGCGATCCGACCGCGATGGGTGCGGCCATGGCGCTGACGGGGCTTGCAATGCGGGGCTTCGGAGCGGTGGGTGGGGG
>NZ_NHSD01000033.1 GCF_016653255.1 Rhodobaculum claviforme
TGAGCGGGCCGGGACCCGCCCCGACCTCTGGCCCGCACCCGGGACACGATACGGGACCCGTATCGGGATCCGTATCGGGGCCGGCACCGCGCCCGGCGCCCCCGCCCGCGCCCCTGCTGGAGGTGTCGGGGCTGGGCGTCGGCTGGCCGGGGCAACCGCCGGTGCTGGCGCAGCTTGCGCTGACGCTGGAGGCGGGCGCGCGCGTCGGGCTGGTGGGGCCGAACGGGTCGGGCAAGTCCAGCCTGTTTCTCACGCTTGCCGGGGTGTTGCCGGCGCTGGCGGGGTCGGTGCGGCTGGGCGGCCGGGCGGTGCGGCCGGGGGCGTTCCACGCCGACATCGGCCTGGTGTTCCAGCACGCCGAGGATCAGCTTTTCTGTCCCACCCTGGCCGAGGACGTGGCCTTCGGCCCGCGCAACCTCGGGCTGTCGGGGGCGGCGCTGGAGGCGCGGGTGGCCGAGGCGATGGCCGTCTGCGGCCTGGAGGGGCTGTCCGAACGCCCCGTCCACCGGCTGTCGGGCGGCGAGAAGCGCCGCGCCTGCATCGCGGGCGTGCTGGCGATGCGCCCGCGCCTGATGCTGCTGGACGAACCCTCGGCGGCGCTGGACCTGCGCAGCCGCCGCAACCTGATCGAGGTGCTGTCGGGCATGGATCAGGCGCTGATCGTCGCCAGCCACGACCTGCAACTGATCCTGGAGCTGTGCCCGCGGGTGATCGTGATCGACGCGGGCCGCATCCGCGCCGACGGCCCCACCGCCGAGGTGCTGGGCGATGCCGCCCTGATGGCGCGCCACGGCCAGGAGGTGCCGCCGGGCCTGCTGGCGCAGGCCCGCGCGCCCTCTGACCCTCCCTCCGGCGGGCCCTCCGGCCTTCCCTCCGGCGGCCCCTCGAACCACGCGGCCCGTCGCTGACGCGCCGCGTGACCCGGCCGGACGCAGAGCCGCCGGACGCAGGGCGGGCGCGCGTCAGCCCACCACCAGCCGTCCGTCCAGCCGCGCGCCGGTGTCGGGCGCGATGCCCCCGTGGTCGCGGATATGGGCGATGATCTCGTTGCGATAGACAAGCCCGGTGTGGCTGTAGTCGAGGTCGCGCAGATCCATGCCCGCGATCTCGCCGCCCACGCCGGCGACGATGGGCTGGCCGTTCCAGGCCTCGGCAAAGGCGCCGAGCTGGACATAGCTGTTGACCGCAAGGGTAAAGACGCGCGTGCGCACCGCCTCCAGCGGCGCGCCCAGGATCGTGATGTCCTCGGCCCGCGCGGCGGCCGCATCCGCCCCCGGCACGATGCGATACCGCAGCCCGCCCGAGAAGTGCAGGAACCCGCGCGACACGAACCCGCCGAGGTCGAGGTCCGCCGCCTCCTCGGGGCGCACGAGGCGGTGGGCGTTGGATTGCAGCATCGCGCCGATCTGCGCGCCGGTCATGCGCGCGACATGCACCTGGTCGGCATAGGGCATCACCGCGTACCAGTCGCCAAAGCTCAGCGGTCCGGCCTCCAGCCCGGTGATGATCGCGGTGGCGTTGAACAGCGCCAGATCCACCGGCCCGCCGGGAAAGGTCCGCGACCGCGCCACCAGCGCATCGTTCATGAAGTTCAGCAGCGCGGTTTCACGCATGTAGCGGTCGGCGATCACCCGCGCGGGCGCGACGTCGGCGTCGGGGGCGACGGTGCCGATGGTCTGCGCCAGCCGGTCCTCCAGCGCGGCGATCAGCGGGGCGACATGGGCCGCCTCATAGGCGTGGTCGTAGTCGGCGTCGGTCTCCAGCGCGGCGGCGGCGGGGTCGTCGGGCGCGACGCGGTCGTCGCGGCGCTTGATCGGATGCAGCCCGACATGGGTGAACCAGCCCTGCCGCCCGGCCCCGGCGCGGATCGACATGGCGATCTCGCCCAGATAGCGGCCGTTGGCCTCGGCCTGGGTCATCAGAACGCCGTCCATGACGTTGTCGGGATCGAGGCCGCCGGTGTTCAGCGCCGTGTGGGAATGCCCCCCGATCAGCACCACCGGCCGGTCCGTCAGGGCTCCGGCGGCCTCGGCGATGTCGAAATCGCCCTCGCCGATCAGGCGCGCGGCGCCCGCCTTGCCGGTGCGGTGCTGCCCCGAGCCGAAGCCGCAGTGCGACAGGATCACCACCACGTCGCTGACCTGCGCCAGCGCCGGCAGCACGTTGCGCACCGCCGCGACCGGGCTTGCGACCGCCATGCCGGGGTCGTCGGGCTGTCCGGTGCGGGTGTCCACCTGCGTCGTCAGGCCCAGAAAACCGACCCGCAGGCCCTTGGCCTCCAGCACGGCGGCGGCGACATAATCGCGGTCGCGCGCCAGGTGCGCCGAGCCGTGGACATTGGCCGTGATCACCGGGAACGCCGCATCGGCGGCAATGCCGATGCGCAGCATCTCGGCGCCGCGGTCGAATTCGTGATTGCCCAGAACCGCGATGTCCACCCCCGCCGCCGAGGCCGCCCGATAGCCCGCGTCGGCCACGAATTCCTCCGGCGCCCAGCCCAGAAGCTCGTCAAAGACCGAGCCGGTGTGGTCGTCCCCGCCCGAGACGAACAGCACCACCTCGTCCTCGGCGGCGGCGGCGCGGGCCTCGGACACGCGGCGGACCATCTGCGCCATGCGGTGGGTGTTGCCGCGCGCGGGGTGCATTTCGGTGATGTGGTTGTGCAGGTCGTTGAAATGCATCAGCCGCAGCACCCGCCGTTCGCCATCCGCCAGCACCGGGGCGGGCACGGGGTTGCCGTCCTCGGTCACGATGGCGGTGATCGGACCGGACAGCGGATCGCCGTGCAGCACGAACACCCGCTCGGCGGTGCCGGCGGGGTTGGGGGCGGCGGGAACCATCAGCAGCGTGCCGGGACCGGCCTGGGCACCGGCGCGAAAGCTCAGCACCGGCGACAGCGCGGCGGCGGCGGCGGCGGCGGTGACGAGGAACCGGCGGCGCGACAGCGGCGGCAGGGAGGGCATGGCGAAAACCTCGGATCTGGGACGACTGGCGCCAGCGCTAGCAGCCGCGTGGCACGGTTTCGTGACACCCGCCGGGTGGCGTGCGCCCGGCCGCGGGGCCTTGCACGTCGCCCGCCCGCGGTGCCATGCTCCACCCCCGA
>NZ_NHSD01000034.1 GCF_016653255.1 Rhodobaculum claviforme
TGTCGCCCGCCTCGGCTGCGGCCAGCGCGGCGCCTGCGCGCCCCGGCCGACCCAGACGCGCCCGCCCGAAGGCTGCGATCCGCGCCAGCACGATGGCCACCGCCAGCACCGACATCGCCATCAGCACCGCCACCACCGGCCCGCCCAGATCCAGAACCGCCCCCAGACGCCCCGCCAGCACCGGCCCGAGATCACCGACCCCGGTCATTCCAGCACCAGACCGGCGCGTGAGACCAGCGCGGGCGGGGTGGCGCAGGCGGCGGCCGTCCCGGGCGCGCAGGCGGAGACGGCGTTGACCAGCACCGCCGACAGGCCATCGCAGGCCGCACCGGGGATGACGAACTCGCGCACCCGGCGGGCCTCGGCCGGCACGCCGCCCATGTCGAACAGGGTCAGCCGCGCCACCCGGCCGGCGGCGTCGAAGATCACCGCCTCCAGCGACAGGGCCTCCAGCGCCTCGGACCCCCGATTGCTGAGCACGAAGGTCGCGGCACAGCCCTCGGCCACGTCCCGCGCCCGGTCGAGGGCAAGTTCCAGCGCCGGTGCCTCGGCCGCCACCCCGGCCGGCCAGAGCGCGAGGACAATCGCCGCGCCCCGCATCAGAACCGCCATGCTGCGGTGACCTTCAGCGTCCGGCCCGGGCTGTTGAGGCCGCTGGGATGCACGCGGTATTCGGCGTCGAACAGGTTGTCGATGCCCGCCACCAGCGTGCCGCCCGCAAGCGGCCCCGACACCGGCTGCCAGCTGGCAAAGATGTCCAGCACCTGCGCGCCGTCGGTGGGCGCCCCGCCGGCCGGCAGGTCGCGGGCGCGCCGGGCGGCCAGCAGCGTGGCGCGGGCGCCCATCTCCACCCCCTCGGCCGGGCGCCAGCCGCCGGCCAGCACAAGCCGATCCTGCGGCACCGAGCCCAGCGGCCCGGCCCCCGCCCGCCCGCGCCCGCGCGGGAGTGTCAGGCTGGCGCCGGCGAACCAGCGCACGGCGTCATAGTCGAGCCCGGCCTCCAGCCCCCAGAGGCGGGCATCGACATTGGCGGTCGCGGTGGTCCCCGATCCGGCGCCGAACGGCACGCCGGGAAAGGGCGGCGGCGTGGCGCTGCCCGGGGTCAGGAACACCACCTGCTGGTCGATGTAGTTGCGCACATCGGCGTAATACACATTGGCCGACCACATCAGCCGGTCGCCGGGCATGCGCACATCGGCCCGGTCCTGCCGGATGCCCAGGTCGATCTGGCGGGCGCGCTCGGGCGCCAGCCCCGGGTTGGGCGCGAATTCGTTGGTGATGAGGATCGGGAACGGCGCGCAGGTGAAGCACGGCGCGCTGAAATGCACCCCCGAGGGGTAGCGCTCGGTCAGCGAGGGTGCGCGGAAGGAGTGCGAAACACTGGCAAAAAGCTGCGTGTCCGCGCGCGGCCGCCAGCTGAGCGCCAGCTTGGGCGACAGCTCGGTGCCGGATGCGTCGTCGAAGCCATCCGCCAGCGGGCGCGTCTCGAACCGGTCCCAGCGCAGGCCCGGCGTGACCGTCAGCGCGGGCGTCACGTCGATCTCGGCCTGGAGGAAGGCGGCGGTGAAGGTCTGGTCGGCGTCCGGGGTCTGTGGCCGGGGCACCCCGTCGCGCAACCCGCGCTGGCGGTCGCGCAGCACCTCGATCCCGTAGCCCAGCCGCACCGGCACCCCGAGGTCGAGGTCCGAGCGGTTCACCGCCTCGAAGCCCAGCGTGTCGAATTCGGTCCGGTCCAGCCGCCCGTCGGAGATCCGCGCCTCCCGCACCCGCGTGCGATTGGCGTGGATCCGCACATCGGCGTCGATCAGCGGCGTGTCGGCCGGGTCCCAGCGCCAGCCGATGCGGAGCTGCGTATGGTCGAGGTCACGATTGACGCTGGCGGTGGGCGCGCCCTGCACATTGGTGTTGGGCGGCGTGACGCCGTGATCATCGTAGCGGCTGAGGCTGAATTCGAAACGCTGATCGGGGTCGGGTTCCAGCCCCAGTTTCAGCATCAGGTTGCGGCTGTCGATGGCGCTGTCGATCACCGGCTGGCCGGCACCGTCGCGCAGGTCGCGGCTGCGCGGGCGCAGCGTGCCGAAGACCAGCGCGTCGACCGCCCCGAACCGCCCCGCCAGCGCGAGGCTGCCGAGGCTCTCGCGGCCCTGGGTGTTGAAGCCCAGCCGGACCTCGCCGCCGACGGTCCGACCGGGGGCGAGGAAATCCTCGGCCCGCCGGGTTTCGAGAAACACCACCCCCCCGATCGCGCCCGATCCGAACAGCGTGGAGGCACCGCCGCGCAGCACCTCCACCTGCCGCAGCATGGCGGGGTCGACAAAGAACCGGCCGCGATGGGCGAGGTTGAAGTTCTGCCGCCCGCCATCGATGCGCAACACGACCTGTTCGTCGCGAAAGCCGCGGATGTTGATCTCCTGAGAGACGCCGCGGGGCCCGCCGTCGATGGTGACGCCGGGCTCGGCCCCGAGGATCTCGGCAAAGGTGGCGGGCTGGCGGCGCAGCACCGTGTCGCTGTCGATCACCGACACCGGGTTGGGCGTCTCCAGCAGCGCGCGTGCGTCCCGCGCGGCCCCGAACACCGTCAGGCCGGGCAGCACGAAGCCCGCCTCCTGTGCCGGGGCAGGGCTGGCCATCAGCGCCGCCGTCGCCACCCCTGCGGCCATCGCCGCCTGCCGTGTCATCAAGTTCATCGCCTGCTCCCTTGGCTGTCCGCGGATTGCGGGTGACCGGAAGCTGCCGGGCTGGGCGCGCGGGGCGTGCCATGGCGGCGGTGGCGATGTCCGGTGCTGCCATAGCGAAACCCGACCGAAACAGTCAAGCATTTCTGTCGCCGTTCCGTTGCGGTTCTGCGGGGCGGGGATCCTGCGGCAGGCATGGGCGGATCTGTGGCTTTACAATGCCAAGTGTTTCTGTCAGGTACTGCGCGACCCAGTTCGCCACGTCCCCTCCGGACCGGCCAACCCGGCAGCACCGCCCCCCGCGCATCAGAGCGCCCGCTGCCGGAGACCGCCATGCCCCCCACCCCGACAGACACAATCACCGGCCTACGG
>NZ_NHSD01000035.1 GCF_016653255.1 Rhodobaculum claviforme
GGCGGACGCCTCGGAAAATCCCCGCGCCTCGGAACCTCCCGGGGCGGCGGCGGGCTGCATCGCGCGGGCCAGCGCGGCCTCCAGCCGCGCCTGTGCCGCCATCAGCTCATCGAGGCGCCGCTCCAGCGGTGGCGAGGGGGCGGGGCGGGGCTCGGACTGGCGACCGGCCTGGCCGGCCTGGCGCACCGCATCCAGCGTGGCATGCAGGCGTGCGGCCTCGGCGCGCAGGGACCGCGCGGTGCGCAACAGCACGACCGCCACCCACACCAGCGCCACCGGCACCAGCCCGGCCACCAGCCCGAGCGCCCACAGCGGGCCATCCGCATCACCGTTGCCCAGCGCCACCACCGCCGCGCCGATCAGCCACAGCACGCTGACCGCCGTCGCCACCGCCTCGGCGGCGCCGAAGCGGGGCGGGGCGTGCGGCGTGGCCGTGGGGTCGTCCATTGCCCGTCCTTCCGATGGGGCGGCGTGGCGGCGCCGGACCGGACCTCAGCGATAGGCGATGCTGACCACCTCGTAGCTGCGGGCACCGCGGGGGGTGGTGACCTCGACGCTGTCGCCCTCTTCCTTGCCGATCAGGGCGCGGGCCAGCGGCGAGCGGATGTTCAGCAGCCCCTGCTCGATCGCCGCCTCGACCTCGCCGACGATGGTATAGGTGTGGGTTTCCTCGGTGTCCTCGTCGATGACGGTGACGGTGGCACCGAACTTGATGGCGCCGGACAGGGTGGCGGGGTCGATGACCTCGGCCCGGCCGATGATCGATTCCAGCTCGCGGATGCGGCCCTCGATGAAGCTCTGCTTTTCGCGCGCGGCGTGGTACTCGGCGTTCTCCGACAGATCGCCATGCTCGCGCGCCTCGGCGATGGCGCGGATGACGGCGGGGCGCTGCTGCGACTTCAGATCGCGCAGTTCTTCATCGAGCGCGGTGAACCCCGCGCGGGTCATCGGGATCTTTTCCATCGCCTGCACACATACCCATTTGGAGCCCACAGCCTGCGCCGGGCCCGTTGCCTGTCGTTGACCCAAGGTTGGGCGAGGGCGACGCCGAATGCAAGGGGTCTGCCGCCCGGCCGCGCCGGAGCCCGGGCGGCACGCGAATTGCCGCAGGGGGCCCGGCACCGGGGGTGGCACCGATTGACCCCGCACGGCGGGGGGGCTACCTCCGACAGGATGTTGCGTGGGCACAGGTCCGGATCGGTTCAGACAACCGGGCGCCCCACCCCCAGCCATTCGGAGCGGCCATGACCGAGATCGAACGCGAGGCGATGGAGTACGACGTGGTGATCGTGGGCGGCGGGCCCGCGGGTCTGTCCGCGGCGATCCGGCTCAAGCAGATCGACCCCGACATCTCGGTGGTGGTGCTGGAGAAGGGCTCCGAGATCGGCGCGCACATCCTGTCGGGCGCTGTGCTGGACCCGGTCGGCCTGAACCGCCTGATCCCCGACTGGCAGGACAAGGGCGCGCCGCTGGATGTGCCCGTGACCTCGGACGCCTTCTATATCCTGGGCGAAGCCGGGATGCTGCGGGTGCCCAACTGGATCACGCCGCCGCTGATGAACAACCACGGCACCTATGTCGTGTCGATGGCCAATGTCTGCCGCTGGATGGGCGAACAGGCCGAGGCGCTGGGCGTGGAGATCTTTGCCGGGATGGCCTGCTCGGAGGTCGTGTGGGACGGCGACCGGGTCAAGGGTGTCGTCGCCGGCGAGTTCGGCAAGACCCCCGACGGCACCCCCGGCCCGGGCTACGAGCCGGGGATGGAGCTGCACGGCAAGTATGTCTTCCTGGCCGAGGGTGCGCACGGGCATCTGTCGAAGTCGGTGATCGAACGGCTGGACCTGCGCCGCGACTCCGGACCCCAGAAATACGGCCTGGGCATGAAGGAGATCTGGGAGATCGATCCCGAAAAGCACCGGCCCGGCCGGGTCATCCACACCATGGGCTGGCCGCTGGAGCGCAACGCCGGCGGCGGTGGCTTCATCTATCACATCGACAACAACCAGGTGTACGTCGGCATGGTCGTGCACCTGAACTACATCAACCCGCACCTGTTCCCCTATGGCGAATTCCAGCGCTTCAAGCACCACCCGATGGTGGCCGAGCTGCTCAAGGGCGGCAAGCGCATCGCCTATGGCGCCCGCGCCGTCAGCGAGGGCGGCTGGCAGGCGATCCCGCAGACGGCGTTCGCGGGCGGCGCGTTGCTGGGCTGTTCGGCGGGCCTCGTGAACGTGCCGCGCATCAAGGGCAACCACAACGCCATGCTGTCGGGCATCGCGGCGGCCGAGGCCGCGGCGAAGGCGCTGGCAGAGGGCCGCGAAGGCGACGTGCTGGCCGACTATGACCACGAGCTCAAGCACGGCCCGGTGGGCCGCGACCTCAAGCCGGTGCGCAACATCAAGCCGCTGTGGTCGCACCGCGGGCTTGCGGCCTCGCTGACGCTGGGGGGCTTCGACATGTGGGTGGCGAACCTGACGGGGTGGAACCCGCTGGGCACGCTGAAGCACCACTCCACCGATGCCGCGGCGACCGAACCGGCCGACAGGCACGCGCCCATCGAGTATCCCAAGCCCGACGGGGTCCTCAGCTTCGACCGGCTGACGAACGTGGCCTACAGCTTCACCAACCACGCCGAGGGCCAGCCCGCGCATCTGACGCTGAAGGACCCGGCGGTCCCCATCGAGGTCAACCTGCCGAAATACGCCGAGCCC
This sequence comes from Rhodobaculum claviforme, assembly GCF_016653255.1. GTDB lineage: Bacteria > Pseudomonadota > Alphaproteobacteria > Rhodobacterales > Rhodobacteraceae > Rhodobaculum > Rhodobaculum claviforme. The sequence continues at coordinate 2,712 of NZ_NHSD01000035.1, forward strand.
GCGCAGCGCTACTGCCCCGCCGGCGTCTACGAGGTGGTGCAGGAGGCGGGCCGCGCGCCGCGCTTCGTGATCAACTATCAGAACTGCGTGCACTGCAAGACCTGCGACATCAAGGACCCCAGCCAGAACATCCACTGGGTCACCCCGCAGGGCGGCGACGGGCCGAACTATCCCAACATGTGAGGCGGGGCGCGCGCGCGGGCGATCACCTTCGGGTCAGGCCGGCCCCGGGCGCCCGCCCGCACCGATTGCCATCCCCCGGCACGGTGCCTAGGGTGGCGCCCACCGGCCGGTCCGAACGGCCCATCGAACGGCCCATTGAAAGGCACCCGCGTGCAGCAGATCCTCGGCTCCTTTTCGCGCGCGTGGCGCCACCGTCGGCTGGCGGGGGCGCTGGCGGCGGGGCTGTTGGG
>NZ_NHSD01000036.1 GCF_016653255.1 Rhodobaculum claviforme
CGCACAGCCCCCGCGCCATCGCCCCGGCGCCGCCCCCGGATCGGGGTGACGACGTCGCGCCGATCCGGGTGGCGGATCTTTCCGCTGGTGGCCTTCAACCTGTGGCTGGCGGGCGGGCGCGGCGTGCGCTGGGACACCGCGCATCCTGCCGACATCGCCGATGTGGACGGGTTGATCGTGGGCGGGGGCGATGACATCTCGCCGGACCTGTACGAAGGGCGCCTGGTGGCCTCGGCCCGGCTGGACCCGGCCCGCGACGCACTGGAACGTCGGCTGGTGCTGGCGGCGCTGGCGGCGGGCAAGCCGGTTCTGGGGATCTGCCGGGGGGCGCAGATGCTGAACGTCGCCCTCGGAGGGACGCTGGACCAGGACGCCTATGCCACCCACCACGCCAGCCGGTTCGTTCGCACCATCCTGCCGCGCAAGACGGTGCGGGTGGTCGATGGCACCCTGCTGGCGCAGGTGGCAGGCACCCGGCCGCTGCGCATCAACGCGCTGCACACCCAGGCGGTGGACCGGCTGGCGCCCGGCCTGCGCATCGCCGCACGCGACGAAGGTGGCATGATCCAGGCCATCGAGCGCACCGCCAACCCCTTTGCACTGGGGGTTCAGTGGCACCCCGAGCATCTGTTCTATGCCGCGCGCCAGCGGGCGCTGTTTGCGGCGCTGGTGGCCGCCGCCGGCGCAGGCCGTACCGGCCCGCAGATCGTCCGCGCCGCCGAAGCGGGCCTGGGCGAAGGCGCGGCCCCCTGACGCCTGCCCCCGGGGGCGCGCCGCGGCATCACGACCACGTTTCACGACCGCGCACGCCGACCGCGTGGCACGACCGCCTGTCACAACCGCCTGTCACGATCATCAGTCACAACCGCGCGCGACCACCGCACGGGCGGGTGGTGCACCCGCCCCGCCCCGGGTTATGTCGCAGGCCCGTCCATCAACGCCGGAGCGCGCCATGTCCCGCATCCCCGCCGCCCTTTCGCTGATGCTGGCGCTGGCCGCCCCGGCCGCCGCGGACCCCGATCCGCGCGACTGGCCCGGCGTGCTGGAGGCCGCGCGGGGCCAGACGGTGCACTGGCACGCCTGGGCGGGTGATCCGCGCATCAACGACTTCATCGCCTGGGTGGGTCGGGAACTGGAGGCCCGCCACGGCGTGCGCCTCGTGCATGTGAAGCTGTCGGACACCGCCGACGCCGTCAGCCGCGTCCTCGCCGAGGCGGCGGCGGGCCGGACCGAAGGCGGCGCCGTCGATGCCATCTGGATCAACGGCGCCAATTTCGTGACCCTCAAGGAGCGCGGCTTCCTGTTCGGCCCCTTCGCCGAGGCGCTGCCGAACTGGCCGCTGGTGGACGTCGACGCCAACCCGGCGGTGCTGGTGGATTACACCATCCCGGTCGAGGGCTTCGGCGCCCCCTGGGCGATGTTCCAGAAGGTGTTCGAATACGACAGCGCCGCGGTCCCCGAGCCGCCCCGCACGATCGCGGCCCTGGGTGACTGGATCGAGGCCAACCCGGGCCGCTTCACCTATCCCCAGCCGCCCGATTTCCGGGGCACCAGTTTCCTCAAGCAGGTGCTGGTCGACCTGACCGGGGACCCGGAGGTCCTGCAGCGCCCGGTGGAGGATGCCGACTACGACGCCGTCACCGCGCCGCTGTGGGCGTATCTGGACCGCATCACCCCGCATCTGTGGCGGGCCGGGCGCGCCTATCCGGCCAACGAACCCGCGCTGGGGCAGCTGCTGGCCGATGGCGAGATCGACATCGGGTTTTCCTACAACCCCGGCCGCGTCTCCGCCGCCATCGCGGACTTCGAGCTGCCCGCCACCGCGCGCACCTTCGTGCTGGAGGGCGGCACGCTGGGCAACGCGAGCTTTCTGGCGATTCCGTTCAACGCGGGGTCGGCGGCGGGCGCGCTGGTGCTGGCGAACCTGATCCTGGATCCGGCCGTGCAGGCGCGCGCGCAGGACCCGGAGGTGCTGGGGTTCCAGACCGTGCTGGGGATGCACCTGCTCGACGCCTCAGGGCGCGCGGCGTTCGACGCACTCGACCTCGGGCCCGCGACGCTGGCGCCCGAGGACATGGGCCAGGCCCAGCTGGAGCCCCATCCGAGCTGGGAGACCCGCATCGCCGCCGACTGGGTCGCCCGCTTCGGCGTGGCCGAGTGAGGACCGCGCGCCGCTGGCCGCGCTCCGGCGCGGTCGGTGTCTTTCCGGCGCTGACGCTGGTGCTGCTGGCCGGGCCGGTGCTGGCGGGGCTGGCGGGCGTGCTGGCGCCCGCGCTGGGCTGGATGCCGGCGCTGGGCGGAACGGAGGTGAGCCTTGCACCCTGGCGGGATCTGGCGGCGTGGCCGGGGCTGGGGGCGTCGGTGCGCGTAACGCTGGTGACGGGGCTGGCCTCCACCGCGATCTCGCTGGGGGTGGTGGTGGTGTTCGTGGCGGGCTGGCAGGGCACGCGCAGCTTTGCCGCGGTGGTGCGGTTGCTGTCGCCGCTGCTGTCGGTGCCGCATGCGGCGGCGGCCTTCGGGCTTGCGTTCCTGATCGCGCCGTCGGGGTGGATCGCGCGGGTGCTCTCACCCGCCCTGACGGGGTGGGAGCGGCCGCCCGACTGGCTGACGGTGAACGACCCCTGGGGGCTGGCGCTGATCGCGGGGCTGGTGGTCAAGGAGGTGCCGTTCCTGCTGCTGATGACGCTGGCGGCGCTGGGGCAGGCCGACAGCCTGCGCAGCGCGCGGGTGGCGCAGACGCTGGGCTATGGCCGTGTGGCGGGGTGGTTGAAGGTGGTGCTGCCGCGGGTCTGGCCGCAGCTGCGCCTGCCGGTGCTTGCGGTGCTGGCGTATTCGTTGTCGGTCGTGGACATGGCGCTGATCCTGGGGCCGACGCGCCCGCCGACGCTGGCGGTGCAGATCCTGACGTGGATGACGCACCCCGACCTCGACCGCCGCTTTGCCGCCGCCGCAGGCGCTGTGCTGCTCGGCGCGCTCGTGGCGGGCGCGGTTGCGGCGTTCTGGCTGGCCGAGAGGGGGCTGGCCCGCCTGGGCCGGGCGTGGACGGCGGGCGGCGGGCGCGGGCGCGGCCTCGATG
>NZ_NHSD01000037.1 GCF_016653255.1 Rhodobaculum claviforme
ATCCGCCCCGGTCAGCCGCACGCCCCCCGGCGGCGGATCGGTGCGCAGATACCCCGACACATACCCCGCCGGCACCCCCACCGCCCGGAGCGCGCCGATCAGCACATGGCTGAAGTCCTGGCAGACGCCATGGCGGGCGGCCAGCGCATGGGCGGGGTCGGTTTCGACCGTGGTCGCGGCGGGGTCGAAGCGCATCTCGGCGTGCAGGCGGGCGCCCAGCGCGCGCAGGCCCGCGAGCACGGACACCTCGCGCGCCAGGGTCTCGTGCGCAAAGCGGGCAAAGGCGGGATCGTCGCGCACCCGCGGCGACGGCCCGAGGAAGTGGTGCGGCGCCAGCGGCCCGAGGGCGGCGACCGAGGCGACCTCGGCTCCCAGGCGTGCCAGCGGCGGCGACAGGTCGGCCAGCGGCGCGGGCGCGCGGCGCTCCACCTGCGCCGACAGCCGGAACACCGCGCTGCGCCCGGCGGTGCGAAAGGCCATGCCGGTCACGGCGTTGCCGAAGAAATCGCGCCGCTCGGTGCGCTCGGCCGGGGGGGGATCGGCGTCCAGCCGCGCCACGAGGCAGCGCTGCGCGGACCCCTGCCCGGCCGGCGCCAGCCGCAGCAGCGTGCGCCCGGACACCACCGGCGCGGCATAGTCATATCGGAATTCCGCCGTCACCGCGTAGCGCATCACACGAACCACCCCTCGGAAATCCGCTCCGACAGGGCGGCCAGATCGGTGCGCAGGCGGGCCAGACCGGCGGCGTCGAGGGCGCAGGGCTCGGCGGTGGCGATGCGGGTGTGCAGCCGCAACGCGGCCCGCGCGGCCGGCCCGGGGCGCCCGGGCGGGATCTCCTGTGCCGCGGGCAGCGCGTCGATCTGCGCGCACAGCGTGGCCAGCTGGAACAGCACCGCGCGCGGATTGCCCCCCTCCAGCGCCAGCAGATCCACCACCGAGTCCCGGTCGATCGCCGAGCCATGGCGCCGCCGGTGGGTCAGCACGCTGTCGCCCACCTCCACCGCCAGATCGAGGCTGCCTTCGGGGGCTGCGGGATCGGCGAATTCGGCCAGCGTCCACGCGATGGCATCGGCGCGTTCCAGCGCGCGGCCAAGCGTCAGGAATCGCCAGCCCGTCTCGCGCAGCATGTTGTCGTGCACCAGCCCGGTGAAGCCCGCCAGGCGCGCCAGCACCCCCGCCAGCGCCCGCGCCGCATCATCGCCCGGTGCGGGGTCGAGATCGGCCACGGCGCGCGCCGCCCCCTCCAGCGCGACCCAGCCGTCGGTCGAAAACCGATCCCGCAGCTTGGCCGCGCAGCCCCGTGCCGCCGCGACCGGACCGGCCAGGACCTGCGCCAGCGACGCATCGGGATCGCAGTCACGCATGCGCAGGTGGTCGCCCAGCGCTGCCAGCAGCGGACCCGGCGTGGCGCCGCCTTCGGCCAGCCGCAGATGCCAGCCGCGCAGCAGGCGCAGGTCGTGCTCGGCGCGCTCCACATAGCGGCCGAGCCAGAACAGGTTGTCGGCCGCGCGCGCAGGCAGGGCGGTGACCGTGCGCACGGGCCTGCTTGCGGGCGCGCCACCCGGCAACGGCGCGGGACGCTCGGCCGCGCCGCCGGTGATCCACACATCCGCCACCGCGCCGCCGCGCTGAAGCGCGATGGCGGTGGGATCGCCCGCCCGGCCGATGCGGGCAAATCCCCCCGGCATCACCCGCCAGCCCTGCGGGGTCCGCAGCGCAAAGGCGCGCAGGCTCATGGGGCGCGGCACCAGAACATCGCCCTCCGGCGCCGGGGTGGTGGAGATCGTGACCCGCTCCTGCGCGGCCAGCCCGGCGCCGTCGCGCCCCAGCCATGCCGCAACGTCGAGGCCCTGCGGCTGAGCGCTGCGGGCGGCGCTGTCGAACGGCAGGCAGGTGGCCTGGGCCGGGCCGATGTGCAGGTCCTCGGCGTGGGCCGCGACATGGGCGGCCTCGGGCGCGGTGCCGCACCACCAGGTGGCGATGTTCGGAAGGCGCAGGTCCTCGGACAGCAGCACCTGCGCGAGGCGCGGCAGGAACGCCATCAGCGCGCGCGCCTCCAGCACGCCCGAGCCCAGCGCGTTGACCATCGCCACCCGGCCCGCGCGCACCGCCTCCATCAGCCCCGGCGTGCCCAGCCTCGACCCCGGATCCAGCTCCAGCGGATCGGCGAAGGCGGCGTCCAGGCGGCGCCACAGCACCTCCACCGGGCGCGGTCCGGCGACGGTGCGCATCGTCAGGGCGCCGTCGCGCACGGCCATGTCCTCGCCCTCCAGCAGGGCAATGCCGAGGTGGCGGGCGATATAGGCATGCTCGTAATAGGTGTCGTTCATCGGCCCCGGGGTCAGCAGCGCCACGCCGCCGTCGGGCGTGATGCGCACCCCCTCCAGCGCCGCGCGCAGGTCCGACAGGAACCCCGCGAGGCGCTGCACCGGGGCGGTGGGGTAAAAGCCGGGATAGGCGCGCGCGGTGGCCATGCGCGTCTCCAGCGCAAAGCCGATCCCCGAGGGCGCCTGCGTGCGATCCCCCAGCACCAGCCAGCGGCCATCGGGACCGCGGCCGATCTCGAACGCCAGCAGGTGCAGGAAATGGCCCCCCACCGGGCGCACCCCCACCATCGGGCGCAACCATTCGGGGTTGGCCGCGATCAACCCCGCCGGCAGATGCCCCCCCGTCACCAGCCGCGCGGGGCCATAGAGGTCCGCCACCACCGCCTCCAGCAGCTCGGCCCGCTGGATCAGCCCGGCCGCGACGCCGTCCCATTCGTCGCGGTCGATCAGCACCGGCACCGGGCTGAGGGGCCAGTCCCGCTCCACCGCGCCGGTGTCGGCGTAGAGGCGATAGAACACCCCCGCGTCACGCAGATACTGCTCGGCCCGCGACCGGGCGGCATCGCGGTCGGACGGCGTCATGGCGGCCAGGTGGCGCAGGAACGGCCCCCACGCCGGGCGCGGGGCGGCGGCCATCATCTCGTCGGCCACGCCCGGGGTCGGGGCGTAACCCGCCAGCAGCGCGTGCAGCGCGGGATCGGGTGGGAGCGACGTCATCGGCGGGGACGTCACAGGCCGGGTGGGCGACGCAGGTCGAGGGTGTGGGG
>NZ_NHSD01000038.1 GCF_016653255.1 Rhodobaculum claviforme
GCCGGGACCGGCCGCGCAAGCCTGCGCCGGGCGGGACGCGCAGGGGGCTGGCGGTGCCGCCCGCCGTCAGGGTGCGGCGTCGAGTGCCGCGATGATGGCGCCGAAGTCCGCGGCCTTGAGCGAGGCCCCGCCCACCAGCGCGCCGTCCACATCCGCCACGGCGAAGATCTCGGCGGCGTTGGCGGGCTTGACCGAGCCGCCGTAGAGCAGGCGGATGCCGTCGCCCTCGGCCGGCAGCGCGCTGCGCAGGTGGGTGCGCAGGGCGGTGTGGACCTCGGCGATCTGGTCGATTGTGGGGGTGCGGCCGGTGCCGATGGCCCAGACGGGTTCATAGGCGATCACGGTGTTGGCGGCGGTGGCGCCCTCGGGCAGCGAGCCTGCGAGTTGGGCCGCCACCACGGCCAGTGTCTCGCCCGCGTCGCGCTGGGCCTCGGTCTCGCCCAGGCAGATGATGGCGGTCAGGCCGGCGGCATGGGCGCTCGCGGCCTTGGCGGCGATGGCAGCGTCGGTTTCCGCGTGGTCGGCGCGGCGCTCGGAGTGGCCGACGATGACATGGGTAGCGCCCGCATCGGCCAGCATCACGGCCGAGACATCGCCGGTGTGCGCGCCCTTGGCGGCCGTGTGGCAGTCCTGGCCGCCCACCGCGACGGTGCCGCCCGACAGCGTGTCGGCCAGACGCGCAAGCAACGTGGCGGGCGGGCAGATCAGCACCTCGCAGCGCGGGGCGGGATGGGCCTTGGACAGCGCCTCGGCCTCGGCCAGGTCGGCGGCCAGCCCGTGCATCTTCCAGTTTCCAGCGGCCAGTTTGCGGCGCATGCGATCCCCCGTCATTTGTTGGTCCGGCTGCACTCTAGGCCCGGCAGCCATGGCGCGTCAAAGCGATAAGAGGCGGCGTGCCGCCGGTGTCATGGGGTACGGGCGCCCAAGGCGCGGGGCAGGCATGGGCACGGCACCACCGCGGCCGTGCGGTGCCTCAGCGGGCGGGTGCGCGCAGGCCCAGCGGCACGCCGTCCGCGCCGGTGTCGGGGTCAGCGGCGGCGGCGTCGTGGAACTTGACGGACTCGCCGCAACCGCAGGCCTCGGCGACGTTGGGGTTGTTGAAGCGGAAGCCGGATTCCAGAACGCCGGTCTCGAAGTCGATCTCGGTGCCGATCAGGAACATCTGCGCCATGGGGGCGATCAGCACCCGCGCGCCGTCCTGTTCCACGACGACATCGTGGGGATGCGCCTCCACCGCGTAGTCCATGGTGTATTCCATGCCCGCGCATCCGCCCTTCTTGACGCCGATGCGCAGGCCGGCGGTGCCGTCGCGCGCCATCAGCCGGGCGATGCGGGACGCCGCGCGGGGCGTCAGGGTCACCGCTGCCTTGCCGGGAATGCCGAACATCACATGAATCCCAATTCCAGTTTCGCCTCGTCGCTCATGCGGTCCATGCCCCAGGGGGGCTCCCAGACCATGTTGACGTCGACCTGGCGGACGCCCTCCAGCGGCTCGACCGCGTCGGCGACCCAGCCGGGCATCTCGCCGGCGACGGGGCAGCCGGGGGCGGTCAGGCTCATGTCGATGACCACCGCGCCCTCGTCCGAGATCTCGATGGTGTAGATCAGCCCGAGGTCGAAGATGTTCACGGGGATTTCGGGGTCGTAGACGCTGCGGCACGCCTCCACCACCGATGCATAAAGGGGATGTTCGGTCGTGGAGGGGCGGATCAGCGGCTCGCCTTCGGCCGGGGTGGCGGTGCGCATCATGGGGTCCTCGCTGAATACCTGACCAACAAGATAGGAAAAGACCGGCGCCGCGTCCAGCCCCGGCCGCGTCTTGTCGCCCCTCCGTGGGCGGCTAGACTGAAGACCGTGTCACTTCAACGCAGGGGGAACGCGCCATGCCCGATGGCAGCCACACCGACCGGCCCGGACGCAGCGTCGTCGTCCAGGGCTTCACCAACAGCCTGCTGGACCCGGCCGCGCCCATGCTGGGCCCGCTGGAGGATGGCGGCACCATCATCGCCAACACCGCGCCGGGCTGCTGGGGCCCCATGATCACGCCCCGCCTGCGCGGCGGCCACGAGGTCACGCAGCCGGTATACGTCGATGGCGCCGAGCCCGGCGACGCGGTCATCATCCGCATCCGCGACATCACTGTGACCTCCAGCGCCACTGCCTCGGGGCACGACAGCTCGCCCGAAGGGTTCTGCCTGGGCGATCCCTATGTGGCCGCGCGCTGCCCCACCTGCGACACCGTCTGGCCCGAGACGCATGTCGAAGGGATCGGCGCGAACGCGGTCGTCTGCGATGTCTGCGGCAACCCGGTCACGCCGTTCGCCATCGTGCACGGCTACACCGTGACGTTCGATGACAGCGGCGCGGTGGGCATCACCCTGCCGGCCGACGCCGCAGAGCGGATCGCGCGCGATGCCGATCACTACGCGGCGCTGCCGGATGCCTCGCGCCAGCACTCCATCCTGAATTATGCGCCGTCGGACATGCCGGGGGCGATCGTGCGGATGCGCCCGTTCCTGGGGCAGCTGGGGACCTGCCCGTCGATGCCGATGCCCGACAGCCACAACGCCGGCGACTTCGGCGCGTTTCTGGTGGGCGCGCCGCATGACTATGCCCTGACGGCCGAACAACTGGCCGAGCACAAGACCGACGGCCACATGGACATCGACGCGGTGCGCGCGGGCGCGATCCTGGTGGCGCCGGTCAAGGTGCGCGGCGCGGGCGTCTACATGGGCGACATGCACGCGGCCCAGGGCGACGGCGAGATCGCGGGCCATACGATGGATGTGTCGGGCTCGGTCACGCTGCAGGTGTCGGTCAAGAAGGGCTGGCCCATCGACGGGCCGGTGCTGTTTCCGCGCCTCGACGACCTGCCGCCGCTGGCGCGGCCCTTCTCGGCCGAGGAGCGCGCCAAGGCCGGGCGGCTGGCCGCGCAGTGGGGCGTGGCAAGGCTGGAGGAGACCGCGCCGATCTCGGTCATCGGGACGGCGGCGAACCTCAACGATGCGATCACCAACGGGTTGGAGCGGGCTGCCACCCTGCTGGGCATGACCGTGGCCGAGGTGCGCAACCGCGCCACCATCAACGGCGCGATCGAGATCGGCCGCGCCCCCGGCGTGATCCAGGTGACGTTCCTGGCGCCGTTGTCGGCGCTGGACGCCGTGGGGCTGGGGGATGTGGCGCGCGGGCACTACGGGGTGTGACGGGGGCAGGG
>NZ_NHSD01000039.1 GCF_016653255.1 Rhodobaculum claviforme
CCCTGCCCGAGGCCAGCGGCGCCGCCCCCGCCCAGACCGCCTTCTGGCAGGTGGACGCCCCCGGCCGCGCCTGGCTCGACTTCGCCAACGACGTCACCACCAAGGACGTCCGCCAGGCCGCGCAGGAGGGGTTCTCGTCGGTCGAGCACATGAAGCGCTACACCACCCAGGGCATGGCGCCGGACCAGGGGCGGTCCTCCAACGTGGCCGCGCTCGCGGTACTGGCCGATGCCACCGGCCGCACCATCCCCGAGACCGGCACCACCACCTTCCGCCCACCGTTCCAGCCGGTCTCCATCGCCGCCATGGGCGCGGGCGCGCGTGGCAAGGGGTTCATGCCGCAACGATTCACCCCCTCGCATGACGCGGCGGTCGCGCGGTTCGCGCCGATGGTCGAATCCGGCCTGTGGTACCGCCCCGGTTACTTCCCCGCCCCGGACGAGGACGGCTGGTTGCCCGCCTGCACCCGCGAGGTGGGCTATGTGCGCGGCGCGGTGGGCGTGGCCGATGTCTCCACCCTCGGCAAGATCGAGCTGCGCGGGCCGGACACCGGCGCGTTTCTCGATTTCGTCTATGCCAACAGGGTCTCCACCCTGGCGCCGGGGCGGGTCCGCTACGGGCTGATGCTGCGCGAGGACGGCCATGTCATGGACGACGGCACCGTGGCGCGGCTGGGCGACGACCGCTGGCTGGTGACCACCACCACCGTCGCCGCGGGCGCGGTGATGCGCCATCTGGAGTTCGTGCAGCAGGCCTATCGCCCCCGGCTGCGCACGCGCTTCACCTCGGTCACCGACGCCTGGGCGCAGGTCGCCATCGCCGGGCCCCGGGCGCGGCGCCTGCTGGACGGAATCCTGGACGCCCCGCTGGGCGAGTTTCCGTTCATGTCCTGCGCCACGGTCGGCGTCATGGGGGTGCGTGCGCGGCTGTTCCGCATCTCCTTCTCGGGCGAGCAGGGCTACGAGGTCGCGGTCCCGGCGCGCTTCGGCGCGGCGCTGTTCCGCGATCTGGTGGCGCGGGCGGAATCGCTGGGCGGCGGGGCCTACGGGATGGAAGCGCTCAACGTCCTGCGGATCGAGAAGGGGTTCCTGACCCACGCCGAGCTGCACGGCCGCACCACCGCGTTCGACCTCGGGCTGGGGGGCATGGTCAGCGCGAAAAAGGACTGCATCGGCAAGGCCGCGAGCCAGCGCCCCGGCCTGAACGGTCCCGAGCGCGCGCAGCTGGTGGGCCTGCGCCCGGTCGTGCGCGATCAGCGCATCACCGCGGGCGCGCATCTGTTCGATGCCGGCGCGCCGCTGACCCGGCCGCATTCGCGCGGCTACGTCACCTCGGTCGGGCCGTCCCCCGCGCTGGGCTGGCTGGGGCTGGGCCTGCTGGAGGACGGGCGCGCGCGCCATGGCGACCGGGTGCGGCTGGTGGACCGGCTGCGCGGCATCGACACGCTGTGCGATGTCTGCGCGCCGGTGTTCTTCGACCCCGAAGGAGGGCGGATGCGTGGCTGAGCTGATCGCAGGCGGACCGCTGGACGGCACCCCGATCCAGGAGGGGGCGGGCTGCACGCTGGAGGTGCTCGACCTCGGGCCGGTGTCGGCGATCCAGCCCTGGCCGGGGCGCGGGGGCGCGGTGGACGCGGCCCTCAAGGCGCGGGGCCTGGGCTTTCCGGAGCCGGGGCGGTCGCTGGAGGTGGCGGGCACCCGCATCGTCTGGGCCGGGCGCGAGACGGCGTTCCTGATCGGCATCCCCGCGCCCGAGCTTGGCGACGCGGCGGTGATCGATCTGACCGACGGCTGGGTCGGCCTTGCCCTGTCCGGCACGAACGCCGGGGCGGTGCTGGCGCGGCTGGTGCCCATCGACCTGCGCCCGGTGACGTTTGCCGAAGGGGCGGCGGCGCGCACGCTGGTGGGCCATGTCCCCGCGCTGATCCTGCGCCGGGGCGGGGCGCTGGAAGTGATGGTGACGCGCTCCTACCTGCGGACCGTGTGGCACGAGATCGGCGCGGCGATGCGCACGCTGGCGGCCCGGGCGACGGCGGGCAGCTGACCCCCCGCCCGCCGGAACAGCGCAGGCCCCGGGCGATCATGCAGGCCCCGCGCACGGCCTGTGGACCCGGTCAGCCCAACTTCGACAGGTCGTGGGCGGGCACTGGCGGCCGGCCTCTCGCTGGCATCCCTTGTTCAATGGCGTCTGCCGGCGGCCCTCGTCACGGACCCGCGCGGGAGCCCCTCCGGCTTTGTGCTGTGGGTCCGTGTCATCGCAGCGTGGAGGGCTGGATGGCCATTGCGATCACACGAACAGAGCTTTCGGCGCGCGCGCTTCGGGCTGCGGCGACGGGGGCGACGGAGACCAAGGCGACGCGGCGGATTCCGGCGATCGCCCTGGGGATGGAGGAGGCGCCATCCTCGCACCCTTGTCGCCGACCGCGGCCTTCTGTGCCTGGAAAATAACGAGGAGCTGACCGCCCTGGCCACCGGGGGAGACCGGCGGCCGGGGTTCATCCGGGCGGTGCCCGCGCGCCGCTCTGCCGATCTGGTGGACACCTTCCGCGCCCTTGATTGCGACGACGCAGGGCGGGCCGAGGTCGGTTTCGCCGGCCACCGCCTGATCGTCGCCCATGACCCGCGGCGTGCCGAGGAGCAGGCCACTCGCACGGACGGGGGGCGCCACGGCCAGCATGCGGGATCCTCGGGCCGTGCCCTCAGCCGAACATCCCCGTCACCCGGCCCAGCAGCATGAACGCCCGGGCCGAGCGGGTCTCGGACAGATCGAGGATATCGGCATCGCTCAACTGTGGCTCCAGCGCCTCGAGCATGCGGTCGAAGTGGCGCAGGAAATGGTGGGCGACGTCGCGAAACACCGCGTCCTCGCGCATCCGGGTTGCGGCCCGCCCGAGGCTGCCCTCGTCGCGCACCCCGCCCAGATCGGCGATCGGGCCACCGCGCGCACCCCGGGCAAAGCGGCGCCAGAGGTCGGGGTCGGCGACCTCGGGGGTGAGGTCGTCCATGTAGATGCCATCTTCGCTGATCAGCGTCAGCACGTCCTGCGCGGCCCGGATCACCCGCGCCGCACGCGGATCGGCCAGCGCCGCACGCAGGGCGCGGAAACCTTCGGCATCGGCCAGGGTATCGGGAAAGTTCAGCGCCCGCAGGAAATCCGCCAGCGCCACGGGGGTGGCGACGTCGCCGCCCGGCCCGCCCAGCGCGAGGGCGGCCTGCCCCTCGGGCGCGGGG
>NZ_NHSD01000040.1 GCF_016653255.1 Rhodobaculum claviforme
GTGCCCTTGCGGGGGGCGGGGCCGTCCACTAGCGTGATGACGGCGCAAGGAGGAGGCCGCATGGCACGCGACGACCGTCGGGCAGGGGCGATCACCGATGCCGTGCAGGCGCGGCGTGACCGGCTGATCGCGCTGACGCAGGAGATGGTGCGCATCCCGACCCTCAACCCGCCGGGCGATCTGTACGGGCCGTTCTGCGAGATGCTGCGCGACCGGCTGCACGACACCGGCTGGCAGGTGCAGCTGCTGCGGGCCCATGGCGCCCCGGGCGACAGCGAGACGCACCCGCGCTGGAACCTGATCGCCCGGCTGGAGGGGGCCCGGCCCGGCGAGACGGTGCATTTCAACAGCCACCACGATGTCGTCCCGGTGGGGGAGGGCTGGACCCGGGATCCGTTCGGGGCCGCGCTGGACCAGGGCCGCATCTGGGGCCGGGGCACCTGCGACATGAAGGGGGGCCTTGCGACATCCATCATCGCGGCGGAGGCGTTCCGCGCGGCCCACCCCGATTTTTCGGGCGCGATCGAGGTCAGCTCGGTTGCGGACGAGGAATCGGGCGGGTTCGCAGGCGCTGCCTGGCTGGCGCGGCAGGGCTGGTTCGACCCCGCCCGCGTGCAGCACGTCATCATCCCCGAGCCGCTGCACAAGGACCGCATCTGTCTGGGCCATCGTGGCGTGTGGTGGGCCGAGATCACCGCGCACGGCCGCATCGCGCATGGCTCCATGCCGTTCCTGGGCGACAGCGCGATTGCCCACATCGGCGCGGTCCTGCATGAAATCGACACGGTGCTGCAACCCGCGCTGGCCGCACGGCGCACCGCCATGCCGGTGATCCCCGAGGGCGCGCGGGCCTCCACCCTCAACATCAACGCGGTGCATGGGGGCGAGGCGCAGCAGGCCGCGGGGTATACCGGCCTGCCGACGCCCTGCGTGGCCGATCGCTGCCGCATCGTGCTGGACCGCCGATTCCTGGCCGAGGAAAGCATCGACGATGTGAAGGCCGAGATCCGCGCCCTGATGGACCGGGTCGCCGCCCGGCGCGGCTTCACCTACGATCTGCGCGAGATGTTCGAGGTCCACCCCTCCATGACCGACCGCGCGGCGCCGGTGGTGCAGGCCGTGGCCGCGGGCATCGAGGCGGTGTTCGGGCGCGCGCCGGGCTATGTCGCCTCGCCCGGGACCTATGACCAGAAGCATGTGGACGGGATCGGGGGCTTGCGAAACGTGATCGCCTATGGCCCCGGGGTCCTCGACCTCGCGCACCAGCCCGATGAATGGATCGGGGTGGATGACATGATCGACAGCGCCTGCGTGATGGCGCTTGCGCTGGAGCGGATATTGGGCCGAAGCTGCGGGCCCGAGGCATCGAAGGGGACGACACCATGACACGGTACGCACGGCTGACCCTTGCGGCGATGGCCCTGGCGCTGGGCGCCAGCGTGGCACAGGCGCAGGAGACCATCCGCATCGGCATGGTGCTGGAGCCGCCGGGTCTCGACCCCACCGCCGGTGCGGCCGCCGCGATCCGCGAGGTCACCTATGCCAACATCTTCGAGGGGCTGACCCGCTTCGGGCCCGATGGCGCCGTGCTGCCCGGCCTCGCCCGCGACTGGGACATCAGCGAGGACGGGACCGAATACACCTTTCACCTTGCGCGCGGCGTGACCTTCCACGACGGGGCGCCGATGACGGCGGCCGATGTGGTGTTCTCGCTTGATCGCGCCCGGGGCGAAGGGTCGACGAACGCGCAGAAGCAGCTGTTCGCCGTCATCGACACGGTCGAGGCGGTGGACGACCACACCGTGCGCGTGACCCTGTCGCAGCCCGACGGGGCGTTCCTGTTCAACATGGCCTGGGGCGATGCGGTGATCCTGTCGCCCGACAGCGCCGCCACCAACGCCACCGACCCGGTGGGCACCGGCCCGTTCCGCCTGGTGCGCTGGGCGCAGGGCGACCGGATCGAGCTGGAGCGCAATCCCGACTACTGGGGCACCCCGGTGGCGCTGGAGCGGGTGACCTTCCGCTTCATCTCGGACCCCAACGCCGCCTATGCCGCGATGATGGCGGGCGACATCGACGCCTTTCCCAACTTTCCCGCCCCCGAGACGCTGGCGCAGTTCGAGGCCGACCCCCGGTTTGCCGTCATCGTCGGCTCCACCGAGGGTGAGACGATCCTGGCGATGAACCACCGCCACGCGGCGCTGTCGGACATCCGCGTGCGCCAGGCCATCGCCCATGCCATCAACCGCCAGGACATCATCGACGGCGCGATGTTCGGCAACGGCACCCCCATCGGCACGCATTTCGCGCCGCACCACCCCGATTACGTCGACCTGACCGACCTGTCGCCGCATGACCCCGACGCGGCCCGCGCGCTTCTGGCGGATGCCGGGCACGAGGGGCTGAGCCTGCGGCTTGCGCTGCCGCCCCCCGCCTATGCCCGGCGCGGCGGCGAGATCGTGGCGGCCCAGCTGCGCGCAGTCGGCATCCAGACGCAGATCTCCAACGTCGAATGGGCGCAGTGGCTGGAGCAGGTGTTCACCGGCCATGACTTCGATCTGACCATCATCAGCCATACCGAGCCGATGGACATCAACATCTATGCCCGGCCTGACTACTACTTCGGCTATGACAGCGCCGAATTCCAGGCGCTGATGGCAGAGGTCACGGCAACCACCGATCCCGAGGCCCGCTCTGCGCTGCATGCCCGCGCACAACGCCACATCGCCGAGGATTTCGTCAACGCCTTCCTGTTCCAGCTGCCCAAGACCGGCGTCGCCGATGCCCGGATCGAGGGGCTGTGGGAAAACGCTCCGGTGCCGGCCAACGACCTGACCGCCGTGCGCTGGCGCGATTGAAAGGGAAGGAGAGACCATGGCACTCGAGAGCCTGATCGCGATCCTGATCGTGGGGGCCGTCGCCGGATGGCTGGCGGGGCTGATCGTGCGCGGCGGCGGCATGGGGCTGCTGACCAACATGGTGGTGGGGGTGCTGGGCGCGTTCATCGCCGCGATGGTGCTGCCGGCGGTCGGGTTTTCGGTGGGGGGCGGGATCCTGGCCTCCATCATCCATGCCACCTTCGGGGCGGTGATCCTGCTGGTGCTGCTGCGCCTCGTGAAACGGGCCTGAGGCGGCCCGCGCGCCGATGCTGCGGTTCGTCGCCGAACGCCTGCTGTCTCTGGTGCTGAGCCTGGTCGTCGCCAGCGTGGTGGTGTTCTCGGTGGTGGAGCTGGTGCCGGGCGACCCGGCTGCCTTCATGCTGGGCATGAACGCCCGCCCCGAGACCGTCGCCGCCCTGCGTGCCGAGCTGGGACTGGAGGGGGGGCCGGTCGCGCGGTACCTCTCTTGGG
>NZ_NHSD01000041.1 GCF_016653255.1 Rhodobaculum claviforme
GGGCGCATCGGGGTGGGGTGGACGCCCCCCCGGCGGTGCCGGGGATGACGGCTCCGGCGGGGTGCCGCACAGGATCGCGCGCCGCTGCGTGGTGCCGTCTGTGGCCGCACGGCCCGCCATCGCGGCCGGAGGGGGGATCCGATGACGGCGCGGGGGCTGCCCCTCGGGGTGGTGCTGGTGGCGCTGGCCGGGTGCAGCCCGGCGGCGCATTCGCCCACCGTGCCGGTGTTCGGCGCGTATTTTCCGATCTGGCTGATCGCGGCGGTGCTGGGCATCCTGGCCACGGTGATGATGCGGCTGGTGTTCCTGCGAACCGGCATCGACGACCGCCTGCCGGTGCCGCTGCTGGTGTATCTGTTCGCCGCGATCAAGTTCTCGGTCGGGATCTGGGCGCTCTGGTCGGGAGAGATGCTTCTTGCGCAGTGACGCCGCCAAGGCCCGCCGCGACCCGCGGCTGTGGATCGCCCGCCTGCTGGCGGTCGTCCTCATCGGCGGCGGCGTGCTGGCCATCGCCTTTGCCCTGACGCGGGGCGAAAGCGCGCCACGCACCGACGCGGCCGAGCTTGGCGCCACGACGATTCCCGTCTCGGCCCTCGTGCCGGGTCGGGTGATCGAGGTGGCGGTGCGCAACAACTCCGCCGTGCAGGCGGGCGACGTGCTGTTCCGCGTCGATCCCGAGGTCTATGCGCTGCGGGTGGCGCAGGCCCGCGCCGCCCTTCGCACCGCCGAGGCCGCCGCCGAGGACCGCGCGCGACTGATCGAGAACGAGCTGTCGGCGCTGGAGATCTCGCGCGGGCAGGTGCTGCGGGCGCGCAACAACCTGGCCCTGGCGCAGGCCAGCCTGCGACGGCTGGAGAACCTCGCGCCGCAGGGCTTTGTCACCGCCCAGGAGGTCGACACCGCCCGCACCCTCGCCGAGGACGCCGAGGTCACGCTGAACGAGGCGCTGACCGCCGAGCGCATGGCCGAGGTCCGCATCGGCACCCTCGATGCCGCCGAGGCGCAGGTGGAGCTGGCGCGCGCCACGCTGGCGCTGGCCGAGCGCGAGCTTGCCAACACCGAGGTCATCGCCCGCGTGGACGGGATCGTGACCGGCCTCAACCTCGGGGTTGGCGCCAGCGTGGTGCCGGGGGCGCCGCTGTTCACGCTGATCGACACCGCCGAATGGCGCGTCACCGCGTTCTTTCGCGAAACCGAGCTGCGGCGCATCCGCATCGGCGCACCGGTGGACGTGTTCGTCCTGCAGGACCCCGGCCGGCGCATCCGGGGCCATGTCCATTCCATCGCCGCAGGTATCCGGTCGCAGGACGAGATCGGCATCCTCGGCCTGCCGGTGGTGCCCAGCGCGCTGGACTGGGTGCGCGTCGCCAGCCGTTTCCCGGTGGAGATCGTGCTGGACGATCCGCCGGCGGATCTGATGCGCCTGGGGGCCTCGGCGGCGGTCGTGGTGCGACCGGGCCGTGACTGAGGCGGCGGCCCCTGCGCCCCGGTCGGGCCTTGCGGCGGTGCTGTGGCAGGAGCTGCGCCCCTATGAGGGGCGGGCGTTCATGGCCCTGCACATCGCCTTTCTGTGCGCGGCGACCGCCGTCATCGCCATGGCGCTGCGCATGCCCGAGGCGCTGCTGGCCTGCTACCTGATCTTCTTTGCCTACAAGGACAACGCGGGCGAGGGGATCGCCATCGGCGTGGGCCTGATCGTTGCGGCGACGCTGGCCATCGCGGTGGGGGTGGGGCTGCTGATGGCGGTGGCCGACGCGCCCGGGCCGCGGTTCGCGCTGATCCTGGCGCTGACCTTCGGGGGGATGTTCCTGTGGCGTGCCAGCCGCATGGGGCCGGCGGCCTATGCGCTGGCGTTCATCCTGGCGTTCGTGCTGATGCTGGCGGACACGGTGCCGGTGCCGGAATTGCTGGTGCGGGCGATGACCTGGCTGTGGGTGGTGGTGGCGGTACCGATGGGGCTTCTGGTGCTGACCAACCTGGTCTTCGGCCGCAGCCCCCGCGCGCTGGCGCACCGTCTGGTGACCGAGCGGCTCGAGGCCGCCGCCGATGTCCTGGAGGGGCGCGGGGAGGGACGCGACCCCGCGCCCCTCCTGGAGGCGGGCAATGCCGAGGCGTTGGGCTATGTCCGGATGGCCCGCCTGATGGGTGAGCTGCGCGGCGCACAGCCCGTCGACCGCCTGCGCGCCGAGATCGACGCCAGCCACCGCGTCCTGCGTGCCGCCGTGGCCGAGGCCGAGGCGGGCACGGTGTCCGGTGGCCTGGCGGCGCGGGCAGCGGCCCTGCGGGCGCTGGCCCGGGGCGCCCCGGATCATGCGGCGGATCATGGGGCGGGTGATTGGGCGGGCGCGGATCGCGGCCCGCTTGCCGATGCCGTCGCCGCACTTGTGGCCGCGCGGGACCCCGGCCGCCCCCCCGCGCCCCCGGCATCCGAGCCCGCGCCCTTCTTCAGGCCCGACGCCTTCACCAACCCGGCCTATGTGCGGTTCTCGCTCAAGGTCGTGCTGGCGGTGGCGGTGACCTATGTGCTGGTCCTGGGGGTCGACCTGTTCGACATCCACACCGCTATGGTGACCTGTTTCTTCGTGGCTCTGGGCACCGTGGGCGAGGTGTTCCACAAGTCCGGCCTGCGCCTTGCGGGGTGCCTGATCGGAACGGGGATGGGCGGGCTGGCGGTGCTGTATGCCGTGCCGCATCTGAGCGATGCGGGGCATCTGTTCGCGCTGGTGGGGCTGGGCAGCCTGGTGGCGGCCTGGGTGGCGCTGGGGACGTGGCGCACGCAATACCTGGGCTGGCAGATGGCGCTGGCGTTCTTCATCTGCGTGCTTCCGGCGTCGCCGCTGGAGTTCGGCCCCAACACCGACCTCGCCGATGCGGGCTATCGCATCCTCGGGATCGTGGTGGGGATCACCGTGATGGGGCTTGTCTTTGCGCTGGTCTGGCCCGAAAGCGCCGAGGACGCGCTGGCGCGCGAGACCGCCGCCGCGCTGGACGCCACCGCCGCCACGTTGCGCGGGACCGATCACCAACTGGCGGCGCAGGTCCATCTGGGCGCTGCGCGGCTGGCGGCCGAGGTGATGGTGTTCGAACGTCTGGGCGCGCGCCATGCCGGCCCCCGGCGCCGCGGGCTCTTGCACCGGCTGGAGGCCGCAAGGCAGCTGGCCCGTCTGGCGCCCGCGCTGGCGGGCCGCCCCGGCGCGGGTGATCTTGCGACCGGGATCGCGGCCGCGGCGCAGTCGTCAAGATCGCAGTCGTCAGGATCGCAGTCGTCGGGATCGCACCCCGGCCCGGTCCCCCGTCCGCCCGGCGATCCGCTGGCGCGCGCCCACGCGCTGCTCCGGACCCTCGCCCCCCAGGAGG
>NZ_NHSD01000042.1 GCF_016653255.1 Rhodobaculum claviforme
TCCCCGCCCGTGCCGCAACAGCCGTCGCGCACGGCCCCGGACGCCCCTCCGGTCCCATCCGACACCGCGCCGCCCGACCCGGCCCGAAGTGCGCTCCAGCGCCTCAGGGACCGCTTCCGCTAGGGCGATGGCGGCGTCCGGCGCCTTTCGTGCCCAGGCGATGGCCTGCGCGGCGCTGGATGCGCCCTTCATGGCGCGCGCGCTGCGGCTGATCGGCGACCGGCTGGCTGCGCCCGGTGCCCTTCCCGCCGCGCTGGAGGCCCGCCTCACCAGCTGGCCCGGTGACATGAGCGCGCGCGGCGATGCCGTCCCGCTGCGGCTGGCCGCGGGGCTGCATGCGCGGGTCCTGGAGGGGGTGGACGGCGACCTCGCCCGGCACTGGCCCGCGCCCGCCGGGATGTCCGACGCGCGGCTGTGGGACGGGTTGTCCCGCGCCCTGCGCCGCCACGAGGCGCATCTGCTCGACTGGCTGGAGCGCGCGCCCCAGACCAACGAGGTTGCCCGCTCCGCCGTGCTGATCGCGGGCGCCCATGCCCTCGGTGGCCCGCTGGTGGTGTCCGAGCTGGGCGCGGCGGCCGGTCTGAACCTGCTGTTCGACCACTGGCGGCTGGAGGGGCCGGGCTGGACGCGCGGACCGCAGGCGGCCCCGATCGTGCTGCGCCCCGACTGGACCGGCCCGCCCCCGCCGGACCGCGCCCCGCGGGTGGTGTCGCGCGCGGGCGTGGATCTGTACCCGCGCGACCCGGTCGCCGACCGGCTGCGGCTGATGGCCTATGTCTGGGCCGACCAGCCCGCACGGCTGGCGCGGCTCGCCACCGCGCTGCGGGTCTGTGCCCGCGCCCGCCCGCCCGTCGCGCGGGCCAATGCCGTGGACTGGCTGGCCGCGCGCCTCGCAGACCGCCATCCCGGTGCCTGCCACCTGGTGATCCACACCATCGCCTGGCAGTATTTCCCCGCCGCCGACCGCGCCCGGGGCGAAGCGCTTCTGGCCGAGGCCGGGGCACGCGCCACCCCCGATGCCCCCCTCGCCCGCCTGTCGATGGAGGCCGACGGCCGCCGCGACGGCGCCGCGCTCACGCTGACGCAATGGCCCGGCGGCACCCCGTGCATCCTCGGGCGCGCCGATTTCCATGGCCGCTGGGTCCGGTGGGCCACCGCCATCCCGCCGGCGGCCTGATCCGCGCACACTGGACCGCGGGCGCCCCGCGCCCTACCCTCAGGCGCAGCGCCAAACGGGAAAGGGCCGACATGACCGTGCAAATGGATGCTTCCGTGAATGTGCTGGGCGGTGCGCTGGAGCCCTGCTCCAGCGACCCCCTCACCGGGTTCTTTCGCAACGGTGCCTGCGACACCTGCGCCGAGGATCGCGGCAGCCACACCGTCTGTGCCGTGATGACCGCCGAGTTCCTGGCGTTTTCCAAATATGTCGGCAACGATCTGTCGACCCCGCGGCCCGAGTTCGGCTTTGCGGGCCTCAAGCCCGGTGACCAGTGGTGCCTGTGCGCCGCGCGGTTTCTCCAGGCCCATGACGAAGGCGTCGCCCCCAAGGTGCGCCTGCGCGCAACCCACGCGCGCGCACGTGCGATCGTCCCGCTCCAGATCCTGCGCGACCACGCCCTCGACGCCGGCACTCCCGACGCCGGGGATTGACCGACACCGGGGACGGAGCGCCCGCGCCGACAAGGCGCCGCCGCCAAGGGGGCTCGATGCCCCCGCCGGCGGCGTCCCCGTCCCCCGGTTCGGCCCGAGGGTGCTCCGCTTTCGCAGCGATCACCCGGCGATGTCGACGCCCAGCGCGCGCGCCACGGTGAAGATGTCCTTGTCGCCACGCCCGCACATGTTCATCACGATCAGGTGGTCGGCGGGCAGGTCCGGCGCCATCTTCATCACCTGTGCCAGCGCGTGGGACGGCTCCAGCGCCGGGATGATCCCCTCCAGTGCGCAGCACAGCTGGAACGCCTCCAGCGCCTCGGCATCGGTGATCGCAACATAACGCGCGCGCCCGGTTTCATGCAGCCAGGCATGCTCCGGCCCGATCCCCGGATAATCGAGGCCCGCCGAGATCGAGAACCCCTCCAGGATCTGCCCGTCGTCGTCCTGCAACAGATACGTCCGGTTGCCGTGCAGCACGCCGGGACGCCCGCCGGTCAGGGACGCGCAATGCTCCATGCGGTCGTCGACGCCCTTGCCGCCCGCCTCGACGCCCACGATGTTCACCGTCGGCTCATCCAGGAACGGGTGGAACAGCCCCATGGCGTTGGACCCGCCGCCGATGGCCGCGACCAGCGTGTCGGGCAGCCGACCTTCGGCGGCCATCATCTGCTCGCGCGTCTCCTTGCCGATGATCGACTGGAAGTCGCGCACCATCGCCGGATAGGGGTGCGGCCCCGCCACCGTGCCGATGCAATAGAAGGTATCGCGCACATTGGTCACCCAGTCGCGCAGCGCGTCGTTCATCGCGTCCTTCAGCGTGCCGCGCCCCGAGGTGACGGGGACCACCTCGGCCCCCAGCAGCTTCATGCGGAACACGTTGGGCGCCTGGCGTTCGACGTCATGGGCGCCCATGTAGACCACGCATTTCAGCCCGAACTTGGCGCACACCGTGGCCGTGGCGACCCCGTGCTGCCCCGCGCCGGTTTCCGCGATGATGCGGGTCTTGCCCATGCGGCGTGCCAGGATGATCTGGCCCAGCACGTTGTTGATCTTGTGCGCGCCGGTGTGGTTCAGCTCGTCGCGCTTCATGTAGACCTTGGCGCCACCCAGATGCTGCGTCAGCCGCTCGGCGTGATACAGCGGCGAGGGGCGCCCGACATAATGCGTCCACAGGTCGGCCATCTCGGCCCAGAAGCTGTCGTCGGTCTTGGCGCGTTCGTATTCCGCCTCCAGCTCCAGGATCAGCGGCATCAGCGTCTCGGAGACGAAGCGCCCCCCGAAGATGCCGAAGCGCCCCTGGTCGTCGGGGCCGGTGCGGTGGGAATTGGGGATGTCCTCGGGCATTGCGGCCTCCCTGCTGGCGTTGGGGGACACCTAGCGGTCGCACGCGGTCGCTTCAAGCGCGCCCTTGCACAGTCGCCCCCCGAGGCCTACCTTGTGCTTCGGCGGGTGCTGCTCTTCGCGTGTGAGGCCCTTTTCCAGTGGCCGATAAGCATTTCCGAGGGAGCTGGCTCTGCCGGGATCCTGGTCCCGGTATCTGGCGCCCACCTGGTTGTACCAGGCTCTCGGGAAAATCACGTCTCCACGGTCGCTGCGGGCCCGCCACCGTCAGCCCGGCCGCCCCCCCGCAGACCATGCC
>NZ_NHSD01000043.1 GCF_016653255.1 Rhodobaculum claviforme
GGCGGGACTGCGGTGCGGCGGGCGGCACGGGCGTCCCACCCGGCGGGGGCGACAACGCCGCGAACGCCTCGGCCGAGATCAGCGACACCTCCGCCACGGCCGGGTCGGGCCGGTCGGTGCCCTCAAAGGCGCCGCCGATCGCCACCCAGACCAAAACGCCTGCGTGCGCCACCGCCGATATCCTGGTGCCCGTCTCCATCTGCCCGCGTCCATCCGTCCCGGTTCAGGCGGCCCGGTGCCTGTGCCCGGGTCGATGCATTGCCACCGCCCCGGTCCCGGGGTGGGGCACGGCGGCCTCAGCCATCCGTTCCGTCGAAGGTGGGGCCTTCGCCGTCGGTCACAAGGCCGATGTCGGAAAACCCCCCGGCGTTCAGCGCGCCCATCACCTGCACCACCTGGGAATAGGGGATCCCCCCGTCGGCGCGCAGGAACACCTTGCGGCTGGTGCGTTCGGCCGCCACCGCCCGCAGCCGCGGCAGCAGTTCGGACGCCGGGGTCTCGGTGGTCTGGATCATCATGCGCCCGTCGGCCGTCAGGGTGACTGTCAGCGGCTCCTCGGCCTCGGTCGGCAGGGCGCCTGCGGCGGTGCGCGGCAGCTCCACCGGCACACCGACCGTCAGCATCGGGGCCGCCACCATGAAGATGATCAGCAGCACCATCATCACATCGACAAAGGGGGTGACGTTGATCTCGGACATGGGCCGGTTGCGCCGCCGCCCGCGCCGCCGCCCGCCGCCGCCCCCGTCGGAGTGCTGCACGCCCGCCCCCATCTCAGTCGCCCAGCTGGCGCGACAGGATGGTCGAGAACTCATCGGCGAAGGTCTCGTACCCCTCCACGATGCGGTCGCTGTCGTTGACGAACTTGTTGTAGAAGATCACCGCCGGGATTGCCGCCAGCAGCCCCAGCGCGGTCGCCAGCAACGCCTCGGCGATGCCGGGGGCGACCACGGCGAGGTTGGTGTTCTGCGCCCGCGCGATGTCGGTGAACGCGCGCATGATCCCCCACACCGTCCCGAACAGCCCGATGAACGGCGAGGCCGAGCCCACCGACGCCAGGAACGTCAGCCCCGCGGCATGCACCTGCGCCTCGCGCGCGATGGCCACATCCATGGAACGGTCGATGCGCGCGCGCGCGCCGGGAATCATCGCGCCATCCGTGCGGTGGCTGCGGCGCCACTCCGCCATCCCGGCGGCAAAGACCCGCGCGGGGGCGCTGGCGGGCTCGGGGCCGAGCCGGTCGAACAGCTCGTCCAGCGGCTGGCCGGACCAGAACGCCGCGTCGAATTCCGCGGCCTGCGCGCGGGCGCGGCGATAATCCAGCAGTTTCTGGATGATGATCGCCCAGGCCCAGAACGAGGCCGCCACCAGCACCAGCAACACCAGCTGACCGATCAGATCAGCCCTCAGGAACAGCCCGATAATGGACAGGTCGATGTCCTGCCCGGCACCGAGGGGGGTCGTGTCCATGATTCCTGCTCGCAACGAAGGAAGGGCCGCGTGTCGCGCGGCTCCGATTGGGCGGGACCATAGCGGGTTTCCCGCAGCCACGCCAACACATCCGTGTGTCCCCGGTGCCGTCGCGCCTGTGCCGGTTTCCGCTGTGCCGTCTCCGCTGTGCCGTCTTCCTCGGCCCCGTCTGCCCGTCGCCCGCGATGCCCCTTGCCCGCGATCCCCCATGCCCGTCGTCCCGTGCCCCGTGGCCTGCGCCCATGGTCCTGCGCCCGTGACGCTCCCGGCGCGCCCACCTCCGACGGGCGGCCCTGCGGCGCGGCCCATGCCCTGCGGGCGCACCGCGTGCCCACCCACCGCACCGCGGGTGGGGGACGCGCGCCCGGACCACCCCCGGCGGGCGCCCGATCCGATGCTGTCCGCAGCGACTGGCGGCCGTCTGGCGGCCGTCTGGCCCGGGCCGCCGTCAGACGCCGATCCGGGGGCCGGGGCACGACATCGGCTCGGCGCTGCGCCGCACCGCGATCAGCCCGCCGCTGCTCGGCCCGGCCGAGCGGGCCAGCATCCCCTCGGCGCTGTCATAGAAGTGCCAGCAGTGCTGACGGCCGGGGTCCTCGTCATAGACAAAACAGATCTGCGTGCCGGAGGGGAACCAGCTGCCCTCGCGGCACTCCTCTCCGGCAAAGGCCCAGATGACCCGGCGGCCGGGCAGGTACTGCTCGGTGCCATAGGGCTCGCCCCCGGCCATGAAATGCAGGGTGTGGCCGGTGACGCGGGCCTCGAACTCCTCGGCCGAGAGCGGCGGGCCGGGCTCCAGCGCGGCGGCGGGCATCGCCACCGCCAGCCCCAGCAGCAGGGCGAGCCAGAGGCCCATCCGTCCCCCCGAACGGCCGGGACGGCGGCGCGGCCAGGCCCCCGGCCGATCGATGGCACCGCGGTGCGCCGATGCGGGCGGTGTGGCTGTCATTGTCGTCTCCCTCCGGCAGGCGTGACATCATAGCCCCCCCACCCGGGGGGCGTGTTCTCAAGGCTTCGTGATCGCGGCGGGCGCTCCGGCACACCCGCTCCGGGGATTGCCGGACGCATCTGGGGGCGGGTCGGCGAGCCGATCTGCGGTCCCATCTGCGCTCCCATCTGTGGCCCCATCCGCGGGCGGATCGATCAGCACCCGCAGCGTGGGCGCGACGGCAGCGATCTCGCCCCGTTTGCCGTCCAGCGGTGCCAGCAGCCGCAGCAGCGGGGCCACCCGCGCCAGACCGCGCGCCAGCCGGGCCGCGGCCTGCCACGGCTCGGGCGGCGCGGCGCGGCGGTAGCCTGCGCACAGCGCCGCCAGCTCCGGCGCATCGGGACCCAGCGCCACCACGGCCGCGAACACCATGATCACCAGATCGGTGCGCATGAGGGCCACGCTGGCCGGTCCGGGCGTGTACCGCTCGAAGTCGATCAGCGTGGCGCGGCTCCCGTCCCAGCAGATATCGCGCAGGTCCGGGCGCCCATGCGCCACACCCGCACCATGCAGCGCCGCCAGCGCCGCCCCGCCCGCGCGCGCAGCCCTCGCCCGCTCGTCCGCCGGGCGCGCGGGGTCGCGCAGGATCGTGCGCAGAGGCTCGCCACAATCGGCCACCGCCAGCAGCCCCGGCGTCGCGGCGACCAGCTCGGCGACCGGCAGGCCGCGGCCCGACAGCTCATGCAGGGCCACAGCTTCGCGCGCGAAGGACTTGTCAGAGCTGCCTTTTTGCAGTCGCAGCCGCAGGGTCAGCCGCTCCGGACGCTTGACCCAGATCCGACGGTCGCCCGCCTGCACCGCAACCACCCGGCGCCGCCCCTCGGGGTCGACGGCGTGCACGGCCTGCTCCAGTTCCGCGACGGAAAGCCGGGGGGTGGGCCGGG
>NZ_NHSD01000044.1 GCF_016653255.1 Rhodobaculum claviforme
GGCGGCACGGTGCACGAGGCGCTGGCGATCAACGAGGTGTCGCTGCTGCGCGAGGGGCCGCAGGCCGCGCGCCTGCGCATCAGCGTCGACGGTCGTGTCCGCCTGGAGGAGCTGGTCTGCGACGGCGTGCACACCAGCGCGCCGATCACCCCCAGGAACAGCACATAGGACAGCTGCACCAGCAGCTCGGTCTGGCCCATCGCGCGCAGCAGGCTGAAGATCCACACCCCCGCGCCCGACCCGACCATCCCCCCCATGAGCATCACGTTGCCCATCACCAGATCGACGTTGCCGCGCCGGAAATGCGCCAGGACGCCCGACACCGACGAGGCGATGACCTGGTTGACCCCGGTCGCCACCGCCGCCGCCGGCGGAATCCCGATCAGCAGCAGAAGCGGCGTGATCAGGAACCCGCCGCCCACCCCGAACATCCCCGACAGCACGCCGGCCACCCCGCCGATGCCCAGCAGGACAAAGACGTTGGCCGTCACTTCGGCAATGGGAAGATAGATCTGCAAGGCCGTGTCCGTGCGTTCCGCGCTGGCGCCAGCCTAGCGCAAGGCCCCCGGTCGTACAGGCGAAATTCCATGCCCCGGGTCATTATCCGGCGCCCGGTTGCAATCCGGCCGCGGCGCCCCGCAAGGTCAGGCCGCGCGGATGTGATCGCCCGTGCACCCGTGCGCCCGCGACATGCGCGCGCAAGGCCTTGGCGTGGGGCAGCGGCCGGGGTATTTTCCGACCATGATCATAGAGCTTGGCCACTTCGCCCTCATCCTTGCCTTCGCCGTCGCCCTTGCGCAGTCGGTGATCCCACTTGTCGGCGCGCACCGCGGGTGGCCGGGATGGATGCAGGCCAGCCTGCCGATGGCCAACGCACAGTTCCTGCTGGTGGCATTCTCGTTCGCCGCGCTGACCTGGGCGTTCATCGTCTCGGACTTCTCGGTGGCGCTGGTGGTGGCCAATTCGCACACCGCCAAGCCGTTGATCTACAAGATTTCCGGCGTCTGGGGGAACCACGAGGGCTCGATGCTGCTGTGGGTGCTGATCCTGACGCTGTTCGGGGCCTGTGCGGCATGGTTCGGCTCCAATCTGCGCGAAAGCTTCCGGGCGCGGGTGCTGGCGGTGCAGTCCTCGGTGACGGCGGCGTTCATGGCATTCACGCTGTTCACCTCCAACCCGTTCGACCGGATGGTGATGCCGCCGCTGGACGGGCAGGACCTCAACCCGCTGTTGCAGGACCCCGGCCTCGCGCTGCATCCGCCGTTCCTGTACCTCGGCTATGTGGGCCTCAGCATGGCGTTCTCCTTCGCCGTGGCAGCGCTGATCGAGGGGCGGGTGGATGCCGCCTGGGGCCGCTGGGTGCGGCCCTGGACGCTGGCGGCCTGGGTGTTCCTGACCATCGGGATCGCGCTGGGCTCTTGGTGGGCGTATTACGAGCTTGGCTGGGGCGGCTTCTGGTTCTGGGATCCGGTGGAGAACGCCTCGCTGATGCCCTGGCTGTTCGCCACGGCGCTGCTGCACTCGGCCATCGTGGTGGAAAAGCGCGAGGCGCTGAAGAGCTGGACTATCCTGCTGGCGATCCTGGCTTTCGGGTTCTCGCTGATCGGGACGTTCATCGTGCGCTCCGGGCTGCTGACCAGCGTGCATGCCTTCGCGGTCGACCCTGACCGCGGGGTGTTCATCCTGCTGATCCTCGCGTTCTTCATGGGCGGTGCGCTGACGCTGTTCGCCGTCCGCGCCCAGGCGATGGAGGCCAAGGGTGTGTTCGGCACGGTCAGTCGCGAATCGGCGCTCGTGATGAACAACGTGCTGCTGGCGGTGTCGTCCTTCGTGGTGTTCGTGGGCACGATGTGGCCCATGATCGCCGAGATGCTGTTCGACCGTGTCCTGTCGGTGGGGCCGCCGTTCTTCAACATCGCCTTCAGCCCGTTCTTCGTGGCGCTGGCGGCGATCCTGCCCATTGGCGCGATGCTGCCGTGGAAACGCGGCGAGATCGGCCGCGCCATGCAGCCGCTGGTGGGGATCCTGCTGTTCTCGCTGGCCGCCGGGGCGCTGGTGTGGGCGATGCAGACCGGGCGTTCGGCGCTGGGGCCGCTGGGGGTGATCGTGGGGCTGTGGGTTGTGCTGGGCACGGGCGTCGATCTCTGGGCGCGCACCGGGCGCGGCGCCGCGATGGCGCGTCTGGCCCGCCTGGGCCGGCTGCCGCGTGCCGACTGGGGCAAGGCCACCGCGCACTCGGGCCTCGGCATCGCCATCTTCGCCATCGCGGGGATGCTGGCCTGGGAGACCGAGGACATCCGCGTGGTCCAGGTCGGCGAGACGTTTCCGCTCGGCCGCTACGAGGTCACGCTGTCCGATGTCACCCGGGTGGAGGGGGCGAACTTCGTCGCCACCCGCGGGATCATGGACGTGACCCTTAACGGCCGCCCCTTTACCACCGTCATGCCGGAGCGGCGCTTCTACACCGCGGCGGGCATGCCGACGAACGAGGCGGGCATCCACTACGGCCTGTTCCGCGACCTGTATCTGGTCCTGGGCGAGAGCCAGGATCGCGGTGGCTGGGCGGTGCGCAGCTATATCAAGCCGTTCGCCAACTGGCTGTGGGCGGGCTGTGCGTTCATGGCGCTGGGCGGGCTGCTCAGCCTGTCGGACCGCCGCTACCGGGTGGCGGCGGGCGCACGGCGGCGCCGCGACGGCGCAACCCCGATGCCGGCGGAGTGAGCGGGATGCGTGCGCTGATCCTTGCCGCTGCGCTGGCGCTGGCGCTGCCCGGCGGTGCCCATGCCGTGCTGCCCGACGAGATCCTGGAGGATTCCGAGCTGGAGGCGCGCGCGCGCGCCCTCAGCGCGGACCTGCGCTGCGTGGTGTGTCGCAACGAGTCCATCGACGAATCCAATGCGGATCTTGCCCGCGACATGCGCCTGCTGGTGCGCGAGCGTCTGGTGGAGGGCGACAGCGACGCCGAGGTGATGGCCTATCTCGTGGACCGCTACGGCGAATTCGTGCTGCTGCGGCCGACCACGTCGGGGGCCAATCTGGTGCTGTGGATCTCGGCGCCGGTGATGCTGATCCTCGCGCTGGGGGTGGCGGTGGTCTATCTGCGGCGTCGGGATCGCACGGCCGAGCCCGGCGCGCCCGGCCTGAGCCCCGAGGAAGAGGCCCGCCTGCGCGAGTTGACGCGCGACTGAGGCGCGCGAAAGGGGGGACGGGTGGCGTATCAGACCATTGGCCTTGTGGTGGAGGGCGGTGTCGCCGTCATCACCCTCGATCGTCCGGATGTGCTGAATGCCCTGAACGGGCTGATGCGCGCCGAATTGCGCCACGCGTTGGAGGCGGCCGGGACGGCCGCACGCGTGGTGGTCCTGACGGGGGCGGGGCGGGCGTTCTGCGCGGGG
>NZ_NHSD01000045.1 GCF_016653255.1 Rhodobaculum claviforme
GCCTGCGTCGGGTGCTGGCGATCGGGCGGGGGGCGTCGCTGCGGCAGGCTGTGCGGGTGCTGGCGCCGGGGCGCCGGGATCCGTGCCGGGACCCCCGCCTGCGTCGGCATCCGTCGGGGGCAGTTCCGCCCCTTCGCTGCGCGGCGGGGTCTGGCCCAACCCGCGCGAGACGGCGGCCGAGCGGGCAAAGATCGCCTTGACGGTGGCCGCGG
This sequence comes from Rhodobaculum claviforme, assembly GCF_016653255.1. Taxonomy (GTDB): domain Bacteria; phylum Pseudomonadota; class Alphaproteobacteria; order Rhodobacterales; family Rhodobacteraceae; genus Rhodobaculum; species Rhodobaculum claviforme. Next base: position 213 of record NZ_NHSD01000045.1, read on the forward strand.
GCATCGCCGCCCGGCCCACGACCTCGATCGGGACGATGTCGCGCAAGACCTCGGCGTCGGGGCCGATCAGCGTGTCGGCAACGCTGGTCCGGCCGAACCATGGCTCTCCGGGAAAGGCGCCGGGCGCGGGGCGGGCCACCAGGCACACCGGCCCGAACCCATGGCTGTCGGCAAAGGCCTCGGCCTCGACCAGGGTCTGGCGGGCGACGACGGCCACGCGGACCCGCTCGCCGTTGCCGGACCAGTCGAACACCAGATCCTCCACCGCATAGGGGGTGGCGCCCTGCAGTGCCACGCGGATCGCGGCCTCGCGCAGCAGCGGGTCGGGCCCGGGCGAGGTCACCTCGGTATAGAGTATCTCCGAGTCCGGGATCACCAGCTTGGTGAGCATCTGCCCGGCGGGCGCCAGGCTCAGACCCGTGTCGCGCAGCGCGGCAAGCCGTGCATCGAGCGCGGGATCGTTGAGGGCCACGTCGCCGACGCTGAGCCACCCGCGCGGCGTGCGATGCAGCAGGGCGACGCCTTCGTGCGACAGCGTAAGGGCAAAGTCTGGTACCATGGGGGGCCTGTATCACATCGCATCGCGGACAAGGGAGTCCCCTTGCATCACCCCGGACGCTACAGCAGCTTTCTGCCGACGCAAAGTTAATGGTAAGTGAATCGCCCCGCCTGGCATGTGCCGACGGGGCCGGGAGGACGGCACATGGCGATGATGCGCGCAGGGATGACAACAGGTCGCAGGCTGGTGGCGGCGGCGCTGCTGGCGGCGATGGCCGGGGCTGCGGGGGCGGCCGAGATCACCGTCTCGGCCGAGGGCCGGGTGCTGGCCGCCCCCGACATGGCCACACTGCGGCTGGGCGTGCGCGAGCGCGCCGAGACCGCCGAGGCGGCGCTGGAGGCCACATCGACCGCGACCGCGGCCCTGCTGGCGGTGCTGGAGGAAGCGGGGCTGGCGCCCGCGGATGTGCAGACCAGCGAGTTGTCGCTGTACCCTGTCTGGCGCAACGACCGCGACGGTGCCGCGGCGGATGGGTTCGAGGCTGCCAACGTCGTGACGGTGCAACTGCGCGACCTGACGGTGCTGGGGCCGGTGCTCGGGGCTGCGGTGGCGGCCGGGGCGAACCGGTTCGACGGTCTGTCGTTCGGGCTGGCCGAGCCGGAGGCGGCGATGGACCTCGCGCGGCGCCGCGCCGTGGCCGAGGCGCTGCGCCGCGCCGCCCTCTATGCCGAGGCCGCGGGCGTGGAACTGCCGCCGGTGCGCCAGATCCAGGAGGACGGCGCACAGGCGCCCCGCCCGATGATGCTGCGCGGCGCCGAGATGGACATGGCCGCGGCCCCGCCCGTCGCCACCGGCGAGATCGCTCTCAGCGCCCGCGTCACGGTCGTCTTCGGCCCGCCTGACTGACGGTGGCGCCGGGGTCGGCGCGGCGTCCATGGGGCCATCGCGTCGCCGACACCCCCGTTCTTCTTTCGGGGCGCGTGCGCTGGGCGGTGCATCAGGAAGAACGGGGCGCCATGAGGAACGGGGCGCCATGAAGAAAGGCGCCGGGGATGCCCCGGCGCCTTTTTTCGGTGTGCATGATCCGCTGCGGGACCGCGCCTCAGGCGGCTTCGCCGTCCTCCTCGCCGTCCTCGGCTGCGTTCTCGCTGGAGCGCAGGCCGGAGGGGGCGGTGATGTTGGCGATCACGAAGTTGCGCTGGATCGCCGGCTTGGCACCGGCGGGCAGCGTGACGTCGTCGATATGGACAACGTCGCCGATCTCGTGGCCGGCCAGGTCGATGGTGATGTGATCGGGGATGTCGCCCGCGGTCACCTCAAGCTCCACCTCGGAGCGCACCATCACCAGCGTGCCGCCGCGCTTGATGCCGGGGGCGGTTTCGGCGTTGATCACCTCGACGGGGATGAACAGCTTGATGCGGCTGGTGCGGCGCAGGCGCATCAGGTCCAGGTGGATCGGCAGACCCTTGACCACGTCGCGCTGAACGGCGCGGCAGATCACGCGCACGTCGTCATGCCCCTCGACCTTGAGGTTGAACAGCGTCGACAGGAAGCGTCCCGCCTTGAGGTGCTTGATCAGGTAGTTGTAACGGAAGTTCAGCGGCAGCGGATCGACGCCGCCGCCATATACGATGCCGGGCACGAGATGCTCACGACGAGCTTGACGGGCGGCCCCCTTGCCTGTCCCCGTCCGTGCCTCGGCCACGAGATCCGGGATCTCCTTGGCCATTGTGGTCTCCATGTTTCACGCAAGACACGGGCATCCTCCAAGGGTGCATGCCCGCCTGCGGGTCGCGCGATAGCCCAGTTCGGCCCCGAAGGAAAGAGGCTTGCCCGTACCCGCCCGCCACGGCACACCGACGCGATGGCCCGTCCGCCCCCACCCCTGCCGCCGCGCCCGCGCGCGGCCGCGCCGCGCCACCGCGCCGATCTGCGCGCCAGTCGCGTGCCGTTGGCGGGGCTGGTGGCGATGGGCGCGATCTGGGGCGCGCTGGCGGCGGTGATGCCCGATCTGCGGCTGCGGACCCAGGCCAGCGACGCGCAGCTGGGCGCGGCGTTCCTGGCGGCGGCGCTGGTGGCGGTGGTGGCGATGCTGGGCGCGCCGCGGCTGGGGCGGTGGCTGGACGGATGGGGGCGGGCCCGTGCGGTCGCGCCGGTGGTGACCACGGCGGCGATGGTCGGGGCGGCGGTGTTGCCGGGGCTGGTGACACAGGTCTGGCATCTGGCGCTGGCGCTGGCGGTGCTGGCGGCGGCCTCGGCGGTGGTGGATGTGCTGATGAACGGCCGGGTCGCGGCGCTGGAGGCGACGCGGGCGCGCCCGTTGATGAACCTCAACCATGCGGGGTATTCGCTCAGCTTCTTTGCGGCGGCGGTGCTGACGGGGGTGGCGCGCGATGCCGGTGCCGGCCCGGTGCTGGTGCTGGGGGGGCTGGCGGTGGCGCTGGCGCCGCTGGTGGCGCTTACGGTGGAGCGTCGACCGGCGATGGTGGCGGCCGCCCCGGCGGGCGCGCCGGTGCCGCTGGCGCCGGTGGCGGGGCTGTGGCTGCTGGTGGCGCTGGGGGGCGGGGTGATGATGCTGGCCTCGTTGCTGGAGGCGGGCACCGAGACATGGTCGGCGCTGCATCTGGAGCGTACGCTGGGTGCGGGGCCTGCGACCGGTGCGCTGGGTCCGGCGATGCTGGGGCTGTGCATGG
>NZ_NHSD01000046.1 GCF_016653255.1 Rhodobaculum claviforme
CCGCCCCCCTGTACAAGGCTGGGCCGTCGCCCTCAGGCCACCAGCCGGGCGCCGTCGTTGCCGGTGATCCGCAGCGGCAGGATCCGGCCCACGGGCTGGGGGGTGCGCAGCGTGACCTCGGTGAATTGTTCGGTGCGGCCCATGTCGGGGCTTTCGGTCAGCACCCGGTGGGCGCGCCCGGTCTGGGCCAGCAGGTGCCGGCCGAGGGCGCCTGCGCCGGCGTCGCGCAGCCGGGCGGCGCGGTCGCGGATCACCGGGCCGGGCAGTTGCGGCATCCGGGCGGCCGGCGTGCCCGGACGGGCGCTGAAGGGGAAAACGTGCAGGAAGGTCAGCCCGCAGGCCTCGATCAGGTCGAGGGACTGGGCGAAGGCGTCCTCGGTCTCGGTGGGAAAGCCCGCGATGATGTCGGCGCCGAAGACGATGTCGGGGCGCAGGCGGCGGGCCTCCTGGCAGAACGCGATGGCGTCCTTGCGCAGGTGGCGGCGCTTCATGCGCTTGAGGATCAGGTCGCAGCCGTGCTGCAGGCTCAGGTGGAGGTGCGGCATCAGCCGGGGTTCCTCGGCCAATGCCGCCATCAGCGCGGGGTCGGCCTCGATCGAATCGATGGAGGAGATGCGCAGGCGGGGCAGCCCCGGCACCAGCCGCAGGATGCGCCGCACCAGATCGCCCAGCCGGGGCTGCCCCGGCAGATCGGCGCCCCAGCTTGTGAGGTCCACGCCGGTGAGGACGACCTCGTTGTAGCCCTCGGCCACCAGCCGCGCGATCTGGTCGACCACCACGCCTGCGGGGACGGAGCGGGAGTTGCCGCGACCATACGGGATGATGCAGAAGGTGCAGCGGTGGTCGCAGCCGTTCTGGACCTGCACATAGGCGCGCGCGCGGGTGCCGAACCCGTCGATCAGGTGGCCCGCGGTCTCCCGAACGGCCATGATGTCGTTGACCTGCACGCGTTCCGTCGACCCGATCAGGTCCGGCGCCAGCCCGGCCCAGGTGGTGGGCTCCATCTTCTCGGCGTTGCCGATGACGTGGGTGACCTCGGGCATGGCGGCAAAGGTCTCGGGCTCCACCTGGGCCGCGCAGCCGGTCACGATGATGGCCGCGCCGGGGTTGGCGCGCGCGAGGCGGCGGATCTCCTGGCGGGCCTTGCGCACGGCCTCGGAGGTCACGGCGCAGGTGTTGACGACGACCGCGTTCTCCACCCCGGCCTGCGCCGCGAGGCGGGTCATCGCCTCGGTCTCGTAGGCGTTGAGGCGACAGCCCAGCGTGGTGAAGACCGGCGCGCTCATGCCAGCGCCGCCAGGAATTCGGGCGTCAGCACCCCGTCGAACACATGCGCGGTCGGACCCGCCAGCCACACGCCGTCGTCGGTCCAGTCGATGTGCAGCGTGCCGCCGTCCACATCCACCGTCACCGCCCGTCCCGTCAGCCCCCGCCGCGCCGCCGCCACCGCGGCCGCACAGGAACACGAGCCGGAGGCCAGCGTGATCCCCGTGCCGCGCTCCCAGATCCGCAGCCGCAGCCGGTCGGGAGCGGTGAGGGTCGCGACCTCCACGTTCGTGCGCTCGGGGAACAGGGGGTGGACCTCGTGGGCGGGGCCGAACGCCTCCAGCGGGACGGCGCAGGCGTCGGGCACGAAGAAGGTGCAGTGCGGGTTGCCCATTCCCGTGGCCACCGGATCGCCCGCGATCGGCAGGTGCAGCGTGTCCATCGCCTGCGCCAGCGGCACGCCGTCCCAGTCCAGCAGCGGCGCGCCCATGTTGACGCGCACGCCATCGGCCGTCCGTTCCGCCCGCAGCACGCCGCGCCCGGTGCGCAGCCGCAGCCGGTCGGCCCCGGTCGCGGCCATCTCGACCGCGGCGATGCAGCGGGTGGCGTTGCCGCAGGCCGCCGACACCGAGCCGTCGGGGTTGTGAAACGTCAGCCGCACCCCCTCCGGATCGGCGTCGATCACCGCCAGCTGGTCGAAGCCCACACCCCGGTGCCGGTCCCCCAGCGCCGCGATCAGCGCGCCCGACAGCGCAATCCCGGCCGCCGGGCCACGGCGGTCGATCACGACGAAATCATTGCCAAGGCCGTGCATCTTGGCGAAGGGCAGGGGGCGCGGGTCGGTCATGGCGCGCATATAGCCGCGCCGCCGCGCCGCCGCCAGTGGGCGGGCGTTGCGGGATGGCCCCGCGCGGGTTACATCCCCGGCGTCGCAAGGGGGCCCAGCATGACCACGCCGCGCAAGCTGTTCGTCAAGACCTATGGCTGTCAGATGAATGTCTATGACAGCGAACGCATGGCCGAGGCGCTGGCGCCTTCGGGCTATGTCACGACCGACCGGGCCGAGGACGCGGACCTGATCCTGCTCAACACCTGCCACATCCGCGAAAAGGCCGCCGAGAAGGTCTATTCCGAGCTGGGCCGGCTCAAGCCGCTCAAGGCCGCCAACCCCGACCTGCGCATCGGCGTGGCGGGCTGCGTGGCCCAGGCCGAGGGCGCCGAGATCGTCGCGCGCGCGCCGTCGGTCGATCTGGTGGTGGGGCCGCAAAGCTATCACCGGCTGCCGGAGCTGGAGGCGCGCGCGCGCCAGGGCGCCCGCGCCATCGACACCGATTTCCCGGCCGAGGACAAGTTCGACGCGCTGCCCGCCCGCCCCAAGGCCGCACGCGGCCCCACGGCGTTTCTGACGGTGCAGGAGGGGTGCGACAAGTTCTGCGCCTTCTGCGTCGTCCCCTATACCCGCGGGGCCGAGGCCAGCCGCCCCCCCGCCCGCATCCTGGCCGAGGCGCGCGATCTGGTGGACCGTGGCGTGCGCGAGATCACGCTGCTGGGCCAGAACGTCAACGCCTATCACGGGGCGGGGGTTGACGGGGAATGGTCGCTGGCGCGGCTGACGGCGGCGCTGGGCGGGATCGAGGGGCTGGCGCGCATCCGCTACACGACCTCGCATCCCTGCGACATGACCGACGACCTGATCGCCGCGCATGGCGAGGGGGGCAAGCTGATGCCCTATCTGCATCTGCCGGTGCAGTCGGGGTCGGACCGTATCCTGAAGGCCATGAATCGCCGCCACACCGCCGAGGAGTACCTGCGCGTCATCGACCGGCTGCGCGCCGCGCGCCCCGACATCCTGCTGAGTTCGGATTTCATCGTGGGCTTCCCCGGCGAGACCGAGGCCGATTTCGCCGATACCCTCGCGCTGATCGAGGCGGTGGGCTTCGGCCAGAGCTACAGCTTCAAGTACTCTCCCCGCCCCGGCACCCCGGCGGCCGAACGCGCGGAGGTCGCCGCGGAGGTCGCCGACGACCGCCTGCAACGCCTCCAGGCGCTGCTGCGCACCCAGGAACAGGCCGCGCAGGCCGCCATGGTGGGCCGTGAGGTGACGGTCCTGTTCGAGAAACCCGGCCGCCTGCCGGGGCAGATGGTGGGCAAGTCCGAGTACCTGCATGCGGTCCACGCCATGGCCCCCGGTGTGACGCCCGGCACCCTGTGCCGTGTGCGCATCACCGAAAGTGCCGCGCATTCGCTGGGTGGCGAGGTCGTGGCGGAATAGCGCGGGCGGTCCTCCCGCCGGCGGCGCGGGGCAGGTCCCATCGCGCCGGGGCACCCGCCACCCCCACTTGGCGGCCCCCAT
>NZ_NHSD01000047.1 GCF_016653255.1 Rhodobaculum claviforme
CCACCACACGGCCCCCACCGCAAGGAGACCCCCGCCATGGCCGCCCCGCGCAAAGTCATCATCACCTGTGCCGTCACCGGCGCGATCCACACGCCGTCGATGTCGCCGCACCTGCCGGTCAGCGCATCCGACATCGCCGAGGCCGCCATCGGCGCCGCCGAGGCCGGGGCCGCCATCGTCCACCTGCACGCCCGCGACCCCCGCGACGGCCGCCCCGACCAGACCCCCGAGGCGTTCCTGCCGTTCCTCCAGGTCATCAAGCAACGCTCCGACTGCGTGGTCAACATCACCACCGGCGGCGCGCCCACCATGTCCATCGCCGAACGCATCCGCCCCGCCGAACGCTGGCGGCCGGAGCTGGCGTCGCTCAACATGGGGTCGATGAACTTTGGCCTGTTTCCGATGCTCCGGCGCTTTGACGGGCAGCTGAAGCACGACTGGGAACGGGAGTATCTGGGCAACAAGGACATCCTGTTCCGCAACACCTTCGCCGACATCGAACACATCGTCACCACGCTGGGCGCCGCCGGGACCCGGTTCGAGTTCGAGTGCTACGACACCGCGCATCTCTACAACCTCAAGCATTTCCTCGATTCCGGGCTGGTCAGGGCGCCGCTGTTCATCCAGACCGTGTTCGGCCTGATGGGCGGGATCGGCGCGCATCCCGACGACGTGATGCACATGAAGCGCACCGCCGACCGGCTGTTCGGGGATCGGTACCGCTGGTCGGTGCTGGGCGCGGGGCGCCACCAGCTGCCGATCGCGGCGATGGCGGCGGCGATGGGCGGCAACGTCCGCGTGGGGCTGGAGGATTCGCTGTGGGGCGCGCCGGGGCGGCTGGCCACCTCGAACGCCGAACAGGTCGCCTCGGTGCGCCGGATCATCGAAGGGATGGGGCTGGAGATCGCCACCCCGCAGGAGGCGCGCGAGACCCTCGATCTGTCGGGCGCCGATACGGTCGCGTTCTGACGTCAGAAGGTGGGCGGGGTGTTCACCCAGAAGATCCGCGCCCGCCCCTCGCCGACATTGCGATAGCCGTGGCGCCGGTCCGAGCGGAAGTGGAACGAATCCCCCGGCCCCAGCACATGCACCTCGTCATCCAGGCGCAGCTCCACCTGGCCCTCCAGGATGATGCCGACCTCCTCGCCGAGGTGGCTGATCTGTCCGTCCGAGGCGCCGCCGCGCTCCATGATGTGGATGTTGCATTGCAGCGCGTTGTCGGGGGCGTGGGGGATCACGCGCTCCAGCGTGACGCCGGGGCCGCTGCGCAGCGGATCGAGGCTGATGACCGGGCGCGCGCCCGCCCGCGTCACCGCCCCCGACGGCCCGCCCGCATCGTCGAACAGATGCCCGAGGTTGAGGCCCAGGCACCCCGCGATGCGGTGCAGCACCGGCAGCGAGGGCACCGCCTTGCCGGTCTCGATCTTGGACAGGTGCCCCTCGGACACGCCGGCGGCGGCGGCGACGGCCTTGAGGGTGCGGCCCTGGCGCCGGCGGGCCGCGCGCAACTTGTTTCCCGGCATGCAAGGTCTTTCGTCCAGCGACCCGCAGCGCCGGGCCCGTGCCCTCAATCTATGCACTCCGCGCGATGATTCGATGCCAAACCGCACAAATCGCGGAATCGCGCGCGGGGAAATCCCGCATCCTGATCAAATGTTACGCATCCGTGATGGCCGCCGCGTGCCGGGGCCGCAAGAAACTTGCATTGTGTGAAAGCCGCGCGCAGGCTGATCCGGCCCGCAGGCGAGACCTCGTCGCAGGCCAGCCTGTCCGCCCCGGCGGCGCTGCAACAGGGAGAGATGCGGCCACCGGCGGCCCCGCGCCGCCGCACAGGCCGCACAACCAAGGAGAGTGCCCATGAACGCAACCTTGACGCGGCGCGTGTCGCAGGGCGGTCTTGCCGCCGGGCTGGCACTGGCGCTGGCCCCGATGATCGCGGCCCCGGCGCTGGCGCAGGACCGGTCGACCCTGCGCATCGTGCCGCATGCCGACCTGCGCAACATCGATCCGATCTGGACCACCGCCTACATCACCCGCAACCACGGGTATCTGGTGTGGGACACGCTGTTTGCGCTGGACGAAAACCTGGAGATCCGCCCCCAGATGGCCGAGGGCCACGAGGTCAGCGAGGACGGCCTGACCTATACCATCACGCTGCGGCCGGGGATGACGTTCCACGACGGCGCGCCGGTGACGGCGGCGGACGCGGTCGCCTCGATCCGGCGCTGGGGCGCGCGCGACGGCATGGGCCAGAAGCTGATGGGCGTGACCGAGTCGATGGAGGCGGTGGACGAGCTGACCTTCACCCTGACGCTGTCGGAGCCCTATGGCCTGGTGCTGCAATCGCTGGGCAAGATCTCGTCCAACGTGCCGTTCATCATGCCCGCCCGCCTGGCCGAGACCAGCCCCAGCGAGCAGATCCCCGAGGTCATCGGCTCCGGCCCGTTCCGCTTTGTCGAGGCCGAGTGGCAGCCCGGCAACCTCGTGGTCTATGAGCGCTTCGAGGATTACGTGCCGCGCGACGAGCTCGCCAGCTACGCCGCCGGCGGCAAGCTTGCCAACGTCGACCGGGTGGAATGGCGCTACATCCCCGACGCCGCCACCGCCACCCAGGCGCTGCTGGCCGGCGAGGTGGATCTTTATGAACAACCCGCCGTCGATCTGCTGCCGATGATCCGCATGGACCCGTCGATCACGGTGGACACCATCGACCCGCTGGGCACGCAGGGCGTGGTGCGCTTCAACTTCCTGCACCCTCCGTTCGACAACAAGTATGCCCGCCAGGCGGTGATGCATGCGGTGTCGCAGACCGACTACATGTTCTCGATCATGGGCAACCCCGAGTATTTCGAGGAGTTCTGCGGCGCCTTCTTCATGTGCGGCACCCCGTTCGAGACCGACATCGGCAGCGAGGCGCTGCGCGGCCAGGACCTGGAGCGGGCGCGCGAGCTTCTGGAGATGTCGGGCTATGACGGGCGCGAGGTGGTGATCCTCGATCCCACCGACGTGCCGGTCGCCCACGGCCAGGCGCTGGTGACGGCGCAGGCGCTGCGCGAGATCGGCATGAACGTGCGGCTGGCGGCGATGGACTGGGCCACCATGACCTCGCGCCGCGCCTCGCGCGAGGCGCCCGAGAACGGCGGCTGGAACATCTTTCCGACCTGGTGGCTGGCGGTCGACCAGCTGAACCCGATCACCAACATCTCGGTGGCGGCATCGGGGGACACCGCGTGGTTCGGCTGGCCCGAAAATGCCCGCATCGAGGAGCTGCGCGACGCCTTCGCCCGCGAGACCGACCCGGCCGCGCAGTTCGCCATCGTCGAGGAGTTGCAGGCCGAACTCTATGACTTCGTGCCCTACATTCCCACCGGGCAGTATTACCAGCCGACCGCGTACCGCGCCAATGTCTCGGGCGTGCTGGTGGCCCCGGTGCCGTTCTTCTGGAACATCGAGGTGGACTGACCCGCCCCCGCCCGGCCCCCCCTCGCGGGGGCCGGGTGACCCGACCCCTCTCCGA
>NZ_NHSD01000048.1 GCF_016653255.1 Rhodobaculum claviforme
GGTGGCGGGCCTTGGCCTTGGCCTCGGGCTGGCGGGCTGGCGGCGGCTGCGGTTCCGCCCCGCGGGCCAGGCCCCGGGCCTCGTGCGGATGGTGGAGGGGCAGGTCGCCTATTTCGGCCCCGAGACCGGCGGCTTTGCCGCGCTGACCGAGATCGAGGCGCTGCAGCTGATCCCCCGCCCGCCCCACGGCGCCGTCTGGGTGCTGGTCCAGCCCGACACCCGGCTGGAGATCCCCGTCGCCGCCGAGGGTGCCGAGCGGCTCTTTGATTTCTTCGGCGCCCTGCCGGGGATCGACATGGCCGCCGTCACCGCCGCCGCCCGCGACCCCGGCCCGGTGCCCCGCATCCTCTGGAGCCGCCGCGCCAGCCCCCGGTTGCCCGGCGCCGCCGCACCTTGACACCCCGCGCCCCGCGCGCCAGTTGGAACCCCCGGCCAAGGGCCCTGAGCGGAGGCGTCGCATGTCCATTCCCCAGTCGGGCGGCGGCCCGATCGAGCATCCCGGCCAGCTTGCCGAATACCTCGCCCAAGGTTGCAAGCCCGCCGAGGACTGGCGCATCGGCACCGAGCACGAGAAATTCGGCTACGACCCCGAGACGCTCCTGCCGCTGCCGTACGAGGGGCCGCGCTCCATCCGCGCCATGCTGGAGGGGCTGCGCGATCGTTTCGGCTGGGCCGAGGTGCGCGAGGGCGACCACCTGATCGGGCTGGTCAAGGACGGCGCCAACGTCAGCCTGGAACCCGGCGGCCAGCTGGAGCTGTCGGGCGCGCCGCTGGAGAACATCCACCAGACCTGCGACGAGGTGAACGAGCACCTGCGCGAGGTCCGCGAGGTCGCGGACGCCATCGGCGCGGCCTTCATCGGGCTGGGCGCGGCGCCGATCTGGACGCATGACCAGATGCCGATGATGCCCAAGGGGCGCTACCGGCTGATGACCGACTACATGCAGACGGTGGGCACCCACGGGCTGCAGATGATGTACCGCACCTGCACGGTGCAGGTGAACCTCGACTTCGGGTCCGAGGCCGACATGGTGCAGAAGCTGCGCGTGGCGCTGGCGCTGCAACCCGTCGCCACCGCGCTGTTTGCCAACTCGCCGTTCTTCGAAGGGGCGCCCAACGGGCACCGCAGCTGGCGCGCGCGGGTGTGGCGCGATCTGGACGCGGATCGCACCGGCATGCTGCCCTTCGTGTTCGAGGACGGTTTCGGGTTCGAGCGCTACGTCGATTACGCCCTCGATGTGCCAATGTACTTCGTCTACCGCGACGGGCGCTACATCGACGCGCTGGGGCAGTCGTTCCGCGACTTCCTCAAGGGCCGCCTGCCCGCCCTGCCAGGCGAGGTGCCGACGCTGTCGGACTGGGCCGACCACCTGACGACCATCTTCCCCGAGGCCCGCATCAAGCGCTATCTGGAAATGCGCGGCGCCGACGGCGGCCCATGGCGGCGGCTGTGCGCGCTGCCCGCGCTGTGGGTTGGCCTGATCTATGACCAGGGCGCGCTCGATGCCGCGTGGGACCTGTGCAAGAACTGGGACGCCGCCACCCGCGAGGGCCTGCGCGTCGCCGCCTCCGAGGCCGGACTGGCCGGTGAGGCCGGGGGCGTGCGCCTGCACGACCTCGCGCGCGAGGTCGTCGCGATCTCCGAGGCCGGGCTGCGCGCCCGCGCCCGCCCCGGCGCCGGCGGCCTGCTGCCCGACGAAACGCATTTCCTCAACGCCCTGAAGGAGACGCTGGAGACCGGCCAGACCCCGGCCGACGAGCTTCTGGCGCGCTACCACGGCGACTGGAACGGCGATCTGAGCCGAATCTACCGCGATTACAGCTACTGATCGGGCGCACGGCGCCAGCCCGCTGCCCGCCCCCGGAGCGACCATCACGCCGCGCCTCCGGCACCGGGGCCCCAACGCCGGGATCTCACCCGCAGGGGGACGACCCTTGCCCCCCCGGGTGCCAGGCCCCGGTCACTCGCGTTCTCGGGATCCCAGCGGCCGGACATGGTGCGGGGCGCGGCACAGGCGACCGGCAGCGGTCCGGGCAGGCCCGGCGCGCAGGGGGGCGCGGGCAATGACGGAGGGGCCTCGGCCCGCCGACCCTCAACCCGCCAACGCTCAGCCAGTCGGGCCTCAACCAGTCGACCCTCAACCAGTCGCGCCTGAACCCGTCGTGCCCCAGCCCGGGCCGGCCAGCAGGATCGCCCGGAAATCGTTGACGTTCGTCAGCGTCGGTCCGGTGATCACCTGATCGCCCAGCGCGGCGAAAAACCCGTGGCTGTCGTTGCCCGCCAGCGCCGCCGCAGGGTCACGGTCCAGCGCGCGGGCGCGCGCCAGCGTGTCGGGGCCGATCACCGCGCCCGCGACCTCGGCCGCGCCATCCACCCCGTCGGTGTCGCAGGCGATGGCGTGCACGCCCGCCGCCCCCTCCAACGCCAATGCGAGCGCCAGCGCGTATTCCGCGTTCGGTCCGCCCACACCATCGCCCCGGCGCGTCACCGTCAGTTCCCCGCCCGAGAGGATCACATGCCCCGTCGCGCCCGAGGCCAGCCGGTCACGCACCAGTTCCGCATGGGCGCGCGCGACCTCCAGCGCCTCACCCTCCAGCGCGTCGCCCAGAATTTCCACCGTGCAGCCCGCCGCGCGGGCGACCTCGGCGGCGGCCTCCAGCGACCGGGCCGGGGCGGCGATCACCCGCGTCTCGCAGCGCGCCAGCCGGGGATCGCCGGGCGCGATCACCCCCGACGGCGCCGCCAGCGCCCGCGCGACCGAAGGCGGCGGCACCACCCCCCACCGGCGCAGGATCGCGGCAGCCCCCTCCGGCGTGCCCGCCTCGGCCACCGTGGGGCCCGAGCCGATGTCGCCGGGCCGGTCCCCCGGCACGTCCGAAATCGCCAGCGCCAGCACCCGCGCGGGATGCGCGGCGGCGGCCAGCCGCCCGCCCTTGACCGCGCTCAGATGCTTGCGCACCGCGTTCATCTCTCCGATCGGCGCGCCCGAGGCGAGGAGGTCCCGCGTCACCGCCCGCTTTTCCTCCAGGCTCACCCCCGCCACCGGCGCCACCAGCAGCGAGGACGCCCCCCCCGAGATCAGCACCAGAACAAGATCGTCCGCGCCCGCACCGCCCAGCAACCGCAGCATCCGACCGGTGGCGGCGACCCCGCGCGCGTCGGGCACGGGATGGGCGGCCTCCACGATCTCGATGCCCGCACAGGGGCGCGCATGGCCGTCGCGGGTGATCACCAACCCCTCGCAGGGGCCCCAGGCGGCCTCCACCGCCTCGGCCATCCGCGCCGAGGCCTTGCCCGCCCCCACCACCAGAACCCGCCCGGCCGGGCGCGGCGGCAGCGCACCGGGGATCACACAGATCGGATCGGCCTCGGCGACGGCACGGTCGAACAGGGCGCGCAGCAGGACGCCCGGACCGCTCACACCCCGCCTCCCGCCCGGAGAGAGGACAGGCGGCCCCACCCGGCG
>NZ_NHSD01000049.1 GCF_016653255.1 Rhodobaculum claviforme
TCCGGCAGGCCTTCGACCCTTGCCAAGCGGTCCGGGCTTGCCCGGATGATCCGATCCAGTGGATCGGATCAAGCGACAGCAAGGCCCGGAGGGCCCGACCGCGCCCATGCCGGCGAGACCTGGCGCAAGGTCTCCGACCAGCTGCGTTCCCGCTGGCCGAAGCTGGCCGACCTTATGGACGCCAGCGAGCACGACGTGCTGGCCTACATGTCCTTTCCGCGCCAGCACCGCACCAAGCTGCACTCCACGAACCCGATCGAGCGGCTGAACAAGGAGGTGAAGCGGCGCGCCGATGTCGTCGGGATCTTCCCGAACGAGGCCTCCATCCTGCGCCTCATCGGCGCGGTGCTGTTCGAGCAGAATGACGAATGGCAGACCTCGAGCCGCTACATGATGGTCGACGCCTTCGCCCGCATCGATACCGAGGAGATCGACCCCATTCTCAGCATAACCACGAAGGCCGCCTGATCATGCCCTCAGGCCATCCGGGAAATTACACCAGCTTGACGGACGTGACCCCGCCGTGCCACCGGCCCCCTTCAGTGTCCGTATGGATCCCGTCTTCAACATGCATAAGGCGATGATCTCGGTTCCCGTGATGGCCACTGGCTTCGTGGTGATTATCATTGGGACCTTGGTTGGGTGCTTCCAGAGACTTCTTGCCGGCGACGACTTTCGGGCCACAGAGGCAGCCACGGCGCCTCTCAGGGGAGGGAGATCTCCGGGTGGCGAGCGGGCGCCTGAGGGAGGGAGGCCCGCCAGTGTCATGGCTGCTCCCGCGGCCCTCCCCTCGCCGCCACCCCTCGGCCTCCCCTCGGTCGGGCCGCCAGCGACTGGCCCTGTCGGGGGGTCGCCGGGACCAGAGATCAGGCCGTGGGCGGGGCGGTGTCCTCCTCGCTCAGGCGGGCGAGCAGCTGCGCCCAGCGGTCGCGCACCGCGGCGTCGAACCCTCCGGGCCCGAGCGCCAGCGCCGCATCGCGCGCCCGGCGCGCCAGCGTCAGGCGCCAGTCGGCCGGCAGGGTGATGCCCTGCGCGCGGGCCCAGTCCTCGACCTGCGGGCCGAACGGCAGGCCATGGGCCAGCACGTCGCCAAAGCGGACCTCGGGGCGGCGCTCGATCCGGTCGAGCTGGTCGGCCAGGAACGCCGGCGGCAGCAGGTCCTCCACCTGCGCACCCGGCAGCCCGATCACCGTGCCCAGGTCCAGAACCCGATCGGGGGTGTCGGCATAGAGGCCCGCGCGCAGATCCTGCGCCAGCGCCCGGTCGTCACCCCCCAGCAGCACCAGCGGCAGCGCGCCTTCCTCGGCGGCCAGCAGGCTTGCGACCACGCGCGCGGTGCGGCTGGGCCCGGCCGGCGCGAACACCAGGTCGCGGCGGGGGGCAAAGCGGCCCGCGGCCGTGGCCAGCGTGCGCAGCGTGCCCAGGTGCAGCTGCTCGGCCAGCCCGCCCACCATCACCGGGCGCGCGCCGCGCAGCATCGCCTCGGCCACCCCGAGGTTGAGCGCGGACTGCACCGCATAGGCAGCCCCGCGCTGATGGTCGCGCCCCTCGTCCTCGCGCAGGTCGGCGGTGGCGCGGGTGGAGCCGTCGCGCCCGACATAGACCTTGCGCGCCCGGTCCAGCCGGTCGGCATCCACCAGGAACGGCGAATGCGAGGTGTAGATCAGCTGGTTGGTCGCCGCGAGGATGTCGAAGAACGCCGACAGGTCGCGCTGCGCCAGCGGGTGTAGCGACTGGCCGGGTTCATCCAGCAGAAGGACCGCGCGGCGGTGCGCGCCCATGCTTTCGACCATGAACACCAGAAAGAACGACAGGAACCACTGCAGCCCGGTCGATCGGTTCTCCAGCTCGATCTCCTGCGGGCGGCGCTTGTCGGCGACCCAGATGCGGAAATGGTTGCCGTCGGCCTCGAAGCGGAAGCGGTAGTCGCCTTGCGTCCACCAGTCGCCGAAGCGTTCGGTCAGCCGTGTGCCGGCCGATTGCAGCAGGATCGACCGGGTGCGCTTGGCCTGTGCGATCCGCGCCAGTTCCTCGGTGCGCGGCCCGGTGTCGGGGCCCGCGATGCGCCCGAGGATGCGGCGCAACCGGCCCACGGTGCCGTCGCGGGCGACGGCGGCCTCCTCGGCCTCCTCGCGGATGTCGCGGAAATCGCGGCCCAGCTCCAAGATCTCGGCGGGTTTCAGGCCGACGAAGCCGAACAGCACCTTCAGCGTGCGCGCCTTGGCGGCCTCGCGGGTGCCCAGGTCCTCGCGCATGAGGTTGTCGACGACATGCGGCAGATAGATCTCGCTGTCGAGGTTGCCGTAGTTGGAATAATAGACGAAGGGCGGCATCGCGCCGAGCACCGAGCGGCGCAGCTCGGGGCGCGATCCGGGGTCGGCGGCGCAAAGTTCGGCCATGCGCTCGCCGAAGGCCAGGCGGAGTTCCTGCAGCACCGCGATGGCAGCCCCCCCGTCGGCCAGGTCCGCGGGCAGCAGCACCGAGACCGCGTCGCGCAGCCGGATCAGGTCGTTGGCGTTGAGCGCGCCGCCCGCCTCCAGCCCCGTATGCAGCCGCTCCAGCGTGGCGGTGGCGCGCTCCATCAGATCGCCCGAGGCCGCGTCGGCGGGGGTGCGCGCCAACTCCGTGCGCGCCGCCTCCAGCCGTTCGGCGGCCCAGGCGGTGTCGGCATGGCGGTCGCGGCGGTGGCGCGGAAAGGTGACGACGTGGCTGCCGTCATAGAACCGGCCGACGCGGACGCAGGCGGCCTCGTCCTGGGGGATGCCCGCCAGATCGGCGAATTCGGCGGTGCGCGGGCCTGCGTCGAACTCTGCCTCGACGAACTGGAAGCCGCCGGGGTTGTCGCGGATGGTCATGAACAGGTGCTTGGGAAAGTCCGAGATCGCCTCGATCGCGCCGCCGCGGGCGGGGTTGAGCTTCCACAGCGGCAGCAGCAGGTTGGTCTTGCCGCTTTCGTTCACGCCGATCAGCGCGGTGACGGCGCCCGCCTCCACCCAGCCGCTGTCGATGACCGAGCGGAAATTGGTCACGCGGAACCGCCGCAGGATCATGTCGCGGGGGCTGGGCGCGGGGCGGGCGGCCGGCGGGGTGCCCGTCGTGGTGTCCGTCGTCGGGCCCGTTGCTGTCGCGGGACCTGTCACTGGGGCATCGCCGTCGGTCAGCGCGGGGGCATGCGGTCCGGTGGTCAGGGGTCTGTCCTGTTTCATGGCGGTCTCCGTTGGAGGGATGTGTCGGGAAGGCGCGGTCACTCGGCCAGGGGCGGAGTGCCGCGCGCGGAGGTGTGCGGCGAGGTGTGTGGTGATGCGTGCGGCGATGCCGCCGGGGGGGTCAGCGCCTGCAACAGCCCGGTGCCCGGATGGTGCGGATCGGCGGGCAGGGTGGCGGGGAGGGCTGTGGGGGCGCCGTCGCCGATGCCGCCGAGCGCGTCGCGCAGCGGGCCCGCCCCGGTCACCGCCAGCACCAGCGCCAGGGCGCCTGCGGGGACCGCGGGTGCCAGCCGCCAGGCCTCGGTGCGGGCGATCAGGCGCTGTGGCAGGCGGCGGGCCTGGAC
>NZ_NHSD01000050.1 GCF_016653255.1 Rhodobaculum claviforme
CCGTGCCCCGCGCATCCTGTCACCCCCGTTTCCGTGCCCCCGTCCGGCACCTTATTCCCGGGCCCTATTCCCGGGCCTTGAGTGCGGAAACCATGTCGACCCGGTCCAGCTGCCGACGCACCAGCACCACCGAGGCGACCGCGGCCACCCCCACCACCACCGTCGCCGCGCCATAGGTCGCCCGCGTCACCACCAGCGGGATCGACACGAACTCCGTCGACAGCCCCGCGGCGGTGGCGGCGGCAAAGCCGTAGCCCGCCACCCAGCCCAACGGCAGCGCCAGCAGCGTCAGCAGCAGCACCTCGCCCATCAGCACCCACGCGACATCGGCCCGGGAAAACCCCAGCACCCGCAGGCTGGCCAGCTCATGCGCGCGCTCCGACAGCTGGATGCGCGCGGCGTTGTAGACGACCCCCACCGTCACCAGCGTCCCGAGCGTGGCGTAGATCGCCACCATCGTCCAAAGATTCGCCTGGATCTCGGAGCGGAACCGCGCGCGCGTGTCGTCCCACAGCATCACGCCGGCCACCGCCGGTGTCGCCTTGACCGCCGCATGCAGGTCGCCCAGCGCCTCCGTGTCGATCAACAGGTCGATGCGGTTCACCTGTGGCGCCTGGCGCAGCAGCACCGACAGCGCGTCCGCGTCCATGTGCGCGTCCTGGCCCATGCTCTGGCGCGTCAACGCGGTGACCGGCAGCAGATGCGTCTCGCGCGGGGGGACGAGGAACTCGACCGCCACCAGATCGCCCGGCGCAATGTCCCAGGCCTGCGCCAGCGTCGCCGGCAGCGCGATCCCTCGGGGCGGGACCGGCACCACGCGCCCGTCGCGATCGAGCACGCGGATCAGGGTCGCGTCGGCGGCCTGCGCCTCCAGCCGCAGGGTGCGGTCGTGGGGACCATGGCGCAGCCGGATCGGGACCGAGGCGTGCCCCTCGGCCCGCAGCACACCCGGCAGGCGCGCGGCCTCCAGCAGCACCCCGTCGCCCCGCGCCTCGCTCAGCATCAGCGTCACCTGCGCGCGGTTGGCGGTGTAGAAGAAATCCTCCATCATCGCGTCCATGGCATCAAAGGTGAACAGCGACGCGACCATGATCGCGGTTGCCGCCATCACCCCGAACACCGTCACCGCCGCGCGCCCCGGATACCGCGTGACCGACCGCAGGATCATCATCGACGTCTGGCGCAGCCGCACCACCGCCGCCACCCGGTCCGCCAGCCCGCGGGCATAGCGCGGCGGCGCGGGCGGCGACATCGCCACCGCCGGTGCCAGCCGCACCGTGCGCCACACCGCGCGCAACGCCCCCGCCACCACCGTGGCCAGCGCCAGCCCCCCCGACACGGCAAAGGCCACCGGCTCGGGCCGGTAGACCAGATAGGGGAAGCGAAAGAAGTCCGCGTACAGCCCCGCCATCCCCGCCGCCAGCCACGCCCCCGCCAGCCAGCCGATCGCAACGCCGCACCCCCCGATCGCCAGCGCGAGCTTCAGGTAATGCGCCGCCACCGCGCCGGTGGAATACCCCACCGCCTTGAGCAACCCGATCTGCAACCGCTCCAGCGCGATCAGCCGGCCCAGCACCATGTTCACCAGAAATGCCGTGACGACAAAGAACACCGGCGGCAGGATCAGCGCGATGGCGCCCAGCTGCTGCAATTCGCTGTCCAGAAACCCGTGGCTCAGCTGCCGATCCCGGCCATGCGCCCCCTGCCCGCCATAGGGCGCAAGCAGATGGTCCAGCGCGGCGATCACCGCGGCCTCGCGCGCGCCGGGGGTCAGGCGCAGCGCGACGTCATCGAACGCCCCGTCCATGTCGAACGCCGCCGCAAGCGCCGCCTGCCCCATCCACAGCACGCCAAAGCGCAGGTCGTCCGGGATCATCGTGCCCGGTCCCATGGTATAGATGAATTCGGGGCTGAGCACCGTCCCGGACACCGTCAGGCGCCGCAACGTCCCATTAAGCACCGCATCAAACCCGTCGCCGGGGCGCAGGCCGTGCGCCTCGGCAAAGGGTTCGGACACCGCGACGGCGTCGTCGCGGTGCGGATCGGGCAGGGTGCCCCTGCGCACAAGCGGCTGGTTGAGGACCGGATCGCCCGCGTCGGGCACCGAGATCACCCACCCCATCGCAGGCTCGGCCAGCGCGGGCATGTCCAGCACGACCAGCCGCGCGATGCGCGCCTCGACCTGGGCGACGCCATCGATTTCGGCAATGGCGTCGAGCAGCGCGCGGGGGGCGCGGGTGGCCCGGGCGAACACATCGGCAAAGCGGTTGCGTTCGTACCAGGCGTCGCGGGTCTCGGTCAGGGTGGACTGGGTGCCGGTGCCCAGCACCAGCACCGCCACCCCGCAGGCCAGCACCAGCGCGATCGCCAGCGCCTGCGCGCGGATGCGCCACAGATCGCGCAGCAGCTTCCGGTCCAGCGCACGCATCACCACACCACCTGTGACGGAGGGATGCGGGTGGCGTTCACCTCGATGCGGGCCACGGCGCCATCGGCGAGGTGGATCACCCGATGCGCGATGCGCCGGATGCCGGCATTGTGGGTGATCAGGACGGTGGCGGTGCCCAGCTCGCGATTGACCTGGTCCAGCGCCTCCAGCACCTGCACGCCGGTGCGGCTGTCCAGCGCGCCGGTCGGCTCGTCGCACAGCAGCACTTCGGGGCGCTTGGCGATGGCGCGGGCGATGGCGGCGCGCTGCTGCTCGCCGCCCGACATCTCGGCGGGAAAGTGGTGGGCGCGGTGCGACAGGCCGACACGCTCCAGCGCCGCCTCCGGGGTCATCGGATCGCGGGAGATCTCGGTCACCAGCGCCACGTTCTCGCGCGCGGTCAGGCTGGGCACCAGGTTGTAGAACTGGAACACGAACCCGACATGGTCGCGGCGATAGGCGGTCAGCTGCGCATCCGTGGCCCGCGTCAGGTCGCGGTCGCGAAACATCACCCGCCCCGCCGTGGGCGTATCCAGACCGCCGAGGATATTGAGCAGCGTCGACTTACCCGAGCCGGAGGCGCCCAGCAGCACCACCATTTCACCCTCGCGCAGCGCCAGGTCCACACCGCGCAGCGCATGCACCGTGCCCGCCCCGGAGCCATAGACCCGCGTGACCCCCTCGGTGCGAAAGACGATGCCGTCGCGCATCCCGGCGCCTCCTGCGCGGGAAATGGACACCGGGCGGGCGGGGACGTCCTTGATCTGCCGCAAGGCGCCGCCGTCACACCGTCATCGGCGTGGCGGACGGGCCGCGAGGCGTTCGAGGGCGGCCGCCCGGCCCACGGCGCGCGCGGCGGCCGCCTGCGCGGTCAGTTCCGCGGCATGGGCCGACGCCAGCCGGGCATTGGCGCGCGCGCGCTCCTGATCGAGCCAGCGTGCGCGGGCCGCCACGAACATCAGGCCCGCCGCGCCGCCCTCCTCCAACTCCGGCGCCAGCGGCAGCGCATCGCGCGACCGCGCGGCGGGCCTGATGT
>NZ_NHSD01000051.1 GCF_016653255.1 Rhodobaculum claviforme
TGCCGGTCCCGCGGACGACCGGCAGGGCATCTGCGCGGTGCCCCCCACCCGATGACCCCACCCGATGAAAGGACACGCCCATGCTGGAGCGGCGCAACATCACCACCCTGGACGGCGCGCGCAAGGCGCAGATCGTCGCCTCGGACAGCCTGATCTTCCTGTCGGGGATGCAGCCCGACACCACCGACGGCGACATCCGCGACCAGATGCGCGGGGCGCTGGCCAATGTGGACGCGGCGCTGGCCGAGATGGGCGAGGGCCAGGACGCGATCTTCATGGTGCATGTCTGGATCAAGGACATGCGCTATTTCAGCGCCATGAACGCGGTCTGGAACGACTGGGCCGATCCGGACAACCCGCCCGCGCGGACCTGCGTGGCGGGCGAGCTGCTGCGCCCCGACCTGCTGGTGGAGGTGGTGGTGACGGCCTGCCGCACGGTGCGGCCATGATCCGCTTCGACCGAATCGACCGCCCGGCCATCCATCTGGGCGCCGCCTGCGCGCAGCTGATGTCGAGCTGCCTGACCGCGCCCGACCGCTCGGGCGACGTGGCGGACCAGACGCGCCAGATCCTGGCGGTGATCGACGGGCACCTGCACGAGCACGCCGCCGGCCGGGCGGGGCTGATGATGGTCCAGGTGTGGCTGGCCGACATCCGCGACTTTGCCGGGTTCCGGGCGGCGTGGAACGACTGGGTGGACCCCGACCATCCGCCCGCGCTGTCGGTGGTGCAGGCCGCCGCCTCGCGCCGCGACACGCTGGTGGAGATCCGCGCCTATGCCGCGCGCTGAGGGGCGCGCTTGCACATTGCCGGCCGGGGCCACACTGTGGCGCGATGGAACATGACAGCGATCGCCCGCGGCTGCGCATCCGGGTCGTCTTTGACGACGCAGGCATGATCGGGCCGGGCAAGGCCGAACTTCTGGAGCGGATCGCGGCGTGCGGCTCCATCGCCGCCGCGGGCCGCGAGATGGGCATGAGCTACAAGCGCGCCTGGGCGCTGGTGGGCACGCTGAACGCGATGTTCCGCGATCCGCTGGTGGCGCGCACACGCGGCGGTGCGGGCGGCGGCGGCGCGGTGCTGACGCCCGCGGGCCACGAGGTGCTGGAGCTGTACCGCGCGCTGGAGCGTGACGCGGCGTGCGCCGGGGCGGCGCGGCTGGCGGCGCTGCGGGCGCGGCTGCGCGATGTATCCGGGGAAAGATAACGCTTGCCTCGGGCGGGGACCTCGGGCGTTATGGTCGGTGATACATAACAACCCGGAGGATCCCGCGCATGCCGATGTCCCTTGTCCGGTCGCTTGGCCTTGCGGTGCTGCTGGCGCTGGCGGCGGCGCCTGCGCGCGCCGACGCGCCCGTCGTCGCCGCCGCGTCGGATCTTCAGTTCGCCGTGGCCGAGATCGCCGCCGCCTTCGAGGCCGAGACCGGGATGCGGGTGCGGCTGTCGCTCGGCTCCACCGGGAATTTCGCCCGCCAGATCCGCGCCGGTGCCCCGTTCGAGATCTTCATGGCCGCCGACGAGGCCTTCATCGCCGATCTGCATGCCGACGGGCTGACGCGCGACGCGGGTGATCTGTATGCCATCGGGCGGCTGGTGGTGATGGCGCCGCACGGATCGGCGCTGGTGCCGGATGCGGGGCTGGACAATCTGGCCGCGCTGATGGCGGCCGGGGGGATCACCCGCTTTGCCATCGCCAACCCCGACCACGCCCCCTATGGCATGCGCGCCCGCGAGGCGCTGATGGCGCGCGGGCTGTGGGCGGATCTGCAACCCGCGCTGGTGCTGGGCGAAAACGTCAGCCAGGCCGCGCAATTCGCGCTGTCGGGCAATGCCGAGGGGGGGATCATCGCCTATTCCCTTGCGCTGGCGCCGCAGGTCGCCGCCCGGGGCACCCATGTGCTGATCCCCGAGGCGCTGCACGAACCGCTGCGCCAGCGCATGGCGCTGCTCAATGGCGCCGGAGAGGTGGCCGAGGCGTTCTATGCCTATCTGATGGCGCCGCCCGCGCGCGCGATCATGGCGCGCTACGGCTTCGTGCTGCCGGCGGAGTAGGGGGTGGACTGGACCGCCCTTGGCCTGTCGCTGCGGCTGGCGGCGTGGACGGTGGCGCTGCTGCTGCCGGTGTCGATCCTGGCGGGGCGGGCGCTGGCGTACCGGCGGTTCCGCGGGCGCACGCTGGTGGAGGCGCTGGTGATGCTGCCGCTGGTGTTGCCGCCGACGGTGTTCGGGTTCTACCTGCTGGTGGCGTTCGGGCGCGACTCGGCGCTGGGGCAGGTGTGGCAGTCGCTGTTCGGCAGCCAGCTTGTGTTCTCGTTCGAGGGGCTGGTGGTGGCCTCGGTCATCTTCAACCTGCCGTTCGCGATCCAGCCCGCGCAGCGCGGCTTCGAGGCCATCGCCCCGGAGGTGCGCGAGGCCGCGCGCTGTTGCGGGATGTCGCCCATGGCCAGCCTGTGGCGGGTGGAACTGCCGCTGGCCTGGCCCGGGGTGCTGACGGCGATGGTGCTGACATTCGCCCACACGCTGGGGGAATTCGGCATCGTGCTGATGGTCGGCGGCTCCATCCCCGGCGAGACGAAGACCATCGCCATCGCCATCTACGACGAGGTGCAGGCCTTTGACGACCGCGCCGCCGGGATCATGTCGGCGGTGCTGGTGGCGATCTCGCTGGCGACCATCGCGCTGACGCTGGCGCTGTCGGCCCGGCTGGGCCGGAGGCTGGGGTGATGGCGCTGGAGGTGCACGCGCGCGCCGCCGCGCCGATCCCGCTGGATGTGGCGTTCCGCGTGGCGGCGGGCGAGCTGCTGGCGCTGGTGGGGCCTTCGGGCGCGGGCAAGACGACGCTGTTGCGCGCCATCGCCGGGTTGTGGCGGCCCGATGCGGGACGGGTGGTGGTGGACGGCGCGGTGTGGCTGGACACCGGCGCGGGTGTGGATGTGCCCACCCACCGCCGCCGCGTGGGCCTGGTGTTCCAGAGCTATGCGCTGTTTCCCCACATGACGGCCCTGGGCAATGTGATGGCCGCGATGGACCGCCCCGACCGCGCCGAGGCCGCGCGGCTGCTGGCGCTGGTGAACCTGCCGGGGCTGGACGCGCGGCGCCCGGCGCAGCTGTCGGGCGGCCAGCAGCAGCGCGTGGCCGTGGCCCGCGCGCTGGCCCGTCGCCCGCGCGCGCTGCTGCTGGACGAGCCGTTCTCGGCCGTCGACCGCGCCACCCGCGAGACCCTGTACGCCGAGATCATCGCCCTGCGCGCGTATCTGGCCATGCCGGTGGTGCTGGTCACCCACGACGTCACCGAGGCGCAGCGGCTGGCCGACCGCATGCTGGTGATCGACGCCGGCCGCAAGGTCCGCGACGGCACCACCGCCGAGGTGATGGCCGACCCCGTCGCCCTGCGTGCGCTGGGGCTGCGCGAACTGGCGGCGATGTTGCCGGCGACGGTCACCGCCGATCTGCCCGATGGCCTGACGGAGCTGGCGACGGCGGGCGGACCGCTGTTCGTGCCGACCCCCCCCGGGACCCCCCTGCGC
>NZ_NHSD01000052.1 GCF_016653255.1 Rhodobaculum claviforme
CAGAAAGGGGGGCATGCGGGCGTCTCCGTACGGGGATGGGATCAGGCGGCGCGGCGCAGCAGGCGGGCCTCGGTCGTGGCGAAGCGCTCGGGCCCGGCCAGCCCCAGCACCGCCGCCGCCCCCCAGGTCACGAGCGTACGGGACGGCTCCTCCCACAGCGGGCGCAGCGACTGGCGGGCCCCGCGCAGCGCCAGCGCCGCGGCCCGCGCGCCATCACGGGCGCTGATGGCCCGGCGCGACAGATACCGCAGTTGATAGGCCCGCGCCGCCGGCGCGTGGCGATCAAAGAACGCCGGCGCCAGGGGCGACAGCTTGGCCACCATCCGTTCCCAGCTGGCCAGCTGCGCGTCGGTGTTGGCCGACAGCCCGCCCGCGCTGAGGCGATAGAGGGTCAGCGCGCCGGGGATGCCCGCGATCTCCCAATCGGTGGTCAGCGCAAGGCGCAGCCAGCACTCGATGTCCTCGGACTGGCGGAAGCTCTCGTCGAACCACCAGTCGCGGGCGGTCTCGCCGGCCGGGCGCCAGGCGATGGCATCCAGGGCCGCACGCCGCATCACCGGCGCCGAGCCGTTGCCCACCGGGTTGCGCTTGAACACATGCGCCGCGGTGATCCCGCGCAGGCGCGGGCGCTGGACATGGCCGGTGGGCCGACCCGCGGCGTCGATGAAGGCCGATCCGGCATAGGACAGCCCGACCTGGGGGTTGGCCTCCAGATGGGCCACATGGGCGGCCAGCTTGCGCGGCTGCCACAGGTCATCGGCATCGCAGAAGCCGATGAACGCGCCGCGCGCATGCGCGATGCCGGTGTTGCGCGCCCCGGCGAGGCCGCGGTTGTTCTGGCGCACCAGCCGCACGCGGGGATCGCCCAGCTGCCGCACCAGCGCCCCCGTCGCGTCGCTGGAGCCGTCGTCGACCACCACCACCTCGAAATCGCCAAGCGTCTGGCGCACCAGCGACTCGAGGGTGGCGCCAAGGGTGGCTGCGGCGTTGTAGGCGGGCACGACGATGGATGCGCGGGGCATGACGGGTCTCCGTTTCACGAGGTCTGCGGTCACGATAGGCGGACCGCTGGCGACGTGCAGCCGCGCGCCGGGATGGCCGGGACGGACAGCCGGTCAGCCGCACTATCCCGAGGGATACCGCCCCTCACCGGGCAAACAGGCCACGGCGCAGCGCGCGCGGCAGCACGGGCGCCAGAACCGCGCCCAGCGCCGTCAGCGCCCCGCGCCTGGGATCGGAAAAGAACCCCGCCGGGCTGGCCGCGACTCCTTCGCCCGCCAGCCGCAGCGCCGTCAGGCGCCCGGAATCGAGCCGCAGCGCGCGCCGCGCGAGGTAGCGAAGGTGGATCGCCTCGGCGCGCGGGCCGGGGGTCACGCCGAAGCGGCGCGCGGTCTCCAGCGCCGCCATGCGGCCCCGGCGCATCGCGTCGAAATCCGCCGACAGCCCGAAGGCGCTGGTGCGGTACCACACCAGCGGCGCGTCCACGCCCATGATGCGCGCGCCCGATCCCGCCAGCCGGATCAGCCACTCCAGATCCTCGTTGTGCACCAGCCCCTCGTCGAACCCGCCCGAGGCGGCAAAGACCGCGCGCCGCACACACAGGTTCGACATGGTACAGACCGGGTTTTCCCCCACCAGCGTGGCGATCCCCAGCGCCCCCTCGGGCACGCTGGAGGTGACGGGCGAATCCCCCGGCACCCTGTGGAAGAACCCGATCCGGGCAAACGCCGCATCCACGCCCGGATCGGCAAGTGCCGCGGCCATGCGCGCAAGCTTCTCCGGCGCCCACAGGTCATCGGCATCGAGGAACGCCAGCACATCACCGGAGGCGTGCGCCGCGCCATGGTTGCGCGCGGCACTGGGGCCCTTGCGGGGGTTGCGCAGCACCCGGATGCGCGGGTCCGGCGCGGTTGCCAGATCGCGGGTCGCATCGGTGGAGCCGTCATCGACCACCAGCGCCTCCCAGTCCGCGCATGTCTGGGCGCGCAGGCTGGCCAGCGTTTCGGGCAAGGTGGCGGCGGCGTTGAAGGCCGGGATGACGACGGTGAACAGCGGCATGGATCAGACCTCCAGCGGACGGGGACGGAATGCGGCCACCAGCGCAGGTGCGGCAAAGACGACCTGCGTCAGCCCCGCCACGACCAGATAGCCCCAGGCGATGGCCAGGATCCCGTGGGGCGCAAGCGCGGCGGTCGTGGCGATCAGCGCCACCGTCATGACCAGCGTGCGATTGAACTCGGCCCCCGCGCGGCCCGTGCTGCGCAACCACTGCGCCGAGGCCGACCACAGCACCGACGGGATCGCCGCAAGGCACAGGATCGACACCACCGGCGCGATGTGCGCCCAGTCGGGACCGAACAGCAGCGGCACATAGACCGGCGCCAGCAGCGCCTGCAGCACCACCACCGGCGCGATCAGCCCCATCGCCAGCAGCACCGCCTGGCGCAAGGCGGCCTCGCGGTCGGTGGCGCGGGCCAGATGCGGAAACAGCACGGTGGAGAACGCGATGGAGAAGGAGTTCGCCAGCCCCAGCCCCGCGTTGAAGGCCAGGAAATAGACGCCCAGAACCTCGGCCCCCGCCAGCGCGCCGATCACCAGCTTGTCGGCCTGAAGGCGCAGGGCCTTGACGACCTCCACCCCCAGCACGGCCACACCGAAGCCGGTGAAGTGGCGCAGCGGCACGCGGCCTGCGCCGGGGTCGCGCCGCCACGGCCGCAGCCGGCGCATCGCTACCAGCCAGATCGGCGCCGCGATCAGCCGCGGCACCACCAGCGCCAGCGGCCCCGGCCAGATCAGCGCCAGCACCGCCGTGGCGATGTTGGCACCCACCACCTGCCCGCCCGCGATGGCGGCGGTCTGGCGCATCTTGCCCTCGCGCATCGCAAGCGCGGCCTGCACCAGCCCGCCGGGCATGAACAGGTACTCCCCCGCCAGCACCGCCAGCAGCACGAAGAACAGCCAGTCCCCCCAGATCAGCGCCGCCGCCAGCCCCAGCCCAAGCTGCAACGTGAAGAGCCCCAGCGCCCAGCCCCAGAAGATCCGGTGCGCCGTGGCGCAGGTCGCCGCCAGCCGGTCGTCGGGGGCGGCGATGATGCGCTGGCCCACGCCGTTTTCCGTCAGGGACTTGGTGATGTCGGCCACCGCCAGCGCCGCGGCCGCAATGCCGATGGCGGCCGCATCCATCGAGCGCGCCACCGCGATCACCACCAGCAGGCGCGAGGCCTTGGCCGCCGCCTCGGAGGCGCCATAGGCCAGAAGATGGCCACCGAACGGGCCGGTGGCACGGGTCAGTCGGGCAATCATCGCAGGCTCCGGGTCGGTCTGGGTCGCCCGTTGTCTATCACGCCGCGCCCCCGCATGCGTGGCAGCAAAGGCACACCCGCGGGGTCCGGACGGAGGCCGCCGCTATCCCACGGGATAGACAGCCCCCGCCGCGGTCCTTATGCGCAAGACAAGGGCCGCTGACAGGGGGCCTGCATGGCAAGGGGACGGGCGATGCGCGGGGCGGTTGCGATCACGCTGGCACTGGCGCTTGCGGCCCCCGCCTGCGGTCCGCGCCCCACCCCCGAC
>NZ_NHSD01000053.1 GCF_016653255.1 Rhodobaculum claviforme
GCATGGGGCATCGTATCCTGTTTTCGGGCACCGTGTCGGCCGGGGCAGGGGGTGTCAACGGCGGGCCTTGGTTGACAGCTGTCAACTCAGGCCGCGCGGAGACCCTCGGCTCGCAACAACGCCATCACCATCGGCAGCGGGCTGAACCTTCCATGGGCTGCCTTGGCGGACAATCGCCGCAGATATCCCCCCGGCCGCGCGATGCGGGTGGAGCGTTGGAGCATGCACGCCAGCGTCACCGCCGCGGCCTCGGGCCCCATCAGGCGGCAGGCCTCGGCCCAGGCGTCGGCGCTGATGTCCATCATCGGGTGCAATCGCTGCGCGACGGCCAGCAGGTCGCGCCAACGCGCAATGCCATGCGGGGCATGGTGCAGGATCTCGGGCGCCGCCTTCAGCACCAGCTCGAGCGGCAGGGGCGGGGTTGCGCTTTCCTTCGGGGGTGTTTCAGATTCTCTTAGATCTTTGTCTGAACTCTGAACGTGCCGCTCAATCCGGCGGGGGCTGCCGCCCGGAACTTCTGTTTTTTCATGGATCACCAGCGGTTTGACCTCATCGCGCAGGCTGAGGGCTGCGCGGTGCAGCGCGCCGAGGGCGGTGAGGTCCATCTTGCGGCGCAATCCGCGTGCCAGATCTGCGTGCCGCTCGGTCAGCGCGGGGCAGGGGGCGCCGCCGTCCGCCGCCCAGGCCAGCAGCTTTGCGGTGTCGCGGAGCGCGATCACCGTCGCCTCGCGCAGTCGGCGCAGGCACAGGGCGGCATCACGGGCGGCGGCGGCACGGCTGGCGATCTCGGGCGCCTGCACCAGCAGCGGGCGCAGGTCGAACCCGAAGGCGACGCGCCCCTCGGGCCCCCGCGCGGCATAGCGTTTGCCGTTGGGGCTGTCGCGCCGCACGATCATGCCTGCGGAAACCAGCGCCGCCAGATGCCGGCGCAGGGTGCTTTCGGCCATGCCATGCGCGCGTTCCGATAGCCGCGTGTTGGAGGGGTGGACGACCAGCGCCGCGCCATCCTCCAGATCTCCCTCGGGGTGGAACGACAACAGCGCCGACAGCACTGCCAGATCGCGGTCGCGCAGGCCATAGTCGGCGCGCGCCGCCGTCAGGTCGCGCAGCAGCGCCCATTTGCAGATGCGCGCGACCGGCGCCGGGGCCTCGGCCCGCGCTGCGGCGGCCAGATGGGCGGCCGTCACCGGCTGGCGCCCGAAGGGCGTCAGGGAAATGTGGTACATGTGCGTGTCACGCGGCAAACCGCGACCGCCCGGGTCAAAAGACACGGTTGACAGCTGTCAACTTCGGGCACTATCTTCGGGACTGCTAGATCACTGAAGATGGGCCCTTCGGGATGTCATGTCCCGGGGGGTCTTTTCTTTGGTTTATGCCGTTTGCGTGCCTCCCTTGGCTGGTTGCGGGGTTCCCTCAGTCACGACCGGATTTCCAGTCGCGGTGAAGCCTGTCGATGTTGGCCGCGAGCCAGTCGCCGAAATCCGGCGCGACCTCCAGCGCGGTGCGGGTCTTGCCCCGGCGGATGCGTCCGATCTGGGCGTCGCCCGCGCGTAACGGTTCAGCCTGGGCGCGGGGGGTGGCGAGCGCCGCGAACACGGCCGCGAAGCGCGCGTCGCTGTCGGGGCCGAGGGCGGCGGCCACCAGATCCCGCGCGGGGCGGCCGCGCGCACGCTCCGCCAGCGCCAGCCAGCGGTCGCGGCCCGCGCCGGGGGCGGGGCCGATCGCCTCCACCACCTCCTCCGGCAGGGCGTCGATCACCGACAGCATCCGGCTCAGCACCGTCTTGTCGATCGATAGCGCGTCGCAGATCACCGGACGCTCGAACCCCATGCCGGCCATGGCCTTGGCGAATCGAGCCTTCTCGATGAAGCTGAGGTCGCGGCGGGCGCTGTTCTCCTGGCCCTGGGCGACGATCAGCTCCCGGTCGGTCAGCTCGCGCACCAGCGCGCGGACGGGCTGGCCGAGGTGTTTCAGCGCCGCAACCCGGCGGCGGCCATAGACGACCTCGTAGCGCCCCTCGGTGTTGGGCGAGTGGCGCAGCATAACCGGGACCTGCTGGCCATAGGTGCGGATCGATTCGGCCAGCGCCTCGATGCCCGCCTCGGCCTCCATCCGTTCGGGCAGGCCCGCGTCGTCGATCATGTCGCACGGCACCTCGATCAGGGACCGGGTGCGCAGTTCCGCGATGGACTGGTTGACCGCGCCGATGGCGCCGCGCGTGCTGCGCGGCGGGGCAGGGGGGTTGCCGGTTGCGGGCGCCATCAGGCCACGAAGGACATCCTTGCGTGCCATTCTACCTCCCCCAGGCGGCCTGGATCAGCCCCTCGATTTCGCCGTTGACCGCGTTCAGGCTGTCCATCGCGCGCTCGTATGTGGCGCGGGTGAACTGGTTGCGCTCGACCTCGTACAGGGTCTGCTTGCTCAGGCCCGCGTCCGACACGGCGGTGGATTTCAGCACCGGATGGTTCAGCACATGATCGCCGAACAGCGCGCGCATGAATCCCACCATCTGTGTCTGCGGCCCGTCGCCGGGCTCATGCCGGGTAATCAGATACCGCAGCCAGTCGTATTCCATCGACCCGCCCGCATCCGCCACCACCCCCAGCAGGTTCGACGTCATCAGCAGGAACTGGCACATGCTCATCACATCGAGCATCTGCGGATGGACGGTGACAAGGACGGCCGTGGCGGCCGAAAGCGCGGACATGGTCAGGAACCCCAGCTGCGGGGGGCAGTCGATCACGACGATGTCGTAATCCGCCTCCACCTCCGCTAATTTTTCCCCAACCTTGGTAAAGAACATGTCACCGGACCGTGCGGCCAGCACACGCGGGGTATCATGCTCGAACTCCATCAGGTCGAGGTTGCCGGGGATGATGTCGAGGCCGGTGAAATACGTCGGCCGGATCACATCGCGCAGGGGCAGGGGGTCGTCATACCGGATCGCATCATAGAGCGTGCCGCCGTCGGCCAGATCGAATTCGGGCTGGAAGCCGTGCAGCGCCGACAGGCTCGCCTGCGGGTCGAGGTCGACGGCCAGCACCCGGTGCCCGTCCAGCACCAGCTTCTGCGCCAGGTGGGCGGCCGTGGTGGTCTTGCCCGACCCGCCCTTGAAGTTGATGACGCAGATCACCTGCAGATGATCGCCCGCCCGCCGCCCCGGCAGATAGGTGCCCCGCCCCCGGTCCAGCATCCGGCGCAGCTCGTGCACCTGCGCCAGCGTATAGTGCCGCCGCCCGCCGCCCCGGATCTCGGGCTCCGGCCCACGCCCCTCCAGGTGCAGCTTGCGCAGGTACGCGTCCTTGACGCCCAGCAGGACCGCCACCTCGCCGCTGGTAAACGTGCGCAGGTTGCGCTGCGTGTCGGGGGGGAACAGCTGCGCCCGGTGGGCCTGCAACTGGGCCGAGAGTTTCTCGGCATGTTCCGCCACCAGACGGTCGATGCGTTCACGCCGCTCTGTCATGCGGTGTCCATTTTTCGGGCCTGCTCGACCGTGTGTTGCGGTTGGCGGCGTCATGTCCGCTTCTTGGCGTAATTTATTGCCGCCCCGCCCCGAGTCGCGCAAGCCTTTTTTCCATATCCCACGCCGCTGGCCGCCC
>NZ_NHSD01000054.1 GCF_016653255.1 Rhodobaculum claviforme
CCGGCATCCACCCCGGCCTGCCACCGGCCCCGGCCGCCCGGTCCCGGACCTGCGGCCGCGTAGTGGTGCGGGGATGCACAGGCCCGCGCGCGACTGCGCGCGGCTCGGGGCCGCACACCTGGCGGGCAGGGCAGGGCCAACACCCCGTCCGCCCGGCGGCGTCATCGACGCAGTGCCCTGCCGCCCCCCCATGGGCCGATGGCCGACCCGACGGCCGACCGCGACCGGCGGCGGGGCGCGCACGGGGCATGGCCGTCCCTCGTACCCCGGCCGCGGATCTGATAGCCGGGCCGGGACCGAGGGACAGCGGGGTCGTGCATGGGCGCGCAGCCACATTCGGAGCCGGGCAATATCTCTCGCGGGATCCTGACGATCTGTGCGGGGGTGGCGTTTCTGGTCTGCAACGACGCGATCGCCAAGATCCTCACCGACCGCTACGACCCGGTGCAGATCATCTTCCTGCGCAACCTGATCGCGGTGCCGATGATCGTCGCGCTGGTGCTTGCGCTACGCGGATCGCACGCGCTGCGCACGCGCCACCTTTGGGTGCATGCCCTGCGCGGGGGGCTGATGCTGCTGGGCGCATACCTCTATTTCACCAGCCTGCGGTTTCTGCCGCTGGCCGAGGCGACGGCGCTGATCTTCTCGGCGCCGATCTTCATCACCGCGCTGTCGGTGCCGTTGCTGGGAGAGACGGTGGGCTGGCGGCGCTGGGGGGCGGTGCTGCTGGGGTTCATCGGTGTTCTGGTGATCGTGCAGCCGGGGGCGGAGGGATTTCAGCCGGCCGCGCTGCTGCCGGTGGCGGCGGCGGCGCTGTATGCGCTGTTCATGGTCAGCGCCCGGTGGATCGGCCCGTCCGAGGGGATCTGGACGATGATGCTGTTCGTCGTGCTGTTCCCGATGCTCTATGCCGCGCCGTTTGCGCTGTGGGTCTGGACCCCGGTGCGGGCGGAGGATCTGGGGCTGTTCGCGGCCATCGCGGTGCTTGGCAGCCTCGGGATCACGTTGATCGGGCAGGCGTTCCGCATGGCCCCGGCGGCGGTGGTGGCGCCGTTCGACTATACCGCGCTGATCTGGGCGGTGGCGCTGGGGTGGCTCATCTGGGGGGATGTGCTGGCCGTCTCCACCGGTGTCGGTGCCCTGATCATCGTGGCCAGCGGGATCATCATCGTCCTGCGCGAGGCCGCCCGGCCAAGGTGAGCGGGCGCGCCGTGCCGCAAGGCCGCGCCCGGCGCCGCCCGGCCGATCCTGGCCCGATCCCGGCCCGGGCCCGGGCTGGGGCGGCGCGCGGGAAAATCCTGCGGTTTCGGATGCGCGTGCGCCAGGGGGCTTGCGCTGGGCTGCCGGGCACAGGACACTGACATCAATCAAGAACAGGGAGGCTGAAGATGACATATCGGATCGCGACGGGGCTGGGGGCGGCGATGCTGGCCCTGATCGCCGGTACCGCCCAGGCCGAGGTGCGGATCGGCATGATCACCACCCTGTCGGGCGGTGGCGCGGGGCTGGGCGTGGATGTGCGCGACGGCTTCCAGTTGGCGCTGGACCAGGCCGGGCGCGCCGACGTCCGGCTGGTGGTCGAGGACGACGCCCAGCGGCCGGAGC
The DNA here is from genome assembly GCF_016653255.1 of Rhodobaculum claviforme. Taxonomy (GTDB): domain Bacteria; phylum Pseudomonadota; class Alphaproteobacteria; order Rhodobacterales; family Rhodobacteraceae; genus Rhodobaculum; species Rhodobaculum claviforme. Next base: position 1,606 of record NZ_NHSD01000054.1, read on the forward strand.
TGGCGGTGCAGGTGGCCGAGCGGATGATCCAGTCCGAACGCGTGCATATCCTGACGGGGCTGATCTTCTCGAACCTCGCGATGGCGGTGGTGCCGTCGACCGTGGCGCAGGACATCTTCTACATCTCGCCCAATGCCGGGCCCTCGGCGCTGGCCGGCGCGGGGTGTCACGAGAACTACTTCAACGCCGCCTGGCAGAACGACACCCTGCACGAGGCCGCGGGCAACCACGCCAACGAGCTGGGCTATGAGCGCACCTTCCTGCTGGCGCCGAACTATCCCGCCGGCACCGACGCGCTGACGGGCTACCGGCGCTATTTCGAGGGCGATTACGCGGGCGAGATCCTGACGACGGTGGGCCAGACCGACTACGCCTCGGAAATCGCGGAAATCCGCGACAGCGACGCCGACAGCCTGTTCATCTTCCTTCCCGGTGGCATGGGGATTTCGTTCATGCGGCAGTGGGCCGATTCGGGGGTGGACATCCCCATCATCTCGGCCGGGTTCACCTTCGACCAGGACAACCTGCCGGCCATGGGCCCGGCCGCGCTGGGCGTCATCAACACCGGGCAGTGGAGCCCGGATCTGGACAACGACGTGAACCGCGCCTTCATGGCGGCGTTCCAGGACCGGTTCGGCCGCATCCCCTCGATCTATGCCAGCCAGGGCTATGACACCGCCAAGCTGATCCTGTCGGCCATCGACACCGCCGACGTCACCGACCGCGCCGCCTTCCGCGAGGCCCTGCGCGCGGCCGATTTCGAGGCGACCCGCGGCGCGTTCCGCTTTGCCGACAACCACCACCCGATCCAGACCATCTATGTGCGCGAGGTCATCGAGCAGGACGGCGTGATCACCAACCGCATCATCGCCACCGCCTTCGAGGACCACCGGGACGTGCATGGCGATGACTGCGCCATGTAAGGCCCCGCCCGCGGAGGGGCGGGCATGAGCCTCGCGCTGTTCGTCGAGCAGCTGCTCAACGGGATCCAGTTCGGGCTGATGCTGTTCCTGATGGCGGCCGGCCTGACGCTGGTGTTCGGGGTCATGGGGTTGATCAACCTGGCGCATGGCTCGCTCTACATGATCGGGGCGTTCATCTGCGCGGCCGTGGCCGCGGCCACGGGCAACTTCTGGCTGGGGCTGGCGGCGGGCATGACGGCGGCGGCGGCGGCCGGCGCGCTGATCGAGGTGGTGGTGATCCGACGGCTCTATGACCGCGACCATCTCGATCAGGTGCTGGCGACCTTCGCGCTGATCCTGATCCTGTCCGAGGGGGTGCAGATGATCTTCGGCGCCCGGCCGCTGTTCCTGTCGCGCCCCGAGATCCTTGCGGGCAGCGTGCATCTGGGGCTGGGGATCAATTATTCCGTCTATCGGCTGGCGCTGATCGGGGCGGGGATCGCCACGGCGGTGGCGCTGTGGCTGCTGATCGCGAAAACCCGCCTGGGCGTGCAGATCCGCGCGGGCGAGAGCGACCGAGAGATGATCGCGGCGCTGGGGGTCAACATCAAGGTCCTTTATACCATCGTGTTCGCGCTGGGCGCGGCGCTGGCGGGGATGGCCGGGGCGCTGGTGGGCGCGATCCAGTCGGTGCAGGTGGGCATGGGCGAGCCGGTGCTGATCCTGGCCTTCGTCGTGATCGTGATCGGGGGCATCGGCTCCATCAAGGGGGCGTTCGTGGGGGCATTGCTGGTGGGGGTTGTCGACACGATGGGGCGGTTCCTGATCCCGCGCGCCTTCGACTGGTGGCTCGACATCGGGCGGGCGTCCGACATCGGCGCTGCGCTGGCGTCCATGCTGATCTACATCCTGATGGCGGCGGTGCTGGTCCTGCGCCCCCGCGGGCTGTTCCCCGCCCATGGCTGAGGGGCGGCGCGAATGGGCGGTGAACGCGGGGCTGGCGGCCCTGCTGCTGGCGGTGCCGCTGGTGGCGCTCTGGATCGACGAGCCGTTCTACATCACGCTGGCCACGCGGGTGGCGATCCTGGCGCTGGCCGGGGTGGGGCTGAACCTGGCGC
>NZ_NHSD01000055.1 GCF_016653255.1 Rhodobaculum claviforme
GCGGGATCGACGGACACCCGCGTCAGGCGCGTGGATGCGGCGCGCGCGGCCTGGACCCGGCGCGCGGGGGGGGCCGCCTCGATGGCGGGGACGAGCGAGACGATCCGCTCCACCTCGCGCTCGAACCGGGCGGCGCTGTGCTGCCCGGCGCGGTCGACATACAGCACCGCCGCCGCGATCACGTTCGCCGCGATCAGCGCCGCCGCCAGCAGGACCGAGAACCGCGCGGCCAGTCCGTCGAGGGGCAGGCGCGCCCTCATGCCCCCACCACATCGACGGCGAGGCGATAGCCGCCGCCCCATTCGGTGACGATCAGGCGCGGCGCCCTGGGGTCGTCCTCGACCTTGCGGCGCAGGCGGCTGACGGTGTTGTCGATGGCCCGGTCATAGGCCTTTGCGTCGCGCCCCGCCGTCAGATCCAGCAGCCGGTCGCGGCTGAGCACGGCATGCGGGTGATCCAGCAGGATACCCAGCAGACGGCTTTCGCCCGAGGTCAGCGCGACCGTGCGCCCGTCGTCGTGGTGGGCCTGGTGCGTGTCGGGGTCGTGGCGCCACGGCCCGAACCGGCGGATGCCCGAGGCCACGACCGGCGCGGGCTCGGGTATCCGGCGCAGGACCGCCCGGATGCGGGCCAGCAGTTCGCGCGGGTTGAAGGGTTTCACCAGGTAATCGTCGGCGCCCAGTTCCAGGCCGACGATGCGGTCGGTCTCATCGGCCATCGCCGTCAGCAGGATCACCGGCGGCCCGCCCTGCGCCGTCAGCCAGCGGCACAGGCTCAGCCCGTCCTCGCCCGGCATCATGATGTCCAGCACCACCAGCGCGGGGCGGCCGGCCTCCAGCGCGCGGCGGGCCTCGCCGGCATTGGCCGCCAGCACGGTGCGCAGCCCCTGCCGGCGCAGGTATTGCCCCAGCGGTTCGCGGATGTCGCGGGCGTCGTCGACGATCAGGATCTGTGGCTCGCCTTGGGACATCGGGGTGCCGGACCTTTCTGCGCTGTCCCGATGTAGGGCCGAAGGCGGGCGGTTTGCCAGCGTCCGCACCCCGCCCCGGACAAAAGAAATGTCGCCATCTGTCGTGGCACCCGGCGCTGCGACAGATGGCGACAAACCGGCCGCCGCGCTGACACACATTCCCGGCCCGGGTCGTCCATATCGGGGTGACCGGGGGCCGGGTGGCCCTTGTGACACAGGAAAGGACGACACGATGACCAGAGTGACATGCGTGACCGCAGGTGTTCTGGCGCTGGCGCTGATCGGGGGCACCGCCGCCGTGGCGATGGCGCAGTCCATGCCCGGCTGTGCCGACCGGGACGCCAGGGCGATGGGGGCCGAGGTCCGCGGTCCGGCCCATGGCCAGCGCGGCCAGAAGGGCCAGCGCGGCGCCGCCGACGGCGCGATGATCCGCAGCATCCTCGCGGCCGCCGACGCCGACGGGGACGGCCGCGTGACCCGGGCCGAGATCGACGCCTTCCGCGCGGATCAGCTGGCGGCGGCCGATGTCTCGGGCGATGGCGCGCTGTCGATCGAGGAGTTCGACACGCTCTACCGCGCGCTGACCCGCTGGCGGATGGTCGACGCCTTCCAGGACCTCGACGCCGATGGCGACGGCCGGATCGTGGCCGAGGAGATCGACGCCCGCATCGCCCGCATCATGGCGCGGCTGGACCGCGACGGCGATGGCGTCCTCAGCCTGACGCGGCGCGCCCCGGCGGCGGCACAGGCCGACAACTGAGGGCCGGGCGGGGCGGCCCCGCGCCGCCCCCCCTTTCAACCCGGCAAGGAACCGAGCAGGGACCACCGAGATGAAGACGATCCACACATCCTTCTGGGCGTTGATGCTGGGCATCAGCGCGCTCTGGATCGCGGCCAGCCTGCCGCTGGCGCAAGCCCCGAACTTCATGGCCATCCGCCGCCTGATGGTCGATTACTCCGGATATCTGGCCATCGCCGCCATGAGCGTCGCGATGATCCTGGCCACCCGCGCGCCGTGGCTGGACCGCTGGCTGAACGGGCTGGACAAGTCCTATCGCCTGCACAAGTGGCTGGGCATCGCCGCATTGGTGACGGCGGTGCTGCACTGGGTGTCGGTCAACGCCCCGAAATGGGCGGTGTCCTGGGGCCTGATGGCGCGGCCCGCGCGGCAGGGCTCCGGCGGCGTGGCGGCCGACCTCGGGCCGGTCGCCGCGTTCCTGCGCAGCCAGCGCGACATCGCCGAGATGCTGGGCGAATGGGCGTTCTACGGGGCCGTCGCGCTGATTGCCGCGGCGCTGATCTCGCGCCTGCCCTACAGGCTGTTCGCCGCGACCCATACGCTGGTGGCCATGGCCTATCTGGTGCTGGTCTTTCACGCGGTGGTGCTGATCGATGTGGCCGCCTGGACGCAGCCGGTGGGGCTGGTTACCGGCGTGTTGATGGCCGGCGGTGTCGGCGCGGCGGGGCTTGCGCTGACCCGGCGGATCGGCCGCCGCCGTCAGGTCGCGGGCCGCATCGCGGCGCTGCACCACATCCCGTCGATGCAGGTCACCGAGACCGAGATCGCCATGGACGCCGCCTGGCCGGGCCATGCGGCGGGGCAGTTCGCCTTTGTCACCTTCGATCCGAAGGAGGGCGCGCATCCCTTCACCATCGCCTCGGCCTGGGATGCGGGCCGCGGCACGCTGAGCATCCTGAGCAAGGCGCTGGGGGATTATACCGCGCGCCTGCCGCAGACGCTGCGGATCGGCGGCGCTGTCACCGTCGAGGGGCCCTATGGCCGCTTCACCTTCGAGGACGGCAAGGCGCGCCAGATCTGGATCGGCGCCGGGATCGGCATCACGCCGTTCCTCGCCCGGCTGCAACACCTGGCCGCGCGGCCCGATGGCCGGCGGATCACCCTGATCCATTGCGTGCCCGACATCGCCCCCGAGGCGCTGGCCCGGCTGGAGGCCGCCGCCGCCGCGGCAGGCGTCGCGCTGCACCTGATGCGCGACGACATCGATGGCCCCCTGACGGGTGCGCGGCTGCGCGCGATGGTGCCCGACTGGGCCGAGGCCAGCGTGTGGTTCTGCGGCCCGGCGGCCTTCGGGCAGGCGCTGCGCGGGGATCTGGTGGCGGGCGGCCTGCGCCCCGGCGATTTCCACCAGGAGCTGTTCACCCTGCGCTGACCGGCGGCCGCCCGCCCCCCACGATGATCCGGGCGCCGGACGCCGCGCGCGCCCGGATCGTCGTGCGGGGCAGGGCGGCGCCTGCGGGACGGACAGCGTCCGGCCGCAGGTTTGCGCGAAACCGCCCTGCCGTCGCAGCGATGCAGCGCCCGGTCAGGGGGCCGGTCACGCCCCGCGGCCGGGGGGGACGGGCGGCATCCCGGCCATCCGCCGCCGGCGCGGCCTGCGGACGGTCGCAGCCCCCGCGCCCGGCGGGCGGCATCGGGTCGGGGAATTTGACATCGGGGGCCGCGTCCACTAGCCCCGCGCTGCTGCGATCGTGATGGCGTCACGGCCGCGCGCCCTTTTCCTGGTCCCCGTCCCGTCCTGAACGCCCGGACATGTCCCCCGCACCCCGGTGCGGGCGACATTGTTGTGAGGTGATGTCATGACCCGTCCCCTGATCCTGAATCGCGCCCCGGCTGGGGCCCCGACCCTGGCTGTGACCCCGACCCCGGCTGCGGCCCCGACCCCGGTTGCGACCCCGGCTCCGGCTGCGGCTCCGACCCC
>NZ_NHSD01000056.1 GCF_016653255.1 Rhodobaculum claviforme
GCCCCCACGCACCGCCCCCCACCGCCGAAGGAGACCGCCATGGTGTTCAGCTTCCTCAAGGGCCAGTTCATCGATGTCATCGCCTGGACCGACGACACCCGCGACACGATGGTCTGGCGGTTCCAGCGCCACGGCAACGCGATCATGTACGGCGCCAAGCTGACGGTGCGCGAGGGGCAGGCGGCGGTGTTCGTCCACGAAGGCCAGCTCGCCGACGTGTTCTCCCCCGGGCTCTATGAGCTCGAGACCAACAACATGCCGATCCTGACGGCGCTGCAGCACTGGGACCACGGCTTCTCCTCGCCGTTCCAGTCCGAGATCTATTTCGTCAACACCACCCGCTTCACCGGGATGAAGTGGGGCACGATGAACCCGGTGATGCTGCGCGATCCGGAATTCGGCCCCACCCGCATCCGTGCCTTTGGCACCTATGCGATCCGCGTGAAGGACCCCGCGAGGTTCATGGCCGAGATCGTCGGAACCGACGGCGCCTTCACCACCGACGAGATCACCGGCCAGATCCGCAACATCCTCGTGCAGAAGTTCAGCCGCGTGATCGCCGCCAGCGGCATCCCGGTGCTGGACATGGCCGCCAACACCGCCGATCTGTCCCGCATCATCGGCGAGGCGATCGAACCGACGCTGGACGACTACGGCCTGTCGATGCCCGAGCTGTACATCGAGAACATCAGCCTGCCGCCGGCGGTCGAGGCGGCGCTGGACAAACGCACCTCGGCGGGGCTCGCGGGGGATCTGAGCCGGTACACCCAATTCTCGGCCGCCGAGGCGATGACCCGCGCGGCCGCCGCCGACAACCCGATGGGCGGGGCGATGGGCATGGTGATGGGCGCGCAGATGGGGCCGTGGGGCGCCATCCCGCAACCGGCACAGGCCGTGCCGCCCCCGCCGCCCCCCGCCGACAAGGTCTGGCACATCGCCGAGAACGGCCAGACCACCGGCCCCTTCGGCCGCGCCGATCTGGGGAGGATGGCGGCGACGGGCGGCTTTGGCCGCTCCACGCTGGTCTGGACGCCTGGTCTGGACGGATGGCAACCGGCCGGCGAAATCGCGGAGCTGGCGCAGCTGTTCACGGTCCAGCCACCACCACCGCCGCCGCCGCCCGCGCCCTGAGGCCCAATGCCCCCCGACCCCGAGGAACACCGCTATCCCTGCGACCAGTGCGGCGCCGTCCTGCGGTTTGCGCCGGGACAGACCCGGCTGATCTGTGCCCACTGCGGCCACGCACAGGACATCCCCGCCGCCGACCTGCCCGCCCGCCAGCGCGCGCTGGGAGAGATCGACCTGCGCGCCGCACTGGCCGACCACCTGTCCCCCGACGCGATGGAGGTGACGCGGGTGCTGTCCTGCCCCGCCTGCGGCGCGCAGGTGGAATTCGACCCCGCCATCCACGCCAGCGCCTGTCCGTTCTGCGGCACGCCGGTCGTCACCGACACCGGCGCACACCGCCACATCAAGCCGCAGGCGGTGGTGCCCTTCCATCTGACCGAGGCGCAGGCGAAGGACGCGATGGCCCGCTGGCTCCGCGGGCTGTGGTTCGCGCCGGGCGGGCTGGCGGCCCGGGCCCGCAAGGGGCGGCGGCTGGACGGGCTTTATGTGCCCTACTGGACCTTCGATGCCGCCACGGCCAGCCGCTATCACGGGCAGCGCGGGGATGCCTATTTCGTCACCCGACAGGTGCGTGGCCCGGATGGCAAGACGCGCACGCAGCAGGTGCGGCAGATCCGCTGGACATCGGTGCGCGGCCGGGTGACGCGGGTGTTCGACGATCTGCCGGTGATGGCCTCGCACAGCCTGCCGCGGCGCCTTGCCGACGGGCTGCGGCCCTGGGACATGGCGGCGCTGGTGCCCTATCGCCCCGACTTCCTCGCCGGGTTCCGGGCCGAGGGGTACACGGTGGACCTGCCCGAGGGCTGGCGCATTGCGCGCGCCGAGATGGACGCGGTGATCGCCGGCGACGTCCGCCGCGCCATCGGCGGCGACGAGCAGCGCATCGGGTCGATCGACACCGCCACCTCGGCCGAGACGTTCAAGCATGTCCTGCTGCCGATCTGGATGGCGGCCTATCGCTACCGCGGCCGGTCCTTTCGCTTCATTGTCAACGCCCAGACCGGGCGGGTGCAGGGCGAGCGTCCCTGGTCGGTGTGGAAGATCGCGGCGGCGGTCCTCGGGGCGGCGGCGGCGCTCGGCCTCCTCGCCTATCTGGGTCAGGGCTAGCAGCCCGGCAGGCAGCCCATGCAGGGGGGCGCGGGGCCCTTGGACGCGTGCGGCGTCACGGGGCGCGGTCGCGGCTCGTCAACTCGCCAGTGGCAAAGGCGAGGGCCGCGGCGGCGACGAAGGCGTTGGCATAGGCGTCCTCGCGCACCATCTGGGCGTCGTTCAGGGCGGTCTTGGCGATCGAGACCTCGGCCAGGCTGGCCAGACCGTTCTCATAAAAGCCAAGCACGGCGCGCCAGGTCTCCTCGGCGGCGGCCAGCAGGGGGCCGGAGGCGGCGTGCGCGGCAAGGCTGGTGCGCAACAGGTCATAGGCCTCGACGATCTCGGTGGCGGCAAGGGTGCGCAGCGCCTCGAGGTCGCGCTCGGCGGCGGCGGCGCGGGCGCGGGCCTGCTCCTCGCGGGCGGCGCGCAGGCCGCCGTCCACCACCGGCACCGACACCATCACCCCGACCGCGCCCTGCGTCCGGCTGGAGGACAGCCGCGCGCGCCCGGGGATGCGGGTGTCGTCCAGCGTCAGCCGGCCCATGCTGCGGCCGACCTCGCCCACCGCCAGAACACGGGGGCGGCGCTCGGCCTCCACCAGGGCCACACCGGCATCGGTGGCACGCAGTTGCGCAAGCGCGGCCTGGATGTCCGGACGGCGCTCCAGCGCGGCCGCGATCACCCGGTCGAGATCCCCCGGCACCTCCCGCGGCAGGCTGCGTCCGCGGATGTCGGCCACCCGCAGCGGCGTGGTCGGCGACAGACCCATGGCGCGCAACAGCCGGGCACGGGCGTCGCGCTCGCGGTTTTCGGCAAGCGTCCGGTCAAAGACGGCGCGGGCCTCGATCTGGCGGGTCTGGGCAACGTCGACCTCGGTGCCGAGCCCCTCGGCGCGGCGGGCGGCGGCGAGGGTGCGCAGGGTGGCCGCGTCCTGCACGCGGGCGCGGGCGATGCGGGTGTCGGCGCGCGCGGCGTTGTAGCGGTAGAAGCCGGAGGCGACCTCGAAGATGACCTGCTGGTGCAGGCCCTGGAAGGCGATGTTGGCGCCGATGTTGGCCTCGGTGGCGATCTGGCGGGCGGCGTCGCGACGGCCGAAGTCGAACAGCAGCCACTGCAGCGCGAGGTTGGGTACCACCGTTGCGCCTTCGGCCGTCAGCCGGCCGGCGGGGAGGACCGGGGGCACGGCGCCCTCGGGGGTGGATGTGCGCACGCCCCCGGCCAGCACATTGGCCGAGATCTGCGGCAGATACGTCGCCTCGACGACACCGACCCCGGCGGCCGCAGCGCGGGCGCGGTGCCAGGCCGCCTGGGTGCGCGGATTGGTGCGCTGGGCGATGTCGATGAGCTCCGGCAGGCCATAGCTGCGCCCGGGATCGATGCGCGGTGGGGCCACCGCCCCTTCGGGCAGGACCTCGGGTGCCAGCGCGAAATCCGCAGCCCCCGAGGCGGTGCGGGCCCCCTCCAGCGGGGTGGCCGGATCGGCGCTGCTGCGCCCGCCCGGGCCATCCACGCAGCCCGCAAGCAACAACACAAGGCCCGGTACCAACACCCGGACGATGGCCCGGCCGCGGCCGGCGGGGTGGCCGATACGGCAGGCGGAGCGGTGAACCGTGCGGCGGATGGTGCGGCGGGCGGGGA
>NZ_NHSD01000057.1 GCF_016653255.1 Rhodobaculum claviforme
CCGACGCCCGCGCCGCCGCCGAGGCCGAGGCGCTGGCGCGCGCCGACGCCGCGATCCACGAGGCCACCGGCACCGACGCCGCCGCCCTTGCGCGTGCCCTGGGCGACATCGACGGGCAGCCCGACGCCGCCACCGCCGAAACCACCGTCACCCGCCTGCGCCGCCAGCGCGAGGCGCTGGGCGCGGTCAACCTGCGCGCCGAGGAAGACGCCCGCGCGGTGGCCGAGGAGCACGACCAGCTGGCCACGGAGAAGGCCGACCTGGAGGCCGCCATCGCCAAGCTGCGCGGCGGCATCGGCGCGCTGAACCGCGAGGGGCGCGAGCGGCTGCTGACCGCCTTCGAGCAGGTCAACACCAACTTCGCGACGCTCTTCACCCACCTGTTCGGCGGCGGCGAGGCCCGCCTTGCGCTGGTGGAATCCGACGACCCGCTGGAGGCCGGGCTGGAGATCTTCTGCCAGCCGCCGGGCAAGAAGCTGTCCACCCTGTCGCTGCTGTCGGGCGGCGAGCAGACGCTGACGGCGATGGCACTGATCTTCGGGGTGTTCCTGACCAACCCCGCGCCGATCTGCGTGCTCGACGAGGTCGACGCGCCGCTGGACGACGCCAACGTGGCGCGGTTCTGCGACCTGCTGGACGAGATGACGCGCCGCACCGGCACGCGGTTCATGATCATCACCCACAACGCGGTGACGATGGCGCGGATGGACCGGCTGTTCGGCGTGACGATGGCCGAGCAGGGCGTCAGCCAGCTGGTCAGCGTGGACCTGCGCCGGGCCGAGGCGCTGGTGGCCTGAGGCCCCTTGAAAGCCCCCCGGGGCGTTTCCTATCTCCGCTGCACCGGGCGCCAGATCGGGCCCGGCACACCCCGGCCCGTCCCGCGCAGGGAGGGCCGTCCCCACACCATCGCTTCTGTACGGAGGATGACAATGCGTGCTTTCGATCCCACCCCGCTTTACCGCGCCACCGTCGGTTATGACCGCGTGGCCGACCTGCTGGACCGCGTGATGGCCGGCGACGCGGCGCAGCCGACCTACCCGCCCTACAACATCGAGAAGACCGGCGAGCATGCCTACCGCATCACCATTGCCGTCGCCGGCTTCACCGCCGCCGACCTGGGCGTGGAGGTGAAGGAAAACGCGCTCCACGTCTCGGCCCGCAAGGCCGAGGACGAGGACGGCCGGACCTTCCTGCACCGCGGCATCGCCACCCGCGCGTTCGAGCGTCGGTTCCACCTCGCCGACCATGTGCGCGTCGCGGGCGCAACCCACGCCGACGGCATGCTGCACATCGATCTGGTGCGCGAAATCCCCGAGGCGCTGAAGCCCCGCCGGATCGAGATCGCCCACGGCGGGCGGGCGGACACCCGCATGGTGGAGGCTTCGGCCCACTGACGCAGCCGCCCGTCACGACAAAGGGCGCCCCCGGGGGCGCCCTTTTTTCGTATCGCGGGCCGGATCAGCCCAGCAGCCGCCGCGCGATCACCTGCGCCTGGATCTCGGCCGCGCCCTCGAAGATGTTGAGGATGCGCGAGTCGCACAGGATGCGGCTGATCGAATACTCCAGCGCAAAGCCGTTGCCGCCGTGGATCTGCAACCCGTTGTCGGCGGCCGCCCAGGCGACGCGGGCGCCCAGCAGCTTGGCCATCCCGGCCTCCAGGTCGCAGCGCCGCTCGGCGTCCTTCTCGCGGGCGGAGAAGTAGGTGAGCTGGCGCGCCACCATGATTTCCGCCGCCATCATCGCGAGCTTGGAGGCGACGCGGGGGAACTCGATCAGCGACTTGCCGAACTGCTTGCGGTCGATGGCGTACTGCATCGCCACTTCCATGGCGTTCTGGGCAACCCCGATGGCGCGGGCGGCGGTCTGGATGCGGGCGCTCTCGAACGTCTGCATCAGCTGCTTGAAGCCCTGCCCCTCGACGCCGCCCAGCAGATTTTCGCCCTTCACCCTGAAGCCGTCAAAGGCGAGCTCGTATTCCTTCATGCCGCGATAACCCAGCACCTCGATCTCGCCCCCGGTGATCCCGGCGTCGGGGAAGGGGTGGGCGCAGTCACCCGGCGTCTTCTCCGCCAGGAACATCGACAGGCCCTTGTAGTCGGTGGTCTCGGGGTCGGTGCGCGCCAGCAGGGTCATCACCTGGGTGCGCGAGGCATGGGTGATCCAGGTCTTGTTGCCGGTGATGGCATAGTCGTCGCCATCGCGGACCGCGCGGGTGCGCAGGCTGCCGAGGTCGGAGCCGGTGTTGGGCTCGGTGAAGACCGCGGTCGGCAGGATCTCGGCACTCGCCAGCTTGGGCAGCCAGTGCGCCTTCTGGTCCTGGGTGCCGCCGCACAGGATCAGCTCGGCGGCGATCTCGGACCGGGTGCCGAGGGAGCCGACACCGATGTAGCCGCGCGACAGCTCCTCCGAGACGACGCACATCGACATCTTGGACATGCCCAGACCGCCGAACTCCTCGGGGATGGTCAGGCCGAAGACGCCCAGCTCCGCCATCTCCTCGATGATGGACATCGGGATCAGCTCGTCGCGCAGGTGCCATTCATGGGCGTGCGGCACCACCTTGTCGTCGGAGAACCGGCGGAACTGCTCGCGGATCATCTCCATTTCCTCGTCAAGGCCGGTGGCCCCGACGGTCGCCCGCCCCGCGTTGTCGCGCATCAGCGCCACCAGCCGCAGGCGCGCGGCATTGCCGTTGCCGTGCGCGACCAGCGTGTCGACCTGCGGGGTGTCCAGCGCGCCCGCGTCGATCCCCAGATCGGCGGGGCGCAGGATCTCGCCCTGGCTCATGGGGATGCCGCCGCGCATCTGCGCGAGGTATTCACCGAAGGCGATCTGGTGGATCAGCGCCTCGATCTCGCCGAACCGGCCTTCGGCCTGCAACCGTTCGGCCCAGCCCTGCATCTGGCGCAGCGATTCGACATAAGTTGCCAGCCAGGCCAGCCCGTGGGCGGCGGTCTGGTGGCGTTCCAGCGCGGCGCCGCTGACGCGGCCATCGCGCGTGACACGGGCGCGCAGCGCCTCCGTGGCGGCCGCCAGCATCGCATCCGCCGCCGGCACCGCAGCGCCGGTCAGCGCCGTCAGATCGTCCAGAAGCGCCGTCCCGTCGGCGGCGTCGAGGTTCAGGTCCTGGCCGTCATGGGGCATCCGAGACTCCTTTTCATGCTGCGCTGGGACATAGGGCCTTTGCAGGTGCAGCGCAAGAAAAAGTCCGAGGTCATGCGCCGCACGCAGGAATGTGTCGCAGCGGTTTTCGCCGTTTCGACCCCGCGCGCGGGAGAGTATAGCGCGCCCGAAGCCATCGGCACAGGGTGGCGGACATTGTGGCAGGCACTCCGGAGGACGGCATGGATCAGGCACTGGCGGCGATCTCGGGCGGGCTGTCGCCCATGGCCTTCTGGGCGGCGGTGGCGATCACGCTGTTCTCGGGCTTCGTCAAGGGGGCGATCGGGTTCGCGATGCCGCTGATCATGATCTCGGCCTTTGCCACGTTCATGGCGCCGCCGGTGGCGCTGGCGGCGCTGATGCTGGCGGTGATCGTGACCAACGTGCAGCAGGCGTTCCGGCAGGGACCGGCGGCGGCGGTGGCCTCGACGGTGAAGTACTGGCGGATGATCCTGATGCTGGTGGTCTTCATCGTGGTGTCGGCACAGTTCGTGCTGGTGATCCCGTCCTGGCTGCTGCTGGGGTTGCTGGGGGTGCCGGTGACGGCGTTCGCGCTGGTGCAGCTGGCCGGGCGCGACCTGAAGCTGCAATTGCGCCACCAGCGCGCGGCGGAATACGGGCTGGGGGTGCTGGGCGGGCTTTAC
>NZ_NHSD01000058.1 GCF_016653255.1 Rhodobaculum claviforme
CGGGGCGGGTGGGGGTCAGCCACGCCTTCTGCCTTGGCGATCTGCCGCCCGACCGGGTGGCCGCGCTGATGGCCGACATGGCCGCGCTGGACGTGGCGGTGTTCACCACCGGCCACCCGTCGGCCACGGTGCCGGCGCTGCTGGACCTGCGCGCGGCGGGGATCCGGGTGGGCATGGGCTGCGACGGCATCCGCGACACCTGGGGGCCGTGGGGCTGGCCGGACATGCTGCAGCGCGCCTGCATCGTGGGGATGCGCAACGGCCTGCGCACGGATGCGGAGCTGTCGGAGCTTCTGGACAGCGCCACCACCGGGGGTGCCGCCGCGATGGGGCGTCCGGGGCGCGCGCTGGCGGTGGGCGCGCCCGGCGACCTGACGCTGGTGGCGGGCGAGACCCCGGCCCATGCGCTGGTGGACCACGCCCCCCGCCCGCTGGTGGTGAAATCGGGCCGCGTCGTCGCCCGCGACGGCCAGCCCCTGATGGTGGCGCCATGAGCGCGTTCGACGCCCTCATCCTCGGCGCCCGCGCGCCGGGGCGCACCGCGCTGACCGCCGACTGGGTGCTGGGCCACGGCCCCGGCGGCCACCGCCTGCTGCCGCGCGGCGAGGTGGTGTTCGAGGGCGGCCGCATCGTGCATGTCGGCGGGCCGTTCCCCGGCGAGGTCGCGCGCCGCATCGACGCGGGCCGCGCGCTGGTGGCGCCGGGGTTTGTCGACCTCGACGCGCTGTCGGATCTGGACACCACCACGCTGGCGGTGGAGCGCGGGCCCAGCTGGGCCTCGGGCCGGGTCTGGCCGCAAAGCTATGTCGAGGCCGGGCCGTATGAGATGTATTCCCCGGACGAACTGGCGTTCCAGAAGCGGTTCGCCTTTGCCCAGCTTCTGCTGAATGGCATCACCACCGCGGCCCCCATCGCGTCGCTGTTCTATCGCGAATGGGGGGAAACGGTGGCCGAGTTCGACGCCGCCGTGCGCGCCGCCGCCGATCTGGGCCTGCGGGTGTATCTGGGCCCGGCCTATCGCGCGGGGGGGATGGTCGTCACCGCCCCGGGCGTGCTGGAGGCGCGGTTCGATGAGGCCCGCGGCATGGCCGGTCTGGCCGAGGCCGAGGCCTTCATCCGCCGCCACGCGGGCACCCACGGCGGGCTGATCCAGGGCCTGCTGGCCCCCGACCGGGTGGAGACCTGCACCCTGGGCCTGCTGCGCGCCACCATGGACGCGGCGAACACGCTGGACGTGCCGGTGCGCCTGCATTGCGCCCAAGGCACGATGGAGCGGCGCACGGTGGAACGGCTGCACGGGTGCACCGCGCCGGAATGGCTGGCGCGCGCGGGGCTGCTGGGACCACGGCTGATGGCGCCGCACGCCACCCATGCCACGGCGGGGGATCTGGACCTCTATGCCGACCACGGCGTGTCGGTGATCCACTGCCCGCTGGTCTCCGCGCGGTTCGGCGAGGCGCTGGACAGCCTGCCGTCCCTGCGTGCGCGCGGGATCACGGTGGCGATGGGCACCGACACCGCGCCGCCCGACATGGTGCTGAACATGGCCGTGGGGCAGATGATGGCCCGCCACGTCGCCCCCGACCGCCCCGCCACCGCCGCCGAGATGTTCGACGCGGCCACGCTGGGCGGCGCGGCGGCGCTGGGGCGCGACGATCTGGGCCGGCTGGCGCCCGGGGCCTGTGCCGACATCGCGGTGTTCGATCTGTCGGATGCGTACATGGCGCCCACCATCGACCCCGTCCGCACGCTGGTGCAGGGCGCGACCGGCCGCGTCACCCGCGCGGTGTTCGTCGATGGCCGGCTGTCGATGCGCGACGGCCAGGTCGCGGGCATGGACATGGCCGCCGCCCGCATCCGCGCGCAGGCACAGTTCGACGGGTTGGTCGCGCGCTATCCCGACCGCACCTGGGGCCATCCCCCGGTGGCCGAGATCTTCCCCCCGAGCTATCCGCTGGAGGTGCCCGATGCCTGATCCCGTCCTCAGCGTGCGCGGGCTGACGGTGGAGTTCCCCACCCGCGGCGGCGTGCTGCGCGCGCTCGACGCCGTGACCTTCGACATCCGCCCCGGCGAGGTTCTGGGCGTCGTGGGCGAATCCGGGGCCGGGAAATCCATGACCGGGCTGGCGGTGCAGCAGCTCCTCGAACCCCCCGGCCGCATCGCGGGCGGCGAGGTGTGGCTCGCGGGCCGCCGCATCGACCAGCTCGACGACACCGCGATGACCCCGATCCGGGGCCGCGAGATCGGCGCGGTGTTCCAGGACCCGCTCACCTCGCTCAACCCGCTGTTCACCGTCGGCAACCAGCTGGTGGAGACGATCCGCATCCACATGCGCCTGTCGCGCCGCGGCGCGCGCGCGCGTGCGCTGGACCTGCTGCGCCAGGTCGGCATCCCGGCGGCCGAGGAACGCATCGACCACTACCCCCACCAGTTCTCGGGGGGCATGCGCCAGCGGGTGGTGATCGCGCTGGCGCTGGCGGCCGAGCCGCAGCTGATCATCGCGGACGAACCCACCACCGCGCTCGATGTGTCGATCCAGGCGCAGATCACCGCGCTGCTGCGCCGGTTGTGCGACGACACCGGCACGGCGGTGATGCTGGTGACCCACGACATGGGCGTGATCGCGGAGACCGCCGACCGCGTGGCGGTGATGTACGCCGGCCGCCTGGTGGAGATCGGCCCGGTGGAGGAGGTCCTGCGCGCCCCCCGCCACCCCTACACCCGCGGCCTCGTGGCCTCGATCCCCGCGCTGGGACGGCGGGTGGAGACGCTGGCCCAGATCGACGGATCGATGCCGCGGCTGGACGCGATCCCGCCGGGCTGCGCCTTCAACCCGCGCTGCGACCGGGCGATGGCGCGCTGCCGCACCGACCGGCCCGAGCTGACGCAGGCCGGGACCACCGCCGCCGCCTGCTGGCTGATGGAGGGACAGACCCCATGACCGCCGCCCCGATCCCGACCGGGACCCAGAGCCAGAGCCAGACACCCGACCAGACCCCGGCCCTGATCGTGCGCGGGCTGTCGCGGACCTTCGATGTCTCGCCGCCCTGGCTGAACCGGGTGCTGGAGCGCAAGCCCCGCCAGATGCTGCGCGCGGTGGACGATGTGTCCTTCGACGTGCCGCGCGGCGGCTGCCTCAGCCTGGTGGGGGAGTCTGGATGCGGCAAGTCCACGGTGGCGCGGCTGGTGACGGGGCTGTACCCCCCCAGCGCGGGCACGATCACCTTTCCGCTGGAGGACGGCCGCACGGTGGCCGCGCACATGATCTTCCAGGACCCGTACGCCAGCCTCAACCCGCGCTGGCGGGTGCATGACATCATCGCCGAACCCCTGCGCGAGCTGCGCCTGCGCACCACCGAGGCCGCGATCACCGCCCGCGTGGCCGAGCTTCTGCGCACCGTGGGCCTGGGCCCCGCCGACGGGCGCAAGTACCCGCATGAATTCTCGGGCGGGCAGCGCCAGCGCATCTCCATCGCGCGCGCGCTGGCCTCCGAGCCGCGGTTCCTGGTCTGCGACGAGCCGACGTCGGCGCTCGATGTCTCGGTGCAGGCGCAGATCCTGAACCTGATGCGGCGGTTGCAGGACGATTTCGGCCTGACCTATCTGTTCATCAGCCATGATCTGTCGGTGGTGCGCCACATGTCCGACCGCATCGCGGTGATGTACCTCGGCCGCATCGTCGAGGAAGCCGACACCGAGACCCTGTTCGCCACCCCCCGCCACCCCTACAC
>NZ_NHSD01000059.1 GCF_016653255.1 Rhodobaculum claviforme
CCCCGACACCAGCCCCGCCAGCGCCGAGGCCAGCACCAGCGCGCCCAGCCCCCCCAGCGCGGCATCCGCCGCACCGGCGGCCAGCATCACCAGATAGGGCGGCGCCAGCGCCGTCGCCGTCAGCAATCCGCGCGCCAGAACGAAGCGCGCCAGAACGGGGTCATCGCGCAGATAGCGCAGGTTGGCAAAGGCCGCAGCCGCCCCGTTGGCGCCACCCTCGCTTGCGCCGGGTTCCTCGCGCAGCCCGGCAAAGATCGCGGCGGCCAGCATCCAGAACCCGCCCGCCAGCACCAGCGCGCCCACCACCAGCGCCATCCGGTCGCCCGCGTCCCAGATCAACAGGCCCGCAAATCCGATCACCGCCACCGGCGCAAGGTTGCTCGCAAGCCCCGTCGCGGTGCCGCGGCGGCCCTTGTCCACTGTCTTGCCCAGCACGTCCTTGAGGCTGACCGACGCGACCGAACGCGCCACCGCCAGAACCGCCAGCGCGGCGCAGATCGCAACCCCCGCCGCCGCCCCCTCCAGCGTCAGCGCCGCCGCCGCCATCGCCAGCGCCGCCAGCCCCTGCCCCACAGATCCCGCAACCCAGGCCCATTTGCGCCGCGCCATCGCGCGGATCCGCGCGGCGGTGAACAGTTGCGGCAACAGCGCGCCGGCCTCGCGGATCGGCACCAGCAGGCCGACCAGCGCCGCCGGTGCCCCCAGCGCGCCCAGCAGCCACGCCAGCACCAGCTTCGGGTCCACCAGCCCGTCCGCCGCCTTGGTCAGTGACAGCGCGCCGACATGGCGCAGAAAGCTGTCGGGCTGCGCGCGGCAGGCCGCCTCCGAGAGGTCGGTGCACACGCTGCCATCGTCATCGGAGGTCAGCGCCGCGAACACCCGGTCGCGGGTCGAGGGCACGGGGGCGGGATCACTGGACATTCCCGCCATGTAGCCCGTCGGGCGGCGCGCTCCAAGCGGGCGCGCGCATCAGCCGTCGGAACGCAGCCCGCCGTCGATCGGCCGACCCTGCAGCGCAACGCCGCGGTCGGCGTGCCATCCATGGCGCAAGGTCATGTGTGTAAGGTCCGGTATTCACGGTGGAGCGGGTAGCGGGAATCGAACCCGCACGACCAGCTTGGAAGGCTGGGGCGCTACCATTACACCATACCCGCGCGGCGCAAGGAGTAGGCATAGCCCCGGCCCGCGTCAAGGCCGCCCGGCCGTCGGGGCCCGCCCGGGGCGTGGCGGGCCGGTGCCCGTTCCCGGCCATGCCGCGTCCCTGGACCGCCCGGATCAGGGCGCGGAATCCTCGGCGCGGCACAGCGGAAGCGACAGGCTCAGCCGGTTCATGCCCTCCTTGCGGGCATAGCGCACGCAGCGCGCGTGCCGTCGGATCAGGAACCAGCCGAAGCCCCCCTCCGGCACCGCATCGCGCCCCAGGTCGAGACGCGCGGGATCTCCGGGCGGCGCGGCGAGGCCCGGCATGGGGCGGCCCTTGTCCCGCACCTCGCAGTCCAGCACACCCTCGGCCAGGGTCAATGCGACGTCGATCGGTCCGGGCTGGTGGCCATAGGCATGGATCACGATGTTGTTGAGGACCTCCGCCACCACCAGCTCGATATCGCCATGACACTCGGGCGTCAGCCCCAGCCCGTCGAGGGCCGCCCGCACCTGCGCCAGCGCGGCCCGCACCCCGGCGGCATCTGCGTGCAGACGGATCGACGCGATCCGGTCGTCGGGGGGCACCATCGCGGGCGCGCGCCCCTCAGCCGGCATGACACCGGGAATCGGCGTCGGGAACCTCCGGATGGATGGTGAAGATGCCGTCCATCCGGGTCAGCCGGAACACCCGCGCCACCGGCGGGGTCAGCGCCGCAAGCTCCAGCCGCCGGTCGGTCCCAAGATGCTTCATCACCGACACCACGGCGCCCAGCCCGCTGCTGTCGAGAAACGTCACCCGGCCCAGATCCAGCACCACGCGCGTATCGGCCCCCGCCGTGGCCTTGCGCATCGCCTCCTTGAAGGCGATCGCGACCATGGCGTCCAGCCGCGCTTCGTGCACCCGCACGACAAGGGCGCCCGCGCGCCGGTCCACCGAAAGATCCATCCTGCGCCCACCCCGCTGCCGCGCCGTCCTTGCCTCGGCCCCACCTTAGGTGCCATTCCTTAATCAAGTCTTGGGAGGGGGGGCGACCAATGCACGAGGTCATCATCGCGGGCGCGGCCCGCACGTCGATGGGCGGGTTTCAGGGCGCGCTGGCGCCGCTGGCCGCGCCGGATCTGGGGGGCGTGGCCATCGCAGGCGCGCTGCGCGACGCGGGCGCCGCACCCGATACCGTCGAGGAGCTGCTGATGGGCTGCGTGCTGCCCGCGGGCCAGGGCCAGGCCCCGGCCCGGCAGGCCGGTTTTGCCGCGGGACTGGGCGACGGGGTGCCTGCGACGACCCTCAACAAGATGTGCGGCTCGGGCATGAAGGCGGCGATGATGGCCGCCGACCGCATCGCGCTGGGTGCGGCCGGGGTCATCGTCGCGGGCGGGATGGAGAGCATGTCCAACGCCCCCTACCTGTTGCCGAAGATGCGCGGGGGCGCGCGGATGGGCCATGCGCAGGCGCTCGACCACATGTTTCTCGACGGGCTGGAGGATGCCTATGACACCGGCCGCCTGATGGGCACCTTCGCCGAGGACTGCGCCGAGGCGTTCCAGTTCACCCGCGAGGCGCAGGACGCCTATGCCATCGCCTCGCTGGAGGCCGCGCTTGCCGCACAGCGCGACGGCGCCTTCACCGCCGAGATCGCGGCGGTGGAGGTCCCCGGCCGCAAGGGCGCCACCACGGTGGTCCTGGACGAGCAACCCGCCCTGGCCCGTCCCGACCGCATCCCGCAGCTCAGGCCCGCCTTTCGCAAGGACGGCACGGTCACGGCGGCGAATTCCTCGTCGATCTCGGACGGGGCGGCGGCGCTGGTGCTGGCCTCGGCCGAGGCAGCCCGGGCGCAGGGCCTGCGGGTGCGCGCGCGCCTGCTGGGCCATGCCAGCCACGCGCAGGCGCCGGGCGATTTCCCCACCGCCCCCGTGCCCGCCGCCCGCAAGCTGCTGGACCGGCTGGGATGGAGCGTCGACGACGTCGACCTGTGGGAGGTCAACGAGGCGTTTGCCGTGGTGCCCATGGCCTTCATGCAGCGCATGGGTGTGGATCGCGCGCGGCTGAACGTGCACGGCGGCGCCTGCGCGCTGGGCCATCCGATCGGCGCCTCGGGGGCCCGCATCCTGGTGACGTTGCTGAACGCGCTGGAGCGGCGCGGGCTTGCGCGCGGGGTCGCGGCGATCTGCATCGGCGGCGGCGAGGGCACGGCGGTGGCGATCGAACGGGTGTAGCCCGGCTCAGCCGCCGAATCGCGCCCGCCAGGCCGGCAGCACATCGCCCGGCGCCGGCGTCGCGGCGTACACGCCCCGCGCGATCGCCCGCGCGAGGCACGCCGCCGCCGCATGGCCCAGCCGGAACGGATCGGCCAGCGGATCGCGCAGCGGCCGCGCGCCGGTGGACACGGCAAACACCAGATCGCCGTCCAGCAGCGTGTGCGACGGCACGATTGCGCGCGCCATCCCGTCATGGGCGGCGGTGGCCATGCGCGTGGCCTGCGCCTGGGTCAGCGCCGCGTCGGTCGCCACGATCGCCAGTGTCGTGGCGGTGCCGGGGCGTTTGGTGGGCCCCTGCTCGGCGCCCGGCGTGAATCTTTCCGGCAGCCCGAGGCCGCCGAACTCCGCGCCCATCTCCCACGGGGCGGCCCAGAAATGGGGGCCGTCCGCGACCGTGACCGCGCCCACCGCATTCACCGCCGCCAGCGCGCCAACCGTGTAGCCCCCCGCCGACAGCACCGCCGAGGCCGACCCCAGC
>NZ_NHSD01000060.1 GCF_016653255.1 Rhodobaculum claviforme
GCCAGTCGAGGGTCAGCACCCCCCAGCCCGCCGCCACAAGCCGCGCGATGACGTCGCCGTATTTCTCCACGACCTCGGTCCGGCCGGGAAACAGCAGCACCGTCCCCCGCGCCCCCGGCCAGACCGCGGCCCGCAACCGCACCCCGTCGGCCGTGCGCAGCCAGACCGCGCGGCCATCGGCGGGCATGGGGACCGTGTCGGTGAACAGCGTGGCGGGCTGCACCGCCGCCTCAGCCCATCCGGTTCGCGAGCTTCAGCGCAAGGCCCATGTCACCCTCCACCGACAGCCGACCGGACATGAAGGCGATGGTGGGGCTGAGGTCCCCTTCGAGGATGGCACGGAAGGTCTCGGCCTCGGCGCTCAGCGTGACCTGGGCGGGACCGTCGCCGGCGTGCACGCCGCTCTGGTCGACGATCACCGCGCCCAGATCGCCGATCACGAACTTGGCCGACCCGTCGACCCCGTCGCCGAATTTCGCGCGCATCGCCGCGACCGCCTGTTCCATGATCTCGCCCATCGGGGCCTCCGCTGCCTGTGTTGGGGGCTTTCGCCCGAAAGTGACCGTTGCGGCACCGCTGCCCCCTCGTCTTCGGGGCGGGCGGTGCTACACTCGGGTTATGGGACGGACATCGCTTCTGCTCAATGCCTTCGTTGCCGCGTCGCTGGCGCTGGCTGGTCCGGCGGCGGCACAGGACGGGGTTGGCGCGCTGTTGCAACGCCTGGCCGATCCCCAGCTGGAGCGCTGGGACCGGGTGGAGCGGCGCATCCTTGACGAATGGTCGAAGTCGGGGTCGTCGGCGATGGACCTGCTGTTGCGCAGGGGGCGCGCCGCGCTGGAGGCCGGAGAGGTCGACGCCGCCATCGCCCACCTGACCGCGCTCACCGATCACGCGCCGCAATTCGCCGAGGGCTGGAACGCCCGCGCCGCCGCCTTCTACGAGCGCGGCGACTATGGCCCGGCGATGGAGGACCTGGCGCGCGCGCTGACCCTCAATCCCAGCCATTTCGGCGCGATGGCGGGCCTTGGCATGATCCTGGAGGAGACCGGCCGCGAGGTGCAGGCCCTGCACGTCTATCGCGCCGCGCAGGCTATACATCCCCACCAGCCCGTCATAAGCAGAAGCGTGGCGCGTCTGGAGGCGCGGGTGTCGGGCCGCGACACCTGACGCGGGTTTGCCAGCGACACCACCGGACCGCCCACGGGCGCACCGGTCTGGCGCGGAGGGATCATGCGCGACGACGTCCGCGAACGGGGCCGGGTGACGGCGGTTCTGGGCCCCACCAACACCGGCAAGACGCATTACGCCATCGAACGCATGCTGGCCCATCGCACCGGGGTGATCGGCCTGCCGCTGCGCCTGCTGGCGCGCGAGGTCTATGACCGGATCGTGGCGGTCCGTGGCCCGTCGGTCGTGGCGCTCGTCACCGGCGAGGAACGCATCGTCCCCCAGCGCACGCAGTACTGGGTCTGCACCACCGAGGCGATGCCGGTGGGCATCGGCGCCGATTTCCTGGCGGTGGACGAAATCCAGCTCTGCGCCGATCCCGACCGGGGTCATGTGTTTACCGAACGCCTGCTGACCGCGCGCGGGCTGCATGAGACCTTGTTTCTGGGCGCCGACACCATGCGCGGTGCGATCGCGGCGCTGGTGCCCGGCGTGCAGTTCCTGCGGCGCGAGCGATTCTCGGCGCTGACCTATACCGGCGCGCGCAAGATCAGCCGGATGCCGCCGCGCAGCGCCATCGTGGGATTCTCGGTGGAAAACGTCTATGCCATCGCCGAGCTGATCCGCCGCACCAAGGGCGGCTGCGCGGTGGTGATGGGCGCGCTCAGCCCGCGCACGCGCAACGCGCAGGTGGCGCTCTATCAGAACGGCGACGTGGATTATCTGGTGGCGACGGATGCCATCGGGATGGGGCTGAACCTCGACATCCGGCATGTGGCGTTTTCCTCCACCGCCAAGTTCGACGGGCGACGGATGCGCGCGCTGATCCCCGGAGAGCTTGCACAGATCGCCGGGCGCGCGGGGCGCCACACCACGCCCGGCACCTTTGGCGTCACCGGCGAGGCCCGCCCGCTGGCCGACGAGATGGTCGCCGCCATCGAGGACCACCGCTTCGAGCCGGTGCGCAAGCTGCACTGGCGCAACGCCGATCTGGATTTCGGCACCGTCGATCGGCTGATGGCCGCGCTGGAGCGCCACACCACCGACGACTGGCTGACCCGCGTGCGCGATTCCGATGACCTGGTGGCGCTGCGGGCGCTGGCCGACAACGAGGCGGTGCGCACGCGGCTGCGCGATGCGCGCGACGTGCGGCTGCTGTGGGATGTCTGCCGCATTCCCGATTTCCGCGGCATCTCGCCCACCGAACACGCCGGGCTGCTGGCGCGCATCTTCGGCTTCCTGCACGAGACCGGCGAGGTGCCCGCGGACTGGCTGGCGCGCAACATCGCGCGCATCGACCGCACCGATGGCGACATCGATGCGCTGTCGAAACGGCTCGCGTTCATCCGCACCTGGACCTATGTGGCGCAACGCGCGGGTTGGGTGGCCGACGAAAGCCATTGGCGCGGCGAGACCCGCGCTGTAGAAGACCGCCTGTCGGACGCGTTGCACGCCAGGTTGACGCAGCGCTTCGTGGACCGCCGCACCAGCGTCCTGATGCGGCGGCTCAAGCAGAAGGAGAGGCTGGTGGCCGAGGTGAGCGACAAGGGCGAAGTGACGGTGGAGGGCGAATTCATCGGCCGCATCGAGGGGTTCCGGTTCCGCCAGGACACCACCGCAAGCCCCGACGAGGCGCGCGCGCTGCGCGGGGCGGCCACGGCGGTGCTGGCGCCGCAGTTCCATCTGCTGGCGGATCGGTTCTACAACGCCCCCGACACCGAGATGGACGTCACCGAACAGGGCGGGCTGATGTGGGGCGACACCGCGCTGGGCAAGCTGGTGGCCGGTCCCGAGCCGATGAAGCCCGGCGTGGAGGTGTTCGTCGACGAGATCGCGGGCACCGACGTCGCCGACAAGGTGCGCAGGCGTCTGCAGCATTTCCTCGACCGTCGGGTGGCCGCGTTGTTCGAGCCGCTGGTCGGCCTGCAACGCGACGAGACGCTGACCGGGCTGACCCGCGGTTTTGCCTATCGCCTGGTGGAGGCGCTGGGGGTGCTGCAACGCGCCGAGGTCGCCGCCGAGGTCAAGGACCTCGACCAGGACGCCCGCGCCGCGCTGCGCCGCCACGGCGTGCGGTTCGGGCAGTACACGATCTTTCTGCCCGCGCTGCTGAAACCCGCGCCGACCCGGCTGCGCCTCGTGCTGTGGTCACTGGCGCAAGGGCTGGACGAATACCCCGAAAGCCCGCCGCCGGGACTGGTGACGATTCCCGTGTCCCCCGGCGTGCCCGAGCAGCACTACCGGCTGGCCGGCTATGCCCCGGCGGGGACCCGGGCGATCCGCATCGACATGCTGGAGCGGCTGGCCGACATGCTGCGCGCACGCGATGCGCGGGCGGGATTCGAGGCGTCGGCCGACATGCTGTCGATCACCGGGTTGACGCTGGAACAGTTCGCCGACCTGATGCAGGGCCTCGGCTATCGCGCCGAGCGCGCGGAGCGCCCTCGCCTGCGTCCCGCACCGCAGCCGTCGGCCCCGGCCCAGACCCCGACCCCGGCCCCCACCGACGAGAGCGCACCGTCTGAAACCCCGGACACCGGCGCGACAGACCCCGAGGCCGCCACGGATGGCACCGCCAGCGACACCCCGGCCGGGGACGCGATGGACGCCACCGGCACGCCCGAACCAGAGGCGGCGCCACAGGCACAGGCGGCGCCCGGCGATGGACAGCCCCCCGAACCCACTGAACCATCCGCCACCGAACCCGCCCCCACCGAGGTGGAGGTGTTC
>NZ_NHSD01000061.1 GCF_016653255.1 Rhodobaculum claviforme
GTGGGGGCTGCCGTGGGGGCGCTGGGGCTGTTGCTCGCGTCGTTTCCGCTGTTCCTGCTGGGGTCGTTCCTGACGGGCATCTACATGTCGGCGCAGGGGTTCTACCGCTTCGCCGCCGCCGACACCGCGTCCGAGGGGTTCCGCCCCAAGGCGATCAGCTGGGTGATGGCGGGGGGCCTCCTGTCGGCGGTGCTGGGTCCGCAGCTGGTCAAGGTGACGGCCGATGTGATGGTGGTGCCGTTCCTGGGCGTCTATCTTGCGGTGATCGCGGTCAATCTGGTGGGCGTGTTCCTGTTTGCGTTCCTCGACATCCCCCGGCCGCCCGCGCCGCGCCCCGGCGCAGCCCCCGGCCGCAGCCGGATGGCGCTTCTGCGCGAGCCGCGCATCGCCGTGGCGATCATCTGCGCCACGGTGTCCTATGCGCTGATGAACCTGGTGATGACCTCCACGCCGATCGCGGTGGTGGGGTGCGGGTTCACCACCGGACAGGCGGCCGACATCGTCTCGGCGCATGTGCTGGCGATGTATGCGCCGTCGTTCTTTACCGGGCATCTGATCAACCGCTTCGGGGTGGAGCGGATCGTTGCGCTGGGGCTGACGATTCTGGCCGGCGCCGGGGGTGTGGCGTTGATGGGGGTGGAGCTGGAGCACTTCTACATCTCGCTGATCCTGCTGGGCATCGGCTGGAACTTCGGCTTCATCGGGGCCACGGCGATGCTGGCGTCGGCCCATGGCGTGGCCGAGCGTGGGCGGCTTCAGGGCATGAACGACCTGATCGTGTTCGGCGGCGTGACGCTGGCCTCGTTGTCGTCGGGGGGGCTGCTGAACTGTTCCGGGGGCACGGTGGAGCAGGGCTGGCAGCTTGTGAACATCGCCATGCTGCCGTTCCTGGTGCTGGCGGGCGGGGCGCTGATGTGGCTGTGGCTGCGGCCACGGGCCGCCTGACCGCGCCCGGCGTGGTCTAGTCCAGCGCCCGGCGGGCCCGCAGCGCGGCGGTGATCGTGCCATCGTCGAGGTAGTCAAGCTCGCCGCCGATGGGCACCCCCTGCGCCAGCGAGGTGACGCGGGCACCGGTGCCCTCCAGCGCTTCGGCGATGTAATGGGCGGTGGTCTGGCCGTCGACGGTGGCGTCGAGGGCAAGGATCACTTCGGTGATGCCATCGTCGGCCACGCGGGCGGCCAGTGCGGGCAGGCGCAGCTCCTCGGGGCCGACGGCGTCGAGGGCCGACAGCAGGCCCCCGAGCACATGGTAGCGGCCGCGGAACGTGCCCCCGCGCTCCAGCGCCCAGAGGTCGGCCACATCGGCCACCACGCAGATCTCTCCGGTGGCGCGACGGGGGTCGGTGCAGATGTCGCAGACCTCCGCGCCCGAGATGTTGCCGCACACCGCACAGTCGCGCGCGCCGCGGGCGACCCGCTCCAGCGCCTGCGCCAGCGGCAGCATGGTCTGCCCGCGCCGCTTGAGCAGGAACAGCACCAGCCGCCGGGCGGAGCGTGGCCCCAGCCCCGGCAGCCGCGCCACCTGTTCGATCAGGGCCGCGATCTCGCGCCCGGCCTCGGCCATGCCCGCGCCCCCCGGCCAGTTGTCAGCAGACCCTGAGGCCCTCAGAACGGCAGTTTCATGTCCGCCGGCAGGCCCATGCCCTCGGTCAGCTTGCGCATCTCGGCCTGGCTGAACTCGCTCGCGCGGCTTTGCGCGTCCTTGATGGCGGCGAGGATCAGGTCCTCCACCACTTCCTTCTCGTCGGCGTTGAAGATCGACGGGTCGATGTCCAGCGCCGTCAGCTCGCCCTTGCCGGTGGCTGTGGCCTTGACCAGCCCCGCGCCGCTTTCGCCGGTGACGGTGGCAGCGGCGAGGCTCTCCTGCATCTCCGCCATCTTGCCCTGCATCTCCTGGGCGGCCTTCATCATCTTGCCCAGATCGCCGAGGCCACCGAGGCCCCCCAGTCCCTTCAGCATCGCCATCACTCCTGTTGTGCTGGCATGGGTGATACGCGCGGGGCGGGCGCGGGACAAGTCGGGATGCGGGTCAGTCGTCCTCGAACGGGTCCCAGTCGTCGGGGATGTCATCGCCGCCGCCCGCTGCGGGGTCGTCGTCGGGGGCCGCCGGCAGGATCGCCTCGGGCGGGGCGAGGGGGCGGATGTCGGTGATCTCGGCGGTGGGAAAGACCGCGAGGATGGCCTGTACCAGAGGGTTGTCCCGGGCGGTGGCGCGGGCGCGGCCTTCGGCGGCGCGGCGCGCCTCCCGGATGGTGGGGGCGCCGCCCGACCCGGTGACCGACACGGTCCAGCGCGCCCCGGTCCACGTCCGCAGCCGCTGGGCCAGCCGCGCCGCAAGGTCGGGCGCGGCGGTGTCGGTGGGCGCGAACTCGATCCGGCCGGGGGCATAGTGCACGAGGCGGACATCCGCCTCCACCTCCATCAGAAGCGGCATGTCGCGCCGGTCGCGGATCAGTGCCACGACGCTGTCGAAGTCCGGCCAGGCGGACAGGCTGGGCGCGGCCTGGGCGGGCGCCAGCGCGCGGGCGGTGGCGATGGGGCCCGGCCCGGTGCCGGGGGATGTGGCGGCCGGCGTACCGGCTGCGGGACCATGCCGGGCCTGCGGGCCGCCGCCGTTGCCCCCGGCCGGGCCATGCGGGGCGCGGGCCGCGGGTGTGGCCGGGTCCGCCAGCTTGCGCATCAACTCCTCCGGGCCGGGCAGGTCGGCGACGTGGGTCATGCGGATCACCGCCATTTCGGCCGCCATCATGGCGTTGGGCGCATGCGCGACCTCTTCCAGCGCCTTGAGCAGCATCTGCCACATCCGGCTGAGGACCCGCATCGGCAGGCGCTCGGCCATGTCGCGGCCGCGCGCACGCTCGTCCGAGGACACGGTGGGGTCCTCGGACGCGTCCGGGGTGATCTTGACCACGCTGACCCAGTGCGTGACCTCGGCCAGGTCGCGCAGCACCGCGATCGGGTCGGCGCCGTCGGCGTATTGCCCGCCGAGTTCGCGCAGCGCGCCCGCGCAATCGCCCCGCAGGATCAGATCCAGAAGGTCCATCACCCGGCCCCGGTCCGCGAGCCCCAGCATCGCGCGCACGGCCTCGGCCGAGGTGGCGCCCTGGCCGTGACTGATCGCCTGGTCGAGCAGGCTGAGCGCGTCGCGCACCGACCCTTCGGCCGCGCGGGTGATCATCGCGAGCGCCTCCGCGGCGACCTCGGCGCCCTCGGCCTCACTGATGCGGCCGAGGTGGGCCATCATCACCTCCGGCTCGATCCGGCGCAGGTCGAACCGCTGGCAGCGCGACAGCACGGTGACGGGCACCTTGCGGATCTCGGTGGTGGCAAAGAGGAACTTGACGTGCGCGGGGGGTTCCTCCAGCGTTTTCAGAAGCGCGTTGAAGGCGTTGGTCGACAGCATGTGGACTTCGTCGATGATGTAGACCTTGTGGCGCGCCGAGGCCGCGCGGTAGGCGACGCTGTCGATGATCTCGCGGATGTCGCCCACGCCGGTGCGCGAGGCGGCGTCCATCTCCAGCACGTCGACGTGGCGGCCGGCGGCGATGGCGCGGCAGGGCTCGCACACGCCGCAGGGGCTGGTGGTGGGGCCGCCGGTGCCGTCGGGGCCGATGCAGTTGAGGCCCTTGGCGATGATGCGCGCGGTGGTGGTCTTGCCGGTGCCGCGGATGCCCGTCAGGATGAAGGCATGCGCGATGCGCCCCGACTTGAAGGCGTTCCGGAGGGTGCGGACCATCGCCTCCTGGCCGATCAGGTCGGCGAAGGTCTCGGGCCGGTACTTGCGGGCGAGGACCTGATAGGCGGAGGTGTCGGACATGGGCGCCTCGGGGGATTCTGACTTTGGGGCAGGCTAGGGTGCGGGGCGGGCGGCGTCCACCCGGCCAGGTGGCGCGGCGGGGGCCTGCGCCCGCTCCGCA
>NZ_NHSD01000062.1 GCF_016653255.1 Rhodobaculum claviforme
CCCGAGGCCGCCGCCGAGGCCCACCCCGCGCTGCGGCTGGAGACCGACCTGACCCCCACCGCGCTGCGCGACAGCTTCGGCGCCCCCGCCACCATCCCGATCTGGGAGCTGCCCGCCTTCATCACCGCGCTGGAGCGCGCGGGCTTTGCCGCGCTGCCGCACCGGATGTGGCTTCAGATGGAGCTGGCGACGCCGTGGACCCTGATGGCGATGGTGCTGGTGGGGGCGGCCTTCACGATGGGCCACATCCGGTCGGGCGGACAGGGGCTGATGGTGCTGGGCGCGCTTCTGGCCGGGTTCGGGGTGTTCTTTCTGCGCGATTTCGCGCAGGTGCTGGGCGAGAACGGCCAGATCCCGGTGGTGCTGGCCGCATGGAACCCGCCGGCGGTGGCCACGCTGCTGGCGCTGGCGCTGCTGCTGCACCTGGAGGAGGGATGACACACCCGCGCGACACACCCCGCCGTCTCCGTCCCGGGGTGCTGGCGTTGCTTCTGTGGACGCTCGCGGCCACGCCCGCCCTCAGCCGCGAGGTCGCGGCAACACCCGACACCGACGTCGCCCGGATGGCCGCCGACAGCCTGGAGATCACCGCCGACGGCGCGCTGGTGGCCACCGGCGGGGTGGAGGTGCTGTACCGCGGCGCCCGGCTGCGTGCCACGCGGCTGGTGTTCACCCGCGGCACCGACGGCGCCCCGGACCGGCTGGAGATCACCGGCCCGATCGTGCTGGAGGACGGCCCCGACATTCTGGTCCTCGCCGATGCTGCCGAGATGAGCGCGGATCTGCGCGACGGGGTGCTGCGCGGCGCGCGGATCGTCCTGGACCGCCGGTTGCAGATCGCCACGCGCGGGGTCGACCGCAGCGAAGGCCGCATCACCCGGATGGAGCGTGCGGTGGCGTCCTCGTGCCAGGTCTGCGCGGACAACCCCACGCCGCTTTGGGAAATCCGCGCCGCCCGCATCATCCACGACAGCGAGGCCCGGACCCTGGAGTTCGAGCGCCCCGCCTTCCGCGTGCTGGGGGTGACGCTGGCGGTGGCGCCGCGCCTGCGCATGCCCGACCCCACCGTGACCCGCATGACCGGCGTGCTGACGCCCGAGCTGCGGGCCACCAGCGCGCTGGGACCGGGGTTGCAGGTGCCGTATTTCATCGCGCTGGACAGCAACCGGGACCTGACGCTGAGCCCGCGCATCCACGCCCGCGGCAGCTACACGCTGGGGGGGACGTACCGCCACAACTTTGCCCGCGGTCGGTTCTTCCTGGATGGCGCGGTCACGCGCGACCGGCTGCGGCCGGGGCAATGGCGCGGCTATGTCGAGGCGCGCGCGGATGTGGCGCTGGCGCCCGACACCGGCCTGGGCCTGCGGCTGGAGGCGTTCAGCGACCCGCGCTATCGCAGCGATTATGGCGTGGGCGAGGACGACATCCGCACCAACACGATCTTTGTCGATCAGATCCGCCGCGACCGTTTGGGCCGGGTCCGCGCAACGCAGTTCCGCACCTTTCGCGGCGACGACAACGCCCTGCTGCCCAACCGGGTGCTGGACGCGCGCCTGTCACAGCGCGTCACGCCGCCGCTGCTGGGGGGCAGCGCGTGGCTGACCCTCGACGCGCTGGCCGCGCGGCGCGATTCCAGCAACCCGGTCATGGGCCGGGGGCGCGATGTGGCGCGGCTGACGTTGCGCGCGGACTGGCGACGCAGCTGGATCACCCCCGCCGGGGTGGAGGTGGCCGCCCTGGGCGCGCTCCGGGCCGACCGGTGGCGCGTGCGCCAGGACGACCGGTTCGCGCGCACGATCAGCCGCATCAGCCCCACCGCCGCGCTGGAGCTGCGCTGGCCGCTGCTGCGCCAGGCGCCGGGCGGGGCGACCCATCTGCTGGAGCCGATCGCCCAGGTCGTCTGGGCCCGTGACCGGCGCGACGCCACCCCCAACGAGGACAGCCTGCTGCTGGAGCTGGACGAGATCACGCTGTTCCGTCTCGACCGCGGGCCCGGCTTCGACACGCAGGAGGCGGGCCGGCGCGTCAACCTCGGGCTGGGGTGGACCCGCCACGACCCCGCCGGGTGGTCGGTCGAGGCACTGGCCGGGCGCGTCGTGCGGCTGCGCGGCGATGGGCATTCTGCGGTATCGGGACCTGTATCGGGGCCTGTATCGGGACCGGTGTCGGGCCTCTCGGGGCAGCGATCGGACTGGCTCGCGGCGGCGCGGCTGCGGACGGCGGGGGGCCTGGCCTTTGCCGGGCGGGCGCTCATCACCTCGGACGGGCGCAGCCCGCGGCAGGAGTTCCGCGCCTCCTGGAGCGGCGCCGGGCGGCAGGTCTATGGCAGCTATGTCCAGATCGATCCCGATCCCGTTCAGGACCGCACCCGCCGCACCGGCGAGCTTGGGCTGGGCGGCGCGATGGAGGTCGGGCGCCACTGGGTTGCGCTGGCCGACCTGCGCTACGATCTGGCGCGCGGCGAACCCGGCACCGCAGGCCTCGGGGCACGGTATCGCAACGAATGCGTGGCGGTGGATCTTTCCCTCTCGCGTCGGTTCGTCTCCTCCACTAGTGTGGCGGCGCGGACCGAGATCGGCCTCAGGATCGACCTGATCGGTTTTGGCGCCCGCCCGGGCGGGCCGGCCCGCGGCTGTGGCCAGTGACCGGCACAGTGCCCGCCCCGGGGGCCCTTCCCCGGGGACCGACCCAGTGACGGGCGGCGCACCCCTTCGCCCGACCCGTGCGAGACCCGAGCCAGACCCGTGGCAACCCAGACACGAGCGACAGCAACACCCATGTCCATGACGCGCCTCCTTCCCCTTGCCGCTGCCCTGACGCTTGCTTTTGCCGCGCCGGTGGCGGCCCAGAACCCCTTTGCGCCCCGCGTGATCGTCGATGACCGCGTGATCACCGCCCATGACATCGACCAGCGCGCGCTGTTTCTGGAACTGTTCAACACCGCGGGCGATCTGCGCACCATCGCGGTGGAGCGGCTGATCGACGAGCGGTTGCAGATCTCCGAGGCGCGCCGCATGGGCATCCGCCCCTCCGAGGCGGAGATCGCCGAGGGCGTTGTCGAATTCGCCTCGCGCTTCGATCTGTCGGCCGAGGAGTTCCTGAGCCTCGTGGGGCAGTCCGGGCTGGAGCCGGAGTCCATCCGCAGCTTCGTCGAGGCCGGGCTCGCATGGCGCCAGGTGTTGCAGCAGCGCTTCCTCGGCCGGGTGGAGGTCACCGACGCCGAGGTGGCGCGCGCGCGCCAGACCACCGCGTTCCGCGGCCAGCCGAGGGTGTTGCTGTCCGAGCTCGTGCTGCCTGCAACCGACGACAACGTGGAGCTGGCCGAGATGATCGCGCGCGACTCCACCCCCGCGGAGTTCGCGGAATCCGCACGGCTGTTCTCGGCCTCGGACTCGCGCGCGCAGGACGGGCGGCTCGAGTGGCTGGCGGTGGACGCGCTGCCGCCGAACCTGCGCCCGGCAATCGAGGCGCTGTCGCCCGGGCAGATCAGCGCGCCCATCGCCGTCGAAGGCGCGGTGATCCTGTTCCTGATGCGCGACATCGACCGCAGCCCGCGCCTGCCGGAGCGGTCCATCGAGGTCGAGTATGTCCGCGCCACCGTTCCCAGCGCCAATGCCGAGGCCGAACTGGCCCGCCTGCGCGCCGGGGCCGATGCCTGCGCGGATTTCCAGTCGCTGACCGCCAACCTGCCCGAAGGCGCGGTGGTGCGTGAAACCCGCCCGCAGCCCGACCTGCCGGCACGGATCGCCCTGACGCTCGCGCGCATGGACGCCCGCCAGATCGCCGCCACCCCCACCACCGGCCCCTCGGTCGACATCGTGATGCTGTGCGGCCGCACGCCCACGGCCGAGCTGATGCCGGAGGGCGCCGCGATGCGCAACCGGCTGACCGACCGGCGGCTGGAGGCGCTGTCGGACGGCCTTCTGGCGGAGCTGCGCGCAATGGCCATCATCGAACAGCGTTGAGGGGCGCGGGATGACCACCC
>NZ_NHSD01000063.1 GCF_016653255.1 Rhodobaculum claviforme
CCCCGGGACCCCCTGACCCCGTGATGCCGGCGTACGCCGTCGGCCGGCCATCCGGGCCCGGGCCGGCGCGTGTCGGCAGGGACGACGGCCGTGCCGGGCGCGCCGGGGGGCTACCACCGGGGGCCGGGCGCCGCGACCTTCGTCAGTGCGCGCGGGCCGTCGTCGAAGGGACGGCGGCGCAGCCCCCGCGGGCGCGCTGGCGGACGTCGCAGCGGGCGCGCCTCTGTCGCGGAGGCGGCCTCCGCGGCACCGGCCGCCCGGCGGGCTGATGCGGTGGCCGCGCCCCCTGACCGGTCGCTCAATCCGGGGCCAGGAGCGCGCCCAGGGCCATCGCCACCGCCGCGCGGACCGGGTCGATCACCGGCACCCCGAGACTGCGGGACAGCGCCGCCTGATGGCGGCTCATCCCGGCGCAGCCCAGGACGATCGCCTCGGCCCCGTCGGCACACAGCGCGGCTCCGACGGCGGTCAGCGGGGCCTCGGCCTCGGGGCGGGCGGTCTGGTCCACGCTGAGGTTCACCGCGCGTTCCCCCGCCAGCCGCCCCAGCACCCCCATCCGGCGCAGGTGCAGCCGGTGGCGCGGGATCGACCCGTCCGCGACCGCGATCACGCCAAAGCGGTCGGCGCGGGCCATGGCGGTCAGCACGCCGGCCTCCTGGATGCCGAACACCGGCGCGGCGGTCAGGCTGCGGCACACATCCAGGCCGGGGTCGGAGTAGCAGGCGATGACGATGGCGCCTGCGTCCGGGCGCGCCTGCACCAGCGCCATCAGGGGCGGGATCGCACGCTGGGCGTCGGCGGGGCTCTCGATCCCGAAGGGGCCGTCGGCGAGGGTCAGGCACTCGATCGATGGACCGCCGGGCAGGCGGTAGCACGCCAGCGCCGCGTCCATCCCCGCCGTGACGGCGGGGTTGGCGTTGGGGTTGACCACCAGGATCGGCCCGCTCATCCGTCGCGTCCCAGAAGGTCGGCGCCGAAGGCGCGCGCCGGGTCCAGTTCGGCCGGGGGGCGGGGCGCGGCGGCGCCAAGGTCCGGCCGGGCGCGCGCGATGTAGCGACCCCGGCCCGGCTCGGCCACCAGCCGCCCGCCGTCGATCACCCGGTCGCCGCGCGACAGCACGGTGACGGGCCAGCCGGTCAGCTCCATCCCCTCGTAGGGGGTATAGTCCATGGCGTCGTGCTGATCCTCCAGCCGGACGGTGCGGGTCTCCTGCGGGTCCCAGATGGCGATGTCGGCGTCCGCGCCCACGGTGATGGAGCCCTTGGCCGGCGCCATGCCATAGATCCGCGCGGCGTTGGCCGAGGACAGCGCCACGAACTGCTCAAGCGAGATGCGCCCCGTCCGCACCCCCTCGGAGAACAGCAGCGGCAGCCGCACCGCCAGTCCCGGCATCCCGTTGGCGATGGTGTTGAACGGCGCCTCCGGCCCGCCCGCCAGCTTGCCCGAGGTATCGAACCGATACGGCGCATGGTCCGAGGAGAACAGCGAGAACGTCCCCACCGCCAGGTGACGCCAGATATGCGCTGCGCTCTCGGCATCGCGCGGCGGCGGCGAGCACATGAACTTCGCCCCCTCCATCCCCGGGCGGTCCAGATCGTCGCGCGTCAGGAACAGGTACTGCGGACAGGTCTCGGCAAAGACGCGCGCGCCCTCCAGCCGGGCGCGGGCGATGATGTCGGCCCCTTCGGGGGTGGAGACATGCACGATCATCAGCGGCGCATCGAGGAAGCGCGCAAAGGTCACGGCGCGGTGGATCGCCTCGGCCTCGGCCGCGGCCGGGTGGCTGATGGCGTGGTAGCGCGGCGCGCTGTGCCCGCCCGCCATCAGCCGGTCGGTCATCCAGCCGATCAGGCCGCTGTTCTCGGCGTGCACCATCGTCAGCGCGCCATGGGCGCGGGCGACCGACAGGATCTCCAGGAACTGCCGGTCGTCGATCTTCATGCGGTCGTAGGTCATGAAGACCTTGAAGGACGTCACGCCGCGCGCGAACGCCGCCGGAAGCTCCTCTCGCAACACCGCATCGGTCGCGTCGGCGATGATCAGGTGGTAGCCGTAGTCGATGACGGACGCCCCCTGCGCGCGGCTGTCGTACAGATCCAGCGTCTCGGTCACGCCCATGCCCCGGTGCTGGGCGGCGAAGGGCACGAAGGATGCATTCCCCCCGAACGCCGCGCTGATCGAGCCGGTGCGGTAGTCGTCGGCGGTCATCCCGCCCGAGGCGCTTTCCTGGGCGATGTGGCAGTGCGCCTCGATGCCGCCGGGCAGCACCAGCTTGCCGGTGGCGTCGATCTCGTCGGCGCCCGCCAGGTCATGGCCAAGGGCGGCGATGCGGCCCCCGGTGATGCCGATGTCGGCGCTGAAACGGTCGGCCGCGGTCGCCACCGTGCCGCCGCGGATCACCAGATCAAAGCTCATGGTGCGGGGGCCACCGCGCCGGTCCGTTCGGTGATCAGGCCATAGTGTTCGATCCGGCGGTGGCGGGCGAAGTCGAAGATCGTGGTCTTGCCGAAATTGCACAGGTCCATGTCGCAGGCGTGGACCAGCAACTCGTCACCCTCGGAGGTGGCGCGGGCGACGACCATGCCGTCGGGATCGACGATCACGCTGCCCCCCATCAGCGGGTGGCCGTCCTCATCCCCCGCCTTGGCCACGCCCACCACCCATGTGGCGTTCTGATAGGCGCCCGCGCACATCGTCAGCTCGGAGTGATAGAGGCGCTTGGCCAGCCCCTCGTCGCCGTGCTGGCTGTTCACGCTGGGGGTGTTGTAGCCCAGCATCACCAGTTCCACCCCCTGCAGGCCCATCACGCGGTAGGTCTCGGGCCAGCGACGGTCGTTACAGATGCACATCCCCATCACCGCGCCCTGCGAGCGCCAGACCGGAAAGCCGAGGTCGCCGGGCTCGAAATAGCGTTTCTCCAGGTGCTGGTGGGTGCGTTCGGTGTCGTACTCCACATGGCCGGGCAGATGGACCTTGCGGTATTTCCCGACGATGCGGGCGGCGCGGTCGGTCAGGATCTGGGTGTTGAAGTGCTGCCCCTCGGGCGTCAGCTCGGCGTAGCCGAGGCTGATGGCCACGCCCAGCGTGCGGGCACGGTCGAACAGCGGCTGGGTGGGGGCGTTTGGCATGCTGGCCTCGAACCAGATGTCGGCCTCGGCCCGGTCCTCGTGGTACCAGCGGGGGAAAAAGGTGGTCAGGCACAGCTCGGGATAGACCACGAGGGTGCAGCCCGCGCGGGCCGCGTCCTCCAGCAGGGCCAGCATCCGGGCCACGACGGCTTCGCGACTGTCGGCCTTCTGGATCGGGCCCATCTGGGCGGCGCCGATGACGATTTCACGCATGGTGTCTCCTCTCCGCGTCAGAGCGCGGCTTCGATCAGATAGGGGCCGGGGGTGTCGATGGCGGCCCGCAGGGTGCGATAGAGGTCGGCCGCGCATTCGACGCGCCGCCCCGGCACGCCCATGCCGCGGGCGAGGCTGACGAAATCGACCTCCGGGCCGGTCATCTCCAGCATCGCGAGCGCGCTGGGGCCGGGGTTGGCGCCGACCTTGGCCAGCTCCTGTTTCAGGATCTCATACCCGCGGTTGGCGAGGATCACGGTGGTGACGTTCGCTCCCTCGCGCGCCTGGGTCCACAGCGCCTGGATGGTGTACATGGCCGAGCCGTCGGCCTGCACCGCCACCACGGGGCGATCCGGGCAGGCCAGTGCCGCCCCCAGCGCCAGCGGCGGGCCGACGCCGATCGCGCCGCCGGTCAGCGCCAGCCACGTCGCGGGCGGGGCGCCGGCGCCCATGGGGTGCACGTCGCGCCCGGCGGTGTTGCTTTCCTCGATCACGATGGCGCCTTCGGGCAGGGCCGCGGTGATCGCCGCCGCCAGCCGGTCCAGCGTGATCGGCCCGGCCGCCGGGGCCTCGGGGCGCGGGGCGTCG
>NZ_NHSD01000064.1 GCF_016653255.1 Rhodobaculum claviforme
CACCACCCGCTGCGGCAACCACAGCGCCAGCGGCAGGAACAGCCCCAGCACCGCATAGGTCGTCAGGATGTCACCCCAGAAGAACAGCGCCGCGTTCAGCAGCCCGAACGCCCCCAGCACCGCCAGACGCCGCAGATAGGGCCACACCCACCCCTCGCCCCGCGCGCGCATGCGCCCGATCAGCAGCGTGAAGCTGACCCCGAACAGCAGCGAGAACGCCGCCAGCGCCTTGCCCTCCACCAGCACCGCCAGCACATAGGCGACCGCACGGTCGGCCGGGCCATGGACCACCGCGCGCATCTCGGGCGTCAGGTACTCCAGCCCCGAGATGGTCAGCATGTTGACCGCCAGCACCCCCATCAGCGCGACCGCCCGCGTGGCATCCAGCGTGGTCAGCCGGGCCTGGGTGGGATCCGCGGCGGGCGAGGGTCAGCCCGTCGTGTCGGGATGGTCGGGCGCATGCGGACGGCGCACGACGCGCGGCGGCACCGGCAGGCCGGCCTCCAGCGCGACCTCGGCGCGGGTCTTGCGCGCGCGTTCGGTGTCGGACTTCAGCTGGCCGCAGGCGGCCATGATGTCCTCGCCCCGGGGCGTGCGGATGGGGCTGGCATAGCCCGCCTTGTGGATGATGTCGGCGAACGCCTCGATCCGCGCCCAGTCGGAGCGCTCATAGGGCGCGCCGGGCCATTCGTTGAAGGGGATCAGGTTGATCTTGGCCGGGATGCCCGAGATCAGCCGCACCAGCCGCCGTGCGTCCGCGTCGCTGTCGTTCACACCCTTGAGCATGACGTACTCGAACGTGATCCGCTCGGCGTTGGACAGGCGGGGATACTCGCGCAGCGCCTCCAGAAGGGCGGCGATGTTCCACTTTCGGTTGATCGGCACCAGCGTGTCGCGGACCTCGTCCGTCGTGGCGTGGAAGCTGACCGCCAGCAGGCAGCCGATCTCGCGGGCGGTGCGCGCGATCTCCGGCACCACACCCGAGGTCGAGAGCGTGATCCGGCGCCGCCCCAGCGCGATCCCCTCGCCATCCATGCAGATGCGCATGGCGTCGCGGACGGCCTCGAAGTTGTAGAGCGGCTCTCCCATGCCCATCAGCACGAGGTTGGAGACCAGACGCTCCTCGCGCTTGGGCTGGCCGGGCACGCCCCAGTCGGCCAGATCGTCGCGGGCGATCAGCACCTGGCCGACGATTTCCGCAGCCGTCAGGTTGCGCACCAGCCGCTGCGTGCCGGTGTGGCAGAACGAACAGGTCAGCGTGCAGCCCACCTGCGACGACAGGCACAGCGTGCCGCGCCCCTCCTCGGGGATGTAGACGGCCTCGACCTCGTGCCCACCCTGGATGCGCAGCAGATACTTGCGGGTGCCGTCGGCGGACACCTCGCGGCGCATGACCTCGGGGACCGCGAGGGTGAACCGCTCCGCCAGCAGCGCACGATAGCCCTTGGCGAGGTTCGTCATCGCCGCGAAATCGCGCACACCCCAGTAGTAGATCCACTGCCAGAGCTGGTCCGCGCGCATCTTTGCCTGCCTGGCCGGGGTGCCCGCATCGATCAGCGCCGCCGTCAGCTGCGGCCGCGTCAGCCCGATCAGGTTCACCGCGCCGCCCTCCGGCGCCCGGCGGGGGATCGTGTGCACGTCCTGGGTGATGGGTGCGGTGGCGGCGATGGGGCTGGCGTCGGTCACTGGCGTATCCTCGGGGTTGACCCGCACAGATAAGACCGCGCCACGCCCCAGGCAACCGCGCGGGGTCACTGGCAGCGGCGCTCGGCCTCGGCGGCGGCGGCGGTGAAGCCGAACAGCGAGAAGGTGTCCCGCGTCTGGGTGCCGCGCGACGACACGGCGGTGACGATCGCCTCGGTGCCGCCCTGCATCGCGGCCTTCAGGCGGGCGTCGTCCTCGGGGTTCGCGGGCCAGGCCCAGTCGCCCGAGGTGAACAGCTGGAACGTCGCGTCGCCGATCTCCACCGAGACGGTCGAATCGGGGCGGAAGGGATAGCCGCCGGTGAAGCTGATCTCGCCCATGACATCGTCGCCGGGGCGATAGGTGACGAAGAACAGGATGTCGCCGCGGCGCACCTGGACCGCGTTGCCGTCGCGGGTGGCGACCCATTCCTTGGGGCTGGAGACGCTCCAGCAGGCGCGGGGGCTCTCCTCGACAAAGACGCTCCAGTCGGTTTCCGCCGCGACGCGGTTGGTGGATTCGTCCTGCGCCATGGCGCTGGTGGCCAGCAACAGCCCGCCCGCCAGGATCGCCGCACCGCCTGCCTTAAGCCCTGCTCGCGTCATTCCGTTCCCCGTGCAATGGTTGTCTGCCCGTTGTCGATGCCCCGCCTGCCATACACCTTTTTGCGGTGGAAGGGCATGGCCGGACACGCTAGGCGCGGTCATAACGCAAACGGTCCGGCGGATGAAACCCCCGGCCCGGGGGGGCTGCGGGATTCCGCGCACTTCCTCGTGACAGCAACCAGGGGGAACACCATGGCGATACCGATGGTCGAGGTCTGGCGCGGCGACCGCGTCGAAAGCCGCCACGCGGGCGACGCGGTGGTGTGCGACGCAAGCGGCGCAGTGGTTGCCGCCTGGGGCGCGGCAGAGGCGGTGATCTTTCCACGCTCCTCGTGCAAGATGGTGCAGGCGCTGCCGCTGGTCGAAAGCGGCGCGGCCGACGGGCTTGGGCCGGAACAGCTGGCACTGGCCTGCGCCTCGCACCAGGGGGCGGCGATCCATACCGACCGTGTGGCGGCGTGGCTGGCGGCGCTGGGGCTGGACGCGACCGCGCTGCGGTGCGGGGCGCATGTGCCCCATGACGCGGCCGCCGCCGCCGGTCTGATCCGGGGGGACACGGCGCCGTGCCAGATCCACAACAATTGTTCGGGCAAGCATGCGGGGTTCCTGACGCTGGCGCGGCATCTTGGCGCGGGGCCGGAGTATATCGACCTCGACCACCCCGTTCAGCGCGCCGTGCGCCAGACCTTCGAGGAGGTCACCGGCGAGGACAGCCCCGGCTGGGCCATCGACGGCTGTTCGGCGCCGAATTTCGCAACCTCGCTGACCGGGCTGGCGCGGGCGATGGCGGCCTTTGCCGGCGCCGACGACGGGTCCGTGCGGGGCCGCGCCATGGTTCGGCTGCGCGAGGCGATGACCGCGCATCCCGATCTGGTCGCGGGCGAGGGGCGCGCCTGCACCGGGCTGATGCGCGCGATGGGTGGCCACGTGGCGGTCAAGACCGGCGCCGAGGGGGTGTTTGTCGCCATTCTGCCGGAACAGCGGCTGGGGGTGGCGCTGAAGATCGCCGACGGCGCCGGGCGCGCGGCCGAAACGGCGATCGCGGCGCTTCTGGTCCGGCTGGGCGTGCTGGATGCGGCCGCTCCGGGTGCGGCGCGTTGGCTGGCACCGCCGCTGACGAACTGGCGCGGGGTGCAGACGGGCCACATCGCGCCCGCGCCGGGTTTTCCCTGACGGTTGGCGCGCCGCCGCCGACGGTGGCTGCTAACGGTTTGTTAACCACAATGAGCGTCCAGTGGCGGCATGACGATCCGCCGCCTCGCCCCGCTTGTGATCCTGCTGTGCATCGCCCTGGGCGGGCCGCGGGCCGCGCTGGCCGGACCGTGGCCGCGCGAGGTGGGGACCGTGTTCCTGGCCACCAGCTTCGGCTTCGAAAAGGCGCGGGGAAACCGCACCGGCTTTGCCGAGGCCTATGGCGAGATGGGCTGGCGGGGGGGTCTGGTGCCCGCCCTGCGGCTGCGGCTCGACAGCCCGCTGGCGCAGGAGGGGCGCGGCGACGGCGCGGCGGATGTGCGGCTGCGCTGGCACCCGCAGGCGTTGCCATGGGGCCTTGCGCTGGGGCTCGAGGGGGGGCTGCTGCTCGACAGTGGCGCCCGGCGCGGCGACGACACGCTGGGAACGACGCGCTTCCGGCTGGTGGCGGTGCATCTGGGGCGCGGCATCGGCACCCCGCTTGGCGACGGGTGGATGCGCCTGACGCTGTCCTCCGAAGATCCCGTCCGTTCCGAAGGCGAGGCCCGGCGCGAGATCATGGGCCAGGTCGGCCTGCGCGGTGCGGGCGGGTGGCTCGGCCTCGTGTCGCTCAGCGGCTTTCGCGAGGGGGGCGAGACGACGGTGAAGCTGCGCCCGGCCATCGGCCGCAGCTTCGGGCCCGACCGCGACGTGGTGCTGGAATCGGTGGTGGAACGCGGCGGGGCCGGGACGCGCGGCCTGTCGCTGTCCCTCTGGCAGCGGTTCTGAACGCGGCGCCGCCCCTCAGCCCGGACGGCGCAGATACACATACAGCGCCCCGGCGCCACCGTGGCGGGCATGGGCCTGTGCGGTCTGCTGCACCAGTGCGCGCAGCGGCGGCCGTTGCAGCCACAGCGGCACCTCGTGCCGCAGCGCGCCGGTGCGATACGGCAGGGGCAGCGCGTCGGACGGGCCGCGCCCCTTGCCGGTGATCACCAGCACCAGACGCCGCCCGTCCCCATGGGCGCGGCGCAGAAACCCCACCAGCGCCGGCTGCGCCTCGGCCAGCGTCAGGCCATGCAGGTCGATGCGCGCCTCGGGCTCAAGGCGGCCGCGCAGGAGACGGCGCTTCAGCCGGGGCTCAAGCGCTGCGGCGGCGCGCGGTGCGGTGCGGGGTTTCGGTTGTGGAGAAAAGACAGCGTCGACGGGCAATGGAGCTGGGCTGCGCTTTCCGGCGGTGAGGGCGGAGGCGCTCGTCTGGGGCGACGCATCACCCTGCGGCGTCGCTGCCTGAGCGGCGAGTTCGTCGCGGAGCGAGCGGCTTTTTAAGGGCCGCACGGTGCGTCGCACCTTATCCCAGAGTGCCTTGTCTTCAGGTGACAGCTGTTTGCGGGCCATCTCAGGCGCA
>NZ_NHSD01000065.1 GCF_016653255.1 Rhodobaculum claviforme
GGCAACATCTCGGTGCGCACGCCCGACGGGGGCCTGCTGGTGACGCCCACGGGCGCAAGCTTCGGGCGGCTGGACCCGGACCGGCTGTCGGTTCTGGACGCGCAGGGCCGCCACGTCGGCGGCGACCGCCCCACCAAGGAGATGCCCCTGCACGCCGCGTTCCACGACACGCGGCCGGGGACGGGGGCGGTGGTGCATCTGCACTCGACCCATGCCACGGCGCTGTCGATGCTGCCCGACATCGATCCCGACGATGCGGTGCCGCCGCTGACGCCGTATCTGGTGATGCGGGTGGGCCGGGTGGCGCTGCTGCCGTTCTTCGTGCCCGGGGACGATGCGATGGCGGATGCGGTGCGGGCCCTCGGGGGGCGGCGCGCGGCGGTGCTGCTGGCGCACCACGGCCCGGTGGTGGCGGGCGCCACGCTGGAGGCCGCGGTGTTCGCCATGGAGGAGCTGGAGGAGACCGCGCGCCTGGCGCTGATCCTGCGCGGCACCGGCGCGCGGCCGCTGTCGGCCGATCAGATCGCGCGGGTCAGCGCGCGCTACGGGGGGGTGTGATGCGGTATTCCGCCAATCTGGGGTTTCTGTTCACCGATCTGGCGCTGCCGGACGCGATCCGGGCCGCCCATGCCGCCGGGTTCGACGCGGTGGAGTGTCATTTCCCCTATGCCACCCCCGCGGCCGAGGTCGCGGCCGCGCTGGCGCAGACGGGGATGGCGATGCTGGGCCTGAACACCCATCCGGGCGACCGGGGCGCGGGGGACTTCGGCCTCGCCGCCCTGCCGGGCCGGGAGGAGGAGGCCCGCGCGGCCATCGCGCAGGCGGTGGCGTACGCCGCCGCCACCGGCACGCGGGCGGTGCATGTGATGGCCGGGGTGACGGACGATCCCCGCGCGGGCGCGACGTTTGCGGCCAATCTGGCGTTTGCCTGCGACTGCGCCGCGCCGCACGGCATCACCGTGCTGATCGAGCCGCTGAACCCGCGCGACGTGCCCGGCTATCACCTGCTGGGGGCCGACCATGCGGCGCGGGTGATCGCGGATGTGGGGCGCGACGCGCTGCGGCTGATGTTCGACTGCTACCATTTGCAGATCACCGGGGGCGATCTGCTGATGCGGTTCCGTGCGCTGCGCCCCCTGATCGGGCATGTGCAGTTCGCGGGCGTGCCCGACCGGGGCGATCCGTCGGTGGGCGAGGTCGATTACAGCTGGCTGCTGCCGCGCCTGGCCGCCGAGGGGTGGGACGCGCCGTTCGGCGCCGAATACCGCCCCGCCGGGGCCACCGGCGACAGCCTGGGATGGCTGTCGCGCTGGCGCTGAGGGGTCAGTCCAGGCAGCGGATCAGAATGGTGGCGGCGGCGGCGGCCTCCACCACCTCCCAGGCGGCCAGCGGGGCTGCGGGGGCGGTGGTGCCCTTGGTCGGCACCAGGGTATGGCTGATGGCGTTGGCGCTCAGGAAGCGGATCGCCTCGGCGGTGGGGACGGCAAAGTTGACGTTCTGCGCGCCGCGAAAGACATCCTCGGACAGGGTGGCCGACAGCACGCCGATCACCGCGCCGCCCGCGTCGATCACCGGCCCGCCGGAATTGCCCGGCTGCACCGGCGCCGAGATCTGGATCAGGCTTTCGCCGCCATCGAAGCCCGACAGCGCGTTGACCGACCCCGAGGTCGCCCGCACCGACGGCGTCAGGATGTCGGCCAGCGGATAGCCGATGGCGTGCACCGGTTCGGCCAGCCGCGCCAGCGTGCTGCGCAGCGGCAGGGGGGCGGCCCCCGGCGCGGGGTCCAGCAGGATGGCGGCGAGGTCGGCGCCGTCATCCTCGATCACGCGGGTGACGGTGGTGCCCGCGACCTCCAGGGTGGTGCAGCCGGCGACGACATGGGCGTTGGTCAGCGCCCATCCCTCGCGGTTCACCACGAACCCGGTGCCGCTGCCGGCCACGCCGCCGCCCGGGTCGCCAAACCCGCCGCCGGGCCCGGGCGCCTGGCCGGGGCCGAAGGTTTCCAGCACCAGCCGCGCGGCGCACAGATCGCGGCCAAAGGTGCCGACCCAGATGTCATAGCTGCCCTCGGCCGCGCGGGGCAGGGCGATGGCGGGGTCCAGCCCGTCGAAATCGTCGTTGAAGTGCCATTGCGTGGCGGGATCGTTGACCAGCAGGACGGTGTCGCAGTCCCCCTCCACGCGGATGAAAAGGTCGCGTTGGGCGGCGTTGTCGGTGAAGCGCAGCCGCAGGTCGGGGGCGGCAACGACATACCCCGCGCCCGGCTGGTCGCAGTCGCGCAGGTTGTGATCCCCCCCGGCCGTCAGGGCGTATGTCTGCGGCGTCCACAGCGCGTCCGAGGAGTGCGTGACCGCGTCCTCGGCCAGGCGCCAGTCGGGGCAGGCCGCCGCCGCGCCCGCCCATGGTCCCGCTGCCGCGAGGATGATCGCGCCGATTGCCTGCCGCATGCCGTCTGCCCCTTCACCGTTGCGTGAGCCCGACAGTCCGACACCGCACCGGGCGGGTCAAGCGGCCATCGGGCGGGTCGCGCCGGATGCAGGCTGTGCCTGAAAGATGAACATCTGACCAACAGTTGTGCGGCGCACGTCAATGTGGTTTCAGTTCCTGCCGACGCGCTGTTGCCCGGCGCCGATCGGAGGTCCTTGTTTTCCGATGTCGCGCCATACAGGT
Organism: Rhodobaculum claviforme; assembly: GCF_016653255.1. Taxonomy (GTDB): domain Bacteria; phylum Pseudomonadota; class Alphaproteobacteria; order Rhodobacterales; family Rhodobacteraceae; genus Rhodobaculum; species Rhodobaculum claviforme. Next base: position 2,672 of record NZ_NHSD01000065.1, read on the forward strand.
CCGGACCAGACAACGATCACATGACAGGGAGTGTCCCCATGACCCGATCCACCACAGCGATCCTGAAAGCCGCCGCCGCCGCCGCCACCGTGGCCGTGCTGGCCGGGCCCGCCGCCGCCGACAGCTTTCCCGAGCGCGAGGTGCAGATGATCATCCCCTTCGGCCCCGGCGGTGCCACCGACATCATCTTTCGCCTGATCGCCGCCGAGGCCGAGAAGCACCTGGGCCAGGCCATCGTGCCGGTGAACATGCCCGGCGCCGGGGCCACGCGCGGATCGCGCCATGTGCTGGAGGCCGCGCCCGACGGCTACACCGTGCTGGCCAGCCATGACACCATCGCGTTGTCGAACCTGGCGGGGATGGTGGATTATTCCTATGACGCCTTTGCGCCGGTGGCGCTGGTGACGCAGACGATCAACATCGCCTCCACCCACGCCGACCACCCGGCGCAAACCGCCGCCGACATCGCCGAGATGGTGCGCGAGAACCCCGGCCGGGTGCGCTTCAGCATGATCCCGACCTCCACCGACCATTTCTTCTGGGCGCAGTTCTTCGATGCGGCCGGGATCTCGATGGATGACGTGCGCATGGTCGGTTACGCCGACACCGGCGAGCAGGTGGCCGCGCTGATGGCCCGCGAGATCGATTTCACCGTCCTGAACATGCCGTCGGGGGGGGCGCATTACGCCGCCGGGACCTTCCGCCCGCTGGGCGTGGCGCATGACGCGCGGCTGGGCAGCCTGCCGGACGCGCCGACCATGGCCGAGCAGGGGATCGCGCTGGAGCACGCCACCTCGCGCGGGATCTTTGCGCCGCTGGGCACCCCGCAGGATCGGGTGGACACGCTGGCCGCCGCCTTCGGGGCCGCGCTGGAGACCCCCGAGCTGGTGTCCCGGATCGAGACCGAGTTCGGCTCCATCGTGCGGTTCCTGCAGGGCGCGGAGTACCAGGCGTTCCTGGATGCCAACCTGGAGGGGCTGACCCGCGCCGCCGGGAACATCGACTTCGAGGGCTGAGGCCCGCGCCGGGGGCCGCGCGGCCCCCGGCCATCCAGCAAAGGGGGCCGCGATGGCATTTCTGACCCGCGACCGGGCGCTGGCGCTTGCGGTGCTGGCGATGGTGGCGATCCTCGGCTGGGAGTCGCGCAACATTCCGGGGCCGAGCCGGTGGCAGACCTACGGCTCGGACTTTTTCCCGCAGCTGTTGTTGTGGGCGCTGGGGGGGCTGGCGCTGGTGCTGCTGGCGCGGACCTTCGTGGCGCGCGGCCCGGATCGGGAGGCGGCGCCCATGGTGTGGCCGGACCTGGGACGGTTCGCGCGCGCCAACCCGCGCATCCTGGGCGTGCTGGTGCTGTTCGGGGCCTATGTCTGGGTGTTGCCGGTGCTGGGGTTCCGGGTGGCGAGCGTCGGCTATCTGCTGGCGGCGTTCGGGGTGCTGACGGGGTTCCGGTCCTGGCGCACGGTTGCCATCTGCGCGGCGGTGGCGGTGGTGATGCCGCTGCTGGTGTACGCGGTGTTCCAGTACGGTTTGCGCATCCGCCTGCCCTGAGGCCCGACCCCCTGCGGCCCCATC
>NZ_NHSD01000066.1 GCF_016653255.1 Rhodobaculum claviforme
CGCGTGACCCGCACCCGCCCCTTTGCCCCGTTCGAATGGATGATCGCCTGGCGTTACCTGCGCGCCCGCCGCGCCGAGGGCGGCGTCAGCGTGATGACCTGGATCAGCTTCATCGGCATCACGCTGGCGGTGTTCGCGCTGATCGCCACGCTGGCCGTGCGCTCGGGCTTCCGGGCGGAGTTCGTGGACACCATCCTGGGCGCCAATGCGCATCTGACCGTCTATGCCGGCCAGCAGGTCGACGCCGAGGGGCGGATGCAGCGCACCATCCCCGACTACACCGCCATGGCCGAGCGCATCGCCGCCGTCCCCGGCGTCACCCGCGCAGCACCCCTGATCCGCGGCCAGGTCATGGCCTCGGGCGAGGGGCGCAACACCGGCGTGGAGGTGTTCGGCATCACCCACGACGATCTGCGCACCATCCCCCGCATCATGGACCCCGAGGAGGCGTGGGGCGACATCGACCGCTTCCCCGAGGGCATCGCCATCGGCTCGGGCGTGGCGCGCGAGCTTGGCGTGGGGGTGGGCGACCGCATCCGGCTGATCTCGCCCGACGGGGTGCAGACGGCGTTCGGAACCTCGCCGCGCATCAATGCCTATACGGTGGTCTATGTCTTTACCGCCGGGCGCTGGGACATCGACCGCACCCGCGCCTATCTGCCGTTCGCGCAGGCGCAGGAGTACTTCAACCGCGAAGGCGTCGCCGACGAGCTGGAGGTGATGGTCGCCACCCCCGACCGGGTGGAGGCGATGATCGGGCCGGTGCTGCGGGCCGCTGGCGAACCGGTGCTGGTGTGGACCTGGCGCGACAGCGCGGGCAGCTTCCTGCGCGCGCTGGAGGTGGAGGACAACGTGATGTTCGTCATCCTGTCGATCCTGGTGCTGATCGCGGCGATGAACATCGTCTCGGGGCTGATCATGCTGGTCAAGAACAAGGGCCGTGACATCGGCATCCTGCGCACCATGGGCCTGACGGAGGGGTCGGTGCTGCGGGTCTTCTTCATCTGCGGCGCCAGCGTCGGCGTGCTGGGGACCGTCGCGGGGGTGATCCTGGGGTGCCTGTTCGCGATCTACATCGACCAGGTGTTCGCGGTGGTGGACGCGGTCTCGGGCGGGGGCGTATGGGACCCCTCGATCCGGGGCATCTATGCCCTCCCGGCCGAGTTGCGGGCCTGGGACGTGGCGCGCGCGGTGGCGCTGTCGCTGGGGCTGTCGTTCGTGGTGACCTATTTCCCCGCGCGCCGCGCCGCGCGCATGAACCCGGTGGAGGCGCTGCGCTATGAGTGATCCCGCGCTGGCGCTGGAAGGCGTGGAGAAGACCTATGGCCGTGGCCGTGCCGGCGAGGTGCGGGTGCTGCGCGGCGTGTCACTGGCCCTGGCGCCGGGCGAGGCGGTGGCGCTTGTGGCGCCGTCGGGCGCGGGGAAATCCACGTTGCTGCACATCGCGGGGCTGCTGGACACGCCCGACGCGGGCGTGGTGCGGCTGGGCGGGCAGGACATGGCCGGGCGCGGCGACCGCGCCCGCACGCAGGCACGCCGCGACCGCGTGGGCTTCATCTATCAGTTCCACCACCTGCTGCCGGAATTCACCGCGCTGGAGAACGTCGCCCTGCCGCAGATGGCCGCCGGGGTGGGGCGCCGCGCCGCCGAGGTCCGCGCGCAGGAGTTGCTGGACCGCGTCGGCGTCGGCCCCCGCGCCGGCCACCGCCCCGCGGCCCTGTCGGGCGGCGAGCAGCAGCGCGTGGCCTTCTGCCGGGCGCTGGCGAACCGCCCCTCGGTGCTGCTGGCGGATGAACCCACCGGCAACCTGGACCCCGAGACCTCGGACCAGGTGTTCGGCGTGCTGATGGCGCTGGTGCGCGAAACCGGGCTGGCGGCGCTGGTGGCCACGCACAACATGGCGCTGGCCGCCCGCATGGACCGCACCCTGCGGCTGGAGGCCGGCGAGATCGTGCCGGCCTGAGGCCCCCTCGGCGCCGACGCTCAGCCCCGACGCTCAGCCCCTGGCGCGGTACAGCCGCCCCATCACCAGCGGCGTCAGGAACATCGGCACCTGATAGGCGCCCACGAACAGCAGGAGCGCCTCCACCGTCTCGGGCGGCAGCGCACCCAGGAACAGCGCCAGGTTGCGGTTGCCCGCCACGATCGCCACCGACGGCGCGATGGCCCCGCGCCGCCGCAGCGCCGCCCACACCGCGATCTGGCTGCCGAAGTTCAGCGCGAACACCAGCGCCAGCATCCCCCACAGCGCAGGCTCTCCCGACACCAGCGCAGGGCCCAGCGCCGAGGTCAGCGCGATCACCACCGCCGCCAGCCCCAGCGCCGTCAGCCCGTCGATGGCCGTGATCGCGCGCGTGGACCCCAGCGCCGGCACCCGCGCCCGCAGCCACAGCGCGCCGCCCCCCGCCACCACCACGATGACCATCAGCCGCCCCACGCCGGCCAGCGCGGCCGAGGGATCGTCGAACACCGGCATCAGCCACAGGACGGGCAGCGCCGTCAGCGGCAACAGCGCCGTGCCCAGCACCAGCGCCCGCAGCGCCGGCACCGGGTCGGCGCGCGCCAGCACCGCCAACCCCGGACTGCCGACGATGGGGCTGGCCGCCAGCACCAGCACCACCCCCAGCCCGGTCACGGTCTCCAGCCACCCCAGCGCCGCCAGCACGCCCACCGCCAGCACCGGCGGCACCGCCTGCAGCCCGACCACCAGCGCAAGGTAGCCCGGCACCTCGGACGCCTTCGGGCGCGCGGCACCGGGGCCGATGCGCAGCGCGGCCAGAAACAGCAACCCCACGATCAACGGCACGATGGCCGGGGCCATCGCCCGCGCCAGCGCGGGGACCGCGATGCCGATGGCCAGCCCCACCAGGACCACCACCCGCCCGTGCCGCGCAAGAAAGGCCAGCGCCGTCACCGCTGCCCCCCCTCAGAACGCCGCCGCCGCCCGCGCCGCCTGGTCATAGGACCCCGACAGCAAGCGCAGCAGGGACGACAGGCGCGACAGCTCGGCGGGGTCGATGCCGGTCTGGCGGGCGGCCTGCACCAGCAGCGCCTCGCGGACCTCGGCGTAGCGGGTGCACAGCGTGGCCCCCGCCGGCGTGATCGCGACGGTCTTTTCCTTGCCCTTGCGGCCCTGCCGGACCAGCCCGTGGCCCACCAGCTTGCGGATCGCGTAATTGGCCAGGTGCGTGTCCTCGATGTTCAGCACCAGGCAGATGTCGGCCAGCGTCTTGGGCCGTTCGCGGTGGTTGACCAGATGCACGATCAGCACCTCCAGCGGCGACATCGCGGGCCCGCCCGCCGCCGTCATGCAGCGCACCATCCAGCGGTGGAAGGCGTGGTTGGACATCGTCAGCGCGAATTCCAGCTCCGACAGCGCCGGCAGCGAGGATTGCGCCAGATGCGCCGAGGACACGACCGGACCCACCATCAGCGCGACAGCATCGTGCCCGGCAGCCACAGGGCGATTCCGGGAAACAGCGCCAGCAGCAGCGTGGCCACCACAAGGATGAGGAAGAACGGCAGCGCCATGCGCGCGATGCGAAAGATGCCGCGCCCGGTGATCGACTGCAACACGAACAGGTTGAAGCCCACGGGCGGGGTGATCTGGCTCATCTCCACCACCAGCACCAGAAAGACGCCGAACCAGATCGGATCGATCCCCGCCGCCAGCACCATCGGCAGGATGACGGAGGTCGTCAGCACCACGATGGAAATCCCGTCGAGGAAGAACCCCAGCACGATGAAGAACACCAGAAGCGCCGTCAGCAGCGCGAATTGCGAATATCCCTGTTCCCCGATCCACGCGGCCAGCGCGCGCGGGATACCGGTAAAGCCCATCGCCACCGTCAGGAACGACGCACCCAGCAGGATGAAGGCGATCATGCAGGTGGTGATCGCGGCCCCCCGCAGGCTCTCGGCGAATTCCCGGCCCATGCCGACTTCTTGGGAGCCCTGGCCGGGGAATACGAAAGCGCGCGCCATGGCAACTGCCTCGCGATCTTGGGCGTGGGAAAAGCGGGGGCAGTGATAGCGGCTGACCT
>NZ_NHSD01000067.1 GCF_016653255.1 Rhodobaculum claviforme
GCCTGGTCCGCCCCCTGCCCCCGCTGCGTGGCACCAAAGTCGCGGTGATCCGCGCCCCGTGCGAGGGGGTCAGGGCGCGGACCAGGCCACCCCGGCCGCGCCGGTGAGGAAGCCGTCGCAGAAGCGGCCACCCGGGGCCAGCGGGCGGGCGCGGGTGTCGAATTCCTCGGGCGAGATCCGGCCGCCGATCAGGTCGGCAAAGAGCTGGCAGACCTCGGTGAAGCCCTCGGACTGCGGCGACAGGCGCAGCGATGCCACCCCCGCCGTGCGCAGCCGGGGCAGCGCATGCGCCGCCGAGGCGCAGGCCGCCGACAGCGTCTGCACGCCGTTGATCGCCAGGAACCGCTGCCCGTCGAGGGTATCCACCGCGCGCCCGTCGGGGTCCTGGTCGCAGACGAACTGGCAGCTGTCCTTGGCGCGGTCATGCAGTCGCGCATGGTAGCACCGCGCCGAGATCGCCAGCGGCAGCCGGCCCCAGCCCCAGACCTCGACCGGCACCGGGCTGGACTGCGCCAGCACCGCGAGCGGCTCGGGCTGCACCTCGGGCGGCAGGCAGATGCGGGTGGCGCCCCGCGCGGCCAGCCAGCCCAGCGTGCCTTCGTTGTAGACGTTGACCAGCGGCCCGACCGAGAACGCCGCCCCCTGCGGCAGATGCGCCAGCGCGGTCAGGTCGTTGACCTCCACCTCCAGCCCGGTGGCGGCGATCTCGGCCGTCAGGTTGCGTTCGCGCTTCAGTGTCACCAGCGCAAGCGAGGTCAGCGCGACCTCCTTGCCAGCGGCGCGCAGCCGTTCCACCGCCGCCGGGATCTCGGACTGGTAGAAGGGCAGGCGCTTGGAGCACACGAGTTCCCCCAGCACGACGCGGTCCACCGGCGATTCATCGGCGAGGCGGGCGTAGAAGTCGCGCCAGCTGGCGGCGTCCCAGAAGAACGGGTTGGGACCGACGGTCAGTTGCATCGCGGTCATGGCGTCACCTCCAGGTCTTGGCATAGGCGCCGGTGGTGGCGGCCTGGCCCTCGGTCAGGCGGGCGAGCTGGCCTGCGGGCACGGGGCGGCCGGCGTCCACCGCCTCCACCGCCGCGCGGAACGACCGCACGACTTCCTTGACGTAGGCGCGCGAGCGCTGGCGGCCCTCGATCTTCAGCGCGGTCACGCCCGCCTTGGCCAGCGCCGGGATCAGTTCGGAGGCGTCGAGGCTGGAGGGGTCCTCGAACACATGGCCGGTGGTGTCCCCGCTGGTGAAGCAGCCCTTGCACAGGGTGGGGTAGGGGGCGGGGGCGCCGCGCGCGGCCTTCTGGATGGTGAAGCCGCCCAGCCGCGCCGCCAGCGTCTCGCCTTCCTCGGCATAGACGACATGGGAGGGGGGCGAGCATACGCCGTTCATGTTGGGGGACAGCCCCGTGGCATAGGACGACAGCGAGCACCGCCCCTCGGCCATGACGCACAGCCCGCCGAAGACGAAGACCTCGGTCTCGGCGTCGATCTCGCGGTTGATGGCGGTGATCTCGGCCACCGTCAGGACGCGGGGCAGCACGACGCGCTTCACGCCGAAGGTCTCGGCGTAGAAGTTGATGGCGTCGGGGTTGGCGGCGGCGGCCTGCACCGACAGGTGGCGGCGCAGGCCGGGGTGGCGCTCCGCGGCATGGGCCACGAGGCCGAGGTCGGCCAGGATCACCGCGTCGGCGCCGGCGGTTTCGGCATCGGCCACGGCGCGATGCCAGATGTCCTGCTGGCCCGCGCGGGGAAAGGTGTTGATGGCCACCAGCACCTTGGTGCCGTGGCGGTGGGCGAATGCGATGCCCTCGGCCACCTCCTGCCGGTTGAAGTTCAGGCCCGGAAAGTTGCGGGCGTTGGTTTCATCGTTGAAGCCGCAATAGACGGCGTGGGCGCCGGCCTCGACGGCGGCGCGCAGGGCGGCGGGGGTGCCTGCGGGACAGACCAGCTCCATCATGCCATGCCTCCTTCGACGCGGGTAAGGGCGACGCCGGTGACCCGGCCGGCCGCGGCGATCAGCGGGGACAGCACCGCGCGGAGCGGCCCCGACAGCCCGGCGATTTCCGCGCCGAGGTCCAGTTCGGCGTCGTCGATGGCGTTGCGCAGCGCGAGCGCGGCCGAGGTGTCCCCCTCGATCACCAGATCGCGCGAGAAGAACAGCGCGTCCCCGTCATAGGCGCCATGCACCAGCCCCAGCAGCCCCGCCAGCGGGCCTGCGATGCGGGCGTCGGCCTCGGGCGGGCGGCGGTGCAGGGTGATGCGGGTGTGCGTGGGGTGGGGGTGCATCAGCAGCGTCAGCGGCAGATCGGTCGGATCGATGGCGAAGCGCGCATCGCCATAGTCCCCCAGGCGGGCGATCAATCCCGGGTGCCGCGCGATCAGCCGTCGTGCGATCAGCGTCAGGGCAAGGCCCATCGGCGCCAGCGGCGCCAGCCGCAGCGGCGCCGTCAGGGGACTCGGAAAAACAGGTATTTCAGGGGCATGTCCGAACATGGTCATCCTCGCGCTGGGTGCCCCCCGTCTAGGACGCCAGAGGCCCGCGCGATTTGATGCAGGTCAAGCGAAACCCCCGTCGCGGCTGCTAGAGCGGCCTTCGGCCACCACAGGAGGACACCATTCGCACCTTGCCCCCCATGCCCGACCTGCGCGCTTACCTCGCCTATCTGGAGGGGCAGGGCGACCTGCTGCGCATCCCCGAGCCGGTGGACTGCCGGTTGCAGATGACCGCCGTGGCGATGCGCGCACTGGGCGCGGGCGGCCCGGCGCTGCGGTTCGACGCGCCGGTGCTGGCCGATGGCAGCCGCGCGCAGGTGCCGGTGGTGGCCAACCTGTTCGGCACGCCCGGGCGGGTGGCCGCGGGCCTGGGCATCGCGCGCGACAAGGTGGGCGATCTGGGTGCCTTCCTGGCCGCCCTGCGCGCGCCCGCGCCGGTGGAGGGGATGGCGGATGCGCTGTCGCGCTGGCCGATGCTGCGCGCGGCGCTGGCGGCGCGGCCCCGGGTGGTGCGCCGTGCGCCGGTACAGCAGGTGGTGGACGAGGCCCCGGACCTGACGCGGCTGCCGGTGCAGACCTGCTGGCCCGGCGATGCGGGGCCGCTGATCACCTGGCCGGTGGTGCTGACGCGCCCCAACGGGACCGAGGCCGAGGACACCGCGCGCTACAACGCCGGTGTCTATCGCGCGCAGGTGATCGGGGAAAACCGTGTGATCCTGCGGTGGCTGGCGCATCGTGGCGGGGCGGGGCATCACCGCAGCTGGGGCGACGCGCCGATGCCGGTGGCGCTGGTGCTGGGGGCGGACCCTGCGCTGTTGCTGGGCGCGGCGCTGCCGTTGCCGGAGACGGTATCGGAGCTGACATTCTCCGGCGCGCTGCGTGGCCAGCGCACGGAGCTGGTGCCCGCGCGCACGGTGCCGATGCTGGTGCCCGCGTCCGCCGAGATGGTGCTGGAGGGCTGGGTCCATCCCGGCGACACCGCGCCCGAAGGCCCCTTTGGCGATCACACCGGCTACTACAACGCCGCCGAGCCGTTTCCGGTGATGACCGTCACCGCGATGACGCACCGCGACGACCCGCTGTATCTGTCCACCGCCACCGGCCGGCCGCCGGATGAACCTTCGGTCATCGGCGAGGTGTTCAACGACCTCGCGCTGCCGGTGATGCGCCAGCAGATCCCCGAGCTGGTGGACCTGTGGCTGCCGCCCGCGGCGTGCAGCTATCGCATCGCGGTGGTGAGCATCGCCAAGCGGTATCCGGGACAGGCGCGGCGGGTGATGACGGCGCTGTGGGGGATGCTGGCGCAGTTCAGCTATACCAAGATGATCGTGGTGACGGATGCGGACGTGGACGTGCGCAACTGGGACGACATCGCATGGGTTCTGGCGACGCGCTACGATCCGGGGCGCGATACCGTCATCCTGAAGGATACGCCGATGGACTACCTCGACTTCGCCTCGCCGCACGAGGGGTTGGCGGGCAAGATCGGGCTGGATGCGACAACCAAGATCGGCCCCGAGACGACGCGCGACTGGGGCACGGTGATGGCGCAGTCGCCCGAAGCCGAAGCCTTTGCCGAGCGTCTGCTGGAGGGGCGGCTGTGAGCGCGCGCGCGATCGACCGGCAGCGCCCCGATGGGGCCGTGGATCAGGCGGCGGGGGGGCAGGGGG
>NZ_NHSD01000068.1 GCF_016653255.1 Rhodobaculum claviforme
CCCCGGCTCCCCCGTCCGCTCCGGTCCCCCCGTCCGCTCCGGCGCCGCGCGCGCCGGGCGGCGAGCGCACATCCGGCGGCCATCGCCATCAGGTGGCCGACCGGGTCACCATGGCCACGCTTGCGCGGCTGACCGGCGGGATCTCGCCCCATGCGGTGATCGAGGCCTGGAGCGACTGGGCCCTGCATCTGGCCCGCGCCCCCGGCCGTCAGCTCGAACTGGCCGAGCATGCGGCCACCAGCGCAGCCCGGCTGTGGCGCTTCAACCTCGAGGTCATGTCGGGGATGTCCCCCGCGCCCCCCTTCACCCCGCAGAAATACGACACCCGCTGGAGCCATGAGGGCTGGGCGCAGCCGCCCTTCAGCCTGATGCAGCAGGCGTTCCTGGCCTCGCATGACTGGTGGGATGCGGCGACGGCGGACCTGCGCGGGCTGCGGGGCGATACCTCGGCGCGCACGGGGTTCATGGTGCGCCAGGCGCTGGACTGGGTGTCGCCGTCGAACTCCGCGCTCCTCAACCCCGAGATCCTGGAGGCCACGCGCCGGACGGCGGGCCACAACCTGACCCGGGGCGCCCGCAACTTTGCCGACGACATGTCCCGCGCCCTGACGCAGGAGGCCCGCCCGATCCCGCCCGAATTCGCGCTGGGCGAACATCTGGCCTGCACCCCCGGCGAGGTGGTGTTCCGCAACGACATCATGGAGCTGATCCAGTACCGCCCGCAGACCGGAACCGTCCACCCCGAGCCGGTGCTGATCGTGCCGGCGTGGATCATGAAATACTACATCCTGGATCTGTCGCCGCACAACTCGCTGATCAACTGGCTGGTGGGGCAGGGGCACACGGTGTTCTGCATCTCGTGGATCAACCCCGGCGCCGAGATGGCCGATCTGTCGCTGGAGGATTACCGCCTGCGCGGGATCATGGCCGCGCTGGATGCCGTCGGCGCGATCGTCCCCGACACGAAGATCCACGCCAACGGCTATTGCTTGGGCGGTACGCTGCTGGCGATCGCGGCGGCGGTGATGGCGCGCGACGGCGACGACCGGCTGGCCTCGGTCACGCTGATGGCCGCGCAGGTGGACTTCATGGAGGCGGGCGAGCTGCTGCTGTTCCTCGATGAAAGCCAGGTGGCGCTGCTCGACGACATGATGTGGGCACAAGGGTATCTGGACCGCCCGCAGATGGCCTTTGCCTTTGCCGCGATCCGGGCCGAGGACCTGATCCACACCCGCAACGTGCGCCGCTATCTGCTGGGGCTGCGCGACATGCCCAGCGACATCACGGTGTGGAACGGCGACACCACCCGGATGCCCGCGCGGATGCATTCGCAGTACCTGCGGGGGCTGTTTCTGGAAAACCGCCTGACGGCCGGACGATTCGCGGTGGAGGGGCGGGTGATCGCGCTCAAGGACATCCGCGCGCCGATGTTCGTGGTCGCCACCGAGGCCGACCACATCGCGCCCTGGCGGTCGGTCTACAAGACCAAGCTGTTCACCGACGCGGACCTGCGGTTCGTGCTGACCCGCGGCGGGCACAACGGTGGCATCCTGTCCGAGCCGGGCCATGCCGGGCGGCACTATCGCATCGGCCACCGGCGGACCGGCAGCCGCTACATGGACCCCGACACCTGGCTGGCGGATCATCCGCCGCAGGACGGCTCGTGGTGGCCGGCCTATGGCCGCTGGCTGGCCGAGCACAGTGGCCCGCGCGCAGCCCCGCCCGCCATGGGTGCGCCCGACGCGGGCTATCCGCTGATCGAGCCCGCGCCGGGGCGCAACATCCACCAGCGCTGACGGCGCCCGGCACGGCTGCGCCGCACAGGCCGCGGCGGGATGGTGCGACGCGTCGGGCGGGCCACCGGCGGCGGGATAATGCCCGCGCCGCTGCGGTAGGGGCGACAGGAGCCGCCCGCGTCCCTGCGGGCGGGCCCGTACTTCGTCGCGATCCGGAGGAAGCCCGGGTGCACAGCGGCTGGACCCGGGTGCGGCCGGGGCACCGTGGCGGCGGATCGTGGCGCACCCCCGCGATGCTCCGGACAGCGCCGCCGAGGGGGCCGCAAGGGAGCTGCGCGCAGCCCGACGGCGCCACGGGCGGTCGGGGCCTGTCGGACGGGCAGGCCTGCGCGCCAGACAGCCTCCGGACCGGCTGGCGGCGGCGGCTCAGCGCCCCGGCGCGCGGTCGGGGGCGCACTGCGCCGGGCTGTCGATCCCCCCATCCTCCCCCGCGTGCTGCCGATCCTCCCCCGGTTCTGGCCGCCGTTCAGGGTGCGCGCATCACCCCGCAGCGGCGCGCAGTGCTGCCATCAGGCGGGGCTTCTCCCCTGCGTCGCCGGTCTGCGACAGCACCGCCGCCAGATCCTCGAGTGCCGCGATCGAGTGGCCCGCGCGCAGGCAGTCCACATGCGGCAGCATGGCGCGAATCCCGGCGGCCCGTGGCGCAAAGCCCTCCCAGCGCAGCAGCGGGTTGACCCAGACCACGCGGCGGGCCGACAGGTGCAGCCGCTCCATCTCGGCGCCCAGAAGGGCCGGGTCGTCGCGGTCCAGCCCGTCGGTGATCAGCAGGACCACCGCCCCCGGCCCGAGGCAGCGGCGCGACCAGTCGCGGTTGAAGGCCCGCAGGCAGGCGCCGATGCGGGTGCCACCCTGCCAGTCCTGCGCCTGCGCCCCGGCCGCCGCCAGCGCCGCATCCACGTCGCGCGCCGCCAGATGCCGGGTGATCGGCGTCAGCCGGGTGCCGAAGGTGAACGCCTGCACCTGCCCCCAGCCCCGCCCGGGGCGCGCCGACAGCGCATGCAGGAAATGCAGCACCACCCGCGAATAGACCGACATCGATCCCGAGATGTCGCACAGCGCCACCAGATCCGGCCACCGCGGGCGGGGCGAGCGTCGGGCGATGCGCGCGACCTCGCCGCCCCGGCGCATCGCGGCACGCAGGGTGGCGGCTCCGTCGGCGCGCCGGCCCGCCGCGTCGGCATGCAGGCGGCGGGCGGGCAGGGGGCGCACCGGCAGCGCCAGACGCGCGATGGCGGCCTGTGCCGCGGCGATCTCGCTGGTGCTCATCTGCTCGAAATCCAGCGTGCGCAGCCGTTCGCTGGCCGAGGCGGTGGCGGAGGCGTCGATCTCCACCTCGGTGTCGTCGTCGTCCTCCGTGCGCTCGGGGGGGCGCGGCCCGAGGCCGTCGAGCAGTGCCTCGGCGGCGCGCTTTTCCGCCGGGGCCGCGATCCGTTCCTGCTGCGCGCCGCGCAGGGCGGGCAGCATCAGCGACATCATGTGCTCCAGATACCGGGGATCGCGCCAATAGAGGCGGAACACCTGCGCGAACACCTGCCGGTGCTCGGTGCGGCTGACGAAACAGGCGTGCAGCGTCCAGTAGAAATCCCGCTTCTCGGAAAACCCCGCGGCGGCCACGGCGGCAATGGCGTCGATCACCCGCCCCGGCCCGATCGGCAGCCCCGCCCGCCGCAGGGCCCGCGCGAAATGCGTGATGTTGGCCACCAGCTGCGGATTGTCCGGCAGGTCGAGGTCGGGGAGATCAGCCATGGAGCGACCACGCGATGGCACCAAGGGCCACGAGGACGGGCAATGCGCCGTACCAGAGCCAGACGTAGAAAAAGGCGTAGAGGCGGAAGCGGTCGATGGGTTGATTCAGTTCTTCAAGCTTCTGGCTCAGGCGATGACACGCATCATCCCCCATCATTGACGCGGGAGATCCTTCTGGGGGCACGTCCATCAGCCTCCGCACGTCTTTGATCACTGCGTTGAGCTTGTTGTTCTCGACGTTCCTGCCGAGGCCTGCGACCGTTCGCGTCGGACTGGGCTGCGCCCCGACCACGTTCCACGCCCGGTAACTCAGGAAGTCCCCCCACCACTGCACAAGATGCGCTGCGATCAGGAACCCTGCCAGCCCGCACAGCACGGCCTCGGCCCGCCCCTCTGCCAGCGTCGCCTCGAAGACCGTCAGCCCGTCCACCTCCACCCAGCCCAGCCGGACCATCCCCAGCAGCGCCGCCGCCACCAGCAGCGCCCGGGCGGTGGTGCGGGTGGGGGCGGTGATGGCGGTCTGTCCGAGGAAGGTTATGGGCAGGGTCCGGGC
>NZ_NHSD01000069.1 GCF_016653255.1 Rhodobaculum claviforme
AGCCTCGGGGGCAAGTTGTCCGGGTCATCTCCATGTCGCAGTTCGCCTTTCTCGCCGCCGATTTCCCCGATCTGATGGAGCCTGCGCGGCGGGCCGAGGCGGCGGCGCGGTCGGACCCGCGCGGGGCCTGCTTCCACGGTCGCCGCACGCTGGAGATCGCGCTGACCTGGCTCTATGGCCACGACCCCGCGCTGCGGCCCCCATATGAGCGCACGCTGGCCGCGTTGCTGGCCGAGCCGAGCCTGGGGCAGCTGACCGGCCCCGCCCTGATCGCCAAGGCGCGCTTCGTCAAGGACACCGGCAACCGCGCCGTCCACGACCCCCGCCCGGTGCCCGAGGCGCAGGCCGTGGCCGCGGTGAAGGAGCTGTTCCACATCTGCTACTGGCTCGCGCGCACCTATGCCCGCAGCGCGCGCCCCGACCCCGCGCTCGCCTTCGACCCCGCGCGGCTGGAGCGCACCGTCACCATCCCCGCCAGCACCGTGGATCAGATCCGCGCCCTCAAGGCCCGCCACGACGAGGCCACCGCGCGCGCCCGCGCCGCCGAGGAGGCCCGCGCGGCCGAGGCCGACAGCCGCGCCGCGCTGGAGGCCGAGGCCGCCACCCTGCGCGCCGAGATCGAGGCCCTGCGGCGCGCCAACGCCGCCGTCCCCGACCCCCACGACTATGACGAGGCCGCCACCCGCGACGCCTTCATCGACCTGCTGCTGGCCGAGGCGGGCTGGCCCCTCGACCAGCCCCGCGACCGCGAGTTCCCCGTCACCGGCATGCCCAGCGCCAGCGGCGAGGGCTTCGTCGATTATGTGCTGTGGGGTGACGACGGCCGCCCGCTTGCCGTGGTGGAGGCCAAGCGCACCCGCAAGGACGCCCGCACCGGGCAGCAGCAGGCCAAGCTCTATGCCGATTGCCTGGAACGCGCGTATGGCCGCCGGCCGGTGATCTTCTGCACCAACGGCTATGAGCACTGGATCTGGGACGATGCGATGTATCCACCCCGCCCGGTCGCCGGCTTCTACAAGAAGGGCGAGCTGGAGCTCTTGCTGCAACGCCGCGGCACCCGCCGGCCGCTGGACGAGGTGGACATCGACGAGGGGATCGCCGGGCGGTTCTATCAGCTGCGCGCCGTGCGCCGGGTTGGGCGGGCGTTCGAGCGCCACCACCAGCGCAGCGCGCTCCTGGTTATGGCCACTGGCTCGGGCAAGACCCGCACGGTGATCGCGCTGATCGACCAGCTGATGCGCGCGGGCTGGGTCAAGCGCGTGCTGTTCCTGGCCGACCGGGTGGCGCTGGTGAAGCAGGCCCATGGCGCCTTCAAGGCCCAGCTGCCCAGCGCCCCGCTGGCCAACCTGTTGCAGCGGCACGATCCAAAGGCCAACGACTACACCACCGCGCGGGTGTGCCTGTCGACCTATCCCACCATGATGGGCCTGATCGACGAGGTGAAGGACGGCACCCACCGCTACGGCCCCGGCCACTTCGACCTGATCGTGATCGACGAGGCCCACCGTTCCGTCTATCGCAAGTACCGCGCGATCTTCGACTATTTCGACAGCCTGCTGGTGGGCCTGACCGCCACCCCGCGCGACGAGATCGACCGCGACACCTACGGCCTGTTCCAGCTGGAGCGCGGCGTGCCCACCGACGCCTACGATCTGGAGGATGCCATCGCCGACGGGAATCTCGTGCCGCCCGACGTGGTCTCGGTGCCGCTGAAGTTCCAGCGCGAGGGCATCACCTACGCCGATCTGTCGGAGGAGGAGAAGACCGCCTGGGACGCGCTGGAATGGGACGTCGAGGGCACCACGCCCGACCGGGTGGAGGCGGGCGACCTCAACAAGTGGCTGTTCAACGAGGACACCGTGGACAAGGTGCTGGAGCATCTGATGCGCTACGGGATCAAGGTCGATGGTGGCGACCGGCTGGGCAAGACCATCATCTTCGCGCGCAGCAGCAAGCACGCGCAGTTCGTCGCCCAGCGCTTCGACGCCAACTATCCCCATCTGCGCGGCAGCTTCGCGCGCCTGATCGACTACAGCGTGCCCTATGCCCAGAGCCTGATCGACGATTTCTCCGAGGCCGGGAAGGCGCCCCACATCGCGGTCTCCGTGGACATGCTCGACACCGGGATCGACGTGCCCGAGGTGGTGAACCTCGTGTTCTTCAAGGTCGTGCGGTCCAAGACCAAGTTCTGGCAGATGATCGGGCGCGGCACTCGGCTGCGGCCGGATCTGTTCGGCGTGGGCGAGGACAAGACGCAGTTCCGGATCTTCGATTTCTGCCAGAACTTCGAGTTCTTCAACCAGAACCCCGACCGGAGCGAGCCCCCCATGGGCCTGCCCCTAGGGGCCCGCCTGTTTGCAACCCGGGTCGAGCTGATCGGTGACCTGCAGGAAAAGCCCGCGGACGACCAACCCGCCGAGATCCTCCGGGCGCTGCGCGACCGGCTGCACCTGGAGGTGGCCGCGATGCCGCCCGACAACTTCCTCGTGCGCCAGCGCCGCCGCCATGTGGAGCGGTTCCAGGACCGTGCGGCGTGGGACGACCTTTCGCTCGCCGACCGGATCGACCTGACGGCCGAGGTGGCCGGCCTCCCCTCGGCCATCGAGGAGGATGACCTGGCGGCCCGGCAATTCGATCTCCTCCTCCTGAACACGATGCTGCGCCTGCTGCGCGCCGATCCGGCCATCACGGGGTTCCAGACGCGCATCCGCCAGATTGCCGCCGATCTGGAGGACCTCGCCGCGGTGCCGCTGGTGAAGGCCCAGATGCCCCTGATCCTGGAGGTGCAGACCGATGCGTTCTGGGAAGGGATCACCATAGAGATGCTGGAAACGGTGCGGCGCGCGCTGCGGTCCCTCGTCCAGCTGATCGAGCCGCAGGAGCGAAAGGTGGTCTACACCGACTTCCTCGACGAGATCGGCGAGGCCACACCCGTCGTGGTCGACACGGTCAGCCCCGGCATCGACAAGGCGCGCTTCAAGCTCAAGGTGCGCCGGTTCCTCGACCGCCACCGCGACCACATCGCGCTCCTGAAGCTGCGCCGGGCCGAGCCGCTGACCCCAACCGATCTCGCAGAACTGGAGCGCATCTTCGCCGAGGTCGCCGACCCCGAAGACCCGGGCCGCGCGGAAGTCACTGCGGCCGGCGGCCTTGGCCCCTTCCTGCGCTCCCTCGTGGGCCTCGACCGCAAGGCCGCGAAGGAGGCCTTCGACACCTTCCTCCGTGGCCGCAGCCCCACATCAGCGCAAACCGAATTTGTCGACCTCGTGATCGACCACCTGACGGAACACGGCGCCGTCGACCCCCGACGCTTCTACGAGAGCCCCTTCACCGACCTAGACGATCAGGGCATCCACGGCCTCTTTCCCGAAGCTGACATTCACGAGATCATCGCCATCGTCCGCCGAATCGAAGCCAGTGCGTTCGTGGCGTAGAGCGCCTACACGCCCGTCTGTTCCGCCTTAACCAACGCCACGCCTCTCCGCCGGCCGGCTGACACGCCGAGTCGCCCACCCACCCGCGGCGCCGGTTCGGTGCATCCGCCGGGCAGGGTATGGCCGACTTCAAGGTAGATAATTGGGTGGATCAGATCCAATCGCTACCTACTTTCAGTTTTAAAATCAAACACTTGAATCATTATTCTGGTGCGGGCACCGAGACTCGAACTCGGAAGGGCTGACGCCCGGGAGATTTTCGCACCACTTCGGCTTCCGCCGCCGCCCCCGCAGGGGGCGTTCGTGGTCCGGACTATCCCTTCAGCATAGCCGCGAACGGCCTTAGCTGCGGCCCGTCTAGTCTCTACACCTTCCCCCGGAGGGGCTTGGCTCGGGATTGCCACCGGCGCGACCCGTGAGGTTTCCCCGAATTTGAGCCGTTCTGCACCCGGCGTTTCCGCCGGGGCACTCACACTGCGCTGAAGTCTCCTGCCTTTACCAGTTTGGCCATGCCCGCACGCCCGCCATCGTTACCCCCGGCGCCGGGCATAGGCAACGGGGGCTGGCAATGACCGCTCAGCGGTCGCGGCGCGGCACGATGGGGAACAGGCGGCTGCGCCGGGGGTAACGA
>NZ_NHSD01000070.1 GCF_016653255.1 Rhodobaculum claviforme
GGCAGCGGCGCGCCGGGTCCGGTGCCTCGGGGGGATCGACCCCCCTCGGCCCCGGCGGCATGCGCCGCACGCCTGGCCCCTGCCTGCGCGCGGGATGGAGAGGGGGGACGACACGCGGGGCGAGTTGCCCCGCCCCTGCGGACCCCCTACAACCCGACGGGTAAACCATGAGGCCCCCGATGACCCCAAGGAAACCCCCGGAGAACGGCCCCGCATCGCAGCGACCGGACGAACAGCGCCGCAAGCTGTGGGCCAGCCTGCGCACGTCATTCCTGACCGGGCTGGTGGTGATCGCGCCGATCGGGCTGACGCTGTGGCTGATCTGGACGGTCGTGACGTCCATCGACGGGTGGGTGCTGCCGTTCGTGCCCACCGTGCTGCGGCCGACCTCGCGGCTGGGGATCGACATTCCCGGCGTCGGGGTGGTGCTGTTTCTGGTCTTTGCGGTACTGGTGGGCTGGGTCGCCAAGGGGGTCATCGGCTCCACCTTCCTGCGCTGGGGTGAGGCGCTGGTGGACCGCACGCCGGTCATCCGGTCGGTCTACAACGGCGTCAAACAGGTGGCCGAGACCGCCTTTTCCCAGTCCGAGACCAGCTTCGACCGCGCCTGTCTGGTGCAGTACCCGCGCCCGGGGCTGTGGGCGATCGGCTTCATCTCCACCCGCGCCAAGGGCGAGATCGCGGCCCGGCTGGAGGGGGCGGGGCGGATCGAGACGGTGTTCATTCCCACCACGCCCAACCCGACCTCGGGGTTTTTGCTGTTCATCCCGGCGTCCGAGCTGATCCCGCTCGACATGGGGGTGGAGGATGCGGCCAAGCTCGTGATCTCGGCCGGTCTGGTCTATCCCAACCCGCGCGACCCCCTCAGCCCGTCGGTGGCGGCGCGCGACCTGCCGCGCTGAGGGCGGTCAGTCGCAGGTGGCCACCAGGTCCACCGTGCCCGACACGCCCAGCGCCGCGCGGTGATCCGTCAGGAACCGGTCGGCGGCGGCGTGGCCCGCCTCGCGCAGTTGGTGCAGCAGCAGCGGTGTCGGCGCGGTCTTGGTGCGCACCGACAGCGGGCGCATCGTGGCGTCGTCGGCGATCATGTGCACATGCACGGGCTTGAGCGCATCGCCGGGGATGCGCCCCTCGGCGATCAGCTCCTGGACAAAGGCGATGCCGCGCAGCTCGCGCAGGAGCGAGGCGTTGAAGCTGATCTCGTTCATCCGGCTCTGGATGTCCTGGGGCGTGGTCGGCACCGCGTCGCGATAGAGCGGGTTGATGTTCACGATCACGATATCCGACGGCAGTCCTGCGTCGAACAGCGGGAACAGCGCCGGGTTGCCGGTGAAGCCGCCGTCCCAGAATGCCTCGCGACGCCCCGTAAGCGGGTCGTCGATCTCCACCGCCTGGAACACGCTCGGCAGGCAGGCGGAGGCCATGATCGCCTCGGGCGTGACCTCCGGGCCGCGAAAGACGCGGATCTTGCCGGTGCGCACATTGGTGGCCGACACGAACAGCGCGGGTCCCTCGGACGCGCAGACCCGGTCGAAGCGCAGCTTGCGCACCACACGCTCCAGCGGGTTGCGATAGAGCGCGCCGAAGTCATAGGGGCTGATCATGCGGCCGGCGATCTCGGCGGGGGTGATGGGCATGACCTGCTCCATCCATGTGGTGAGCGAGCCGAGCCCCGGCATCACCGATCCCACCCAGCGCGCCATCTCCAGATCGCCCACCGCGCCGACCTGCCGCCACACCCAGTCGAGGGTCGCGCGCGCCTCGTCCCGGCCGCCGGCGATCAGCCCGGCCTTGAGCGCGGCCGCGTTCAGCGCCCCCGCCGAGGCCCCCGAGAGGCCCGCGATCTCGATCCCGTCGTCCATCAGCAGGCGATCCAGCACCCCCCAGGTGAAGGCGCCATGCGCGCCCCCGCCCTGAAGCGCCAGGTTGATCCGACGCGGCCCGGTTCCGCCGCCGTTGCCCTGCGGGCTGCTTGCGTTCATGTCGTACCCTCGCTGTGGGTCAGGGATGCCCGCGCAGACGGGCAGGCTGCACCGTCGGACAAGATAGGAGAGGCGGGGGAGAACACCACCGGCGCGGGGCCAGCGCCCCCCTGCGTGATGAAAAAAAAGCGCCCGCCAGAGGCGGGCGCAAGTCGTTGAGGCAGGTTTCATACAGGCAAGAAACCTATCGAGCAGTACTGATCGTTATACTCCGACCGCGGCGTCTGTCCAATGGAAAAGTTTGAAAAACCCGGGCACTGCGGATAGATTTACCGAAATTCCGACCCTTGGAACAAGAGGATCAACCTGTGGTGGCACTGCGACACCGGGCCCGCCCGGGAGCGATTCCCGACGCTGTTGCCGGCGGAATCGGGGGTGGAATCGGGGGCGGCATCGGGCGCGGCATCCGGGCGGCCATCCGGGTTGGTCTCGGCGTTGGCATGGGCGTTGGCATGGCGGCGGCCATCGGGATGGGCCTGCCGGCCGCCCCGGCCACGGCCGGGCCCAGCCACGGCATCGCCATGTACGGCGCCCCGGCCCTGCCGGAGGGGTTCGCCGCCCTGCCCCACGCAAACCCGGACGCGCCCCGCGGCGGGCGGATCGTCTTTGGCGAGGTCGGCAGCTTCGATTCGCTCAACCCCTACATCCTGCGCGGGCGTGCGCCGTGGGGGGTCCAGTCGCTGACCGTCGAAACCCTGCTGGGGCGCAACCATGACGAGCCGTTCGCCCTCTATGGCGTGCTGGCCGAATCGGTGGAGACCGACGCCGAGCGCAGCTTCGTGGCCTTCACGCTGCGCGAGGAGGCGCGGTTTTCCGATGGCAGCCCGGTCACCGTCGCGGACGTGCTGTGGTCGATCGAGGCGCTGGGGACCCTGGGCCAGCCCCGCTACCACACGGTGTGGTCCAAGATCGCCACGATGGAACAGACCGGCCCGCGCAGCCTGCGCATCACCTTCACCGAACCCGACCGCGAGATGCCGCTGCTGCTGGGCCTGCGCCCGATCCTGCAGAAGGCGCAATTCGACGGGCGCGCCTTCGACCGCTCCTCGCTGGAGCCACTGATCGGCTCGGGGCCGTATGTGGTCGACCGGCTGGAGGCGGGCCGCTACATCACCTTTCGCAAGAACCCCGACTGGTGGGGCCGCGACCTGCCGTTCTATGCCGGGCAGCACAACTTCGAGGAAATCCGCTACGACTACTTCGCCGACGCGGGCGTGGCCTTCGAGGCGTTCACCGCCGGACATCTGACCACCTGGCGCGAGGGCAACGTGGCGCGCTGGGGGCATGCCTATGACTTTCCCGCCGTCACCTCGGGCGAGGTCGTGCGCTCCGAGATCCCGCACTCCCGGCCCTCGGGCATCGACGGGCTGGTGTTCAACACCCGGCGCGAGATCTTTGCCGACTGGCGGGTGCGCGAGGCGCTAATCCATGCCTTCAACTTCGAGTTCATCAACCGCACGCTCAATGACGGCGCGCTGCCGCGCATCGCCTCGCCGTTCTCCAACTCCGATCTGGGCATGGGCGACGGCCCGCCCGACGCCCGCGTGCGCGCGTTGCTGGAACCCTTTGCCGACACGCTGACGCCCGACGCGCTGGAGGCCCATGCCCTGCCGGTGTCGGACGGATCCGAGGGCAACCGCCGCAACATCCGCCGGGCCATGGCGCTGCTGGAGGACGCCGGCTGGCGCGTGGACGGCGGCGTGCTGCGTGACGCCGACGGCACGCCGTTCGAGTTCGAGCTGCTGCTGCAACAGGGCGCCGCGGAAACCCAGTCCATCGCCAACATCTATGCCGAGGCGCTGCGGCGGCTGGGGATCACCCTGCGCACCGTCACCGTGGACAGCGCGCAGTTCACCCAGCGCACGCTGGCCTATGACTTCGACATGACCCGGCGCGCGCTGTCGCTGTCGCTGTCGCCCGGCAATGAACAGTGGCTGTACTGGGGGTCGCAGGGGGTGGACACGCCCGGCACCCGCAACTGGGCCGGGGTGAACGCGCCCGCCGCCGAGGCGATGATCCAGACCCTTCTGACCGCCCGGGACGAGGCCGAGTTCACCGCCGCCGTGCAGGCGCTGGACCGGGTGATCGCCACCGGGCGCTACTGGATCCCGCTGTGGTTTTCCGACGTGGCCCGGATCGCGCACCACCGCAGTTTGCATTTTCCTGACCATTTGCCGCTTTATGGGGACTGGATGGGGTTTCAACCGGAGGTCTGGTGGCATGAGGACTAGCATCGCGCTGGCGGTGGCCGTGGCAATGCTCGCGGGCTGCAACACCGTGGAGGGGGTGGGGATGGACATCTCGGGCACCGCACGCACGGTCGGCGGATGGCTGCGCTGATGCCCGCCCCCTGCCCCGCCCCCTGTGACGAC
>NZ_NHSD01000071.1 GCF_016653255.1 Rhodobaculum claviforme
GCCCCCAGCCCCTGACCTCAGACCTCGGAGACCTGCCCATGACCGCCGCTCCCCTGCGCCTTGGCGTTGCCGGACTTGGAACCGTCGGCGGGGGCGTGATCGCCATCCTGCAACGCCATGCCGGGCTGATCGCCGCGCGCACCGGCCGCCCGCTGGAGGTGGTGGCGGTCTCTGCCCGGGACCGGCGCCGGGATCGCGGCGTCGATCTGTCGGGCTACGACTGGATGGACGATCCCGTGGCGCTGGCGCGGCGCGACGACATCGATGTCTTCATCGAACTGATGGGCGGCGCCGACGGCCCCGCCAAGGCCGCGGTGGAGGCCGCCCTTGCCACCGGCAAGGACGTCGTCACCGCCAACAAGGCCATGCTGGCGATCCACGGACAGTCCCTGGCCGGAGCCGCCGAGGATGCGGGCTGCGTGCTGCGCTTCGAGGCCGCGGTCGCGGGCGGCATCCCCGTCATCAAGTCCCTGACCGAGGCGCTGGCGGGCAACGCCGTCACCCGCGTGATGGGGGTGATGAACGGCACCTGCAACTACATCCTGACGCGGATGGAGGAGGCGGGCCTGCCCTACGACACCGTCTTTGCCGAGGCGCAGGCGCTGGGCTACCTGGAGGCCGATCCGACGCTGGATGTGGGCGGCATCGATGCGGCCCACAAACTGGCGCTGCTGGCGGCCATCGGCTTTGGCACGCGGGTGAACTTCGACGCGGTGGAGATCGAGGGGATCGAGCGCATCTCCATCGACGACATCCGCCAGGCCGCCGACATGGGCTTCCGCATCAAGCTGCTGGGCGTGGCCCGCATGACCGGGCGGGGGCTGGAGCAGCGCATGGCGCCCTGCCTGGTGCCCGCCGACAGCCCGCTGGGCCAGTTGCCGGGCGCCACCAACATGGTGGTGCTGGAGGGCGACGCGGTGGGCCAGATCGTGCTGCGCGGCGCCGGGGCCGGCGCGGGGCCGACCGCCTCGGCGGTGATGTCGGACGTGATCGAGATCGCGCGCGGCCTGCGCCTGCCGACGTTCGGCCAGCCCGCAGCGACGCTGATCGATGCGGTCCCGGCGCGCGCTGCGGCGCCGACGCAGTGGTACCTGCGCATGACGCTGCTGGACAAGCCCGGCGCGCTGGCCAAGGTCGCGACCGCGCTGGGCGACGCCGGGGTCTCCATCGACCGGATGCGCCAGTACGGCCACGCGGCCCCGCACGCGCCGGTCCTGATCGTCACCCACACCACCACCCGCGATTGCATCGCGCAGGCCATCGCCGGTGCGCAGGCCAGCGGCGTTCTGGTCGGCGAGCCTGTCGCGCTGGCGATCGAGCTGCCCTGACGCCTCCGGCACCGGGGCGGGCGGGCGCCCCGGTCCGGCAGGCGGGGTGCATGGCGGGCGCTCAGCCCATGCGGGCGGCCATGTCCAGCATCCGGCAGGAAAATCCCCACTCGTTGTCGTACCAGCCGAACACCCGCACCAGCCCGCCCGCGGTGACATGCGTCTCGGGCAGGGCCATGACGATGCTTTCGGGCCGCGCGCGCAGGTCGGTTGAGACCAGCGGCCGGTCGGTCCAGCCGATCACCCCGCCCGCGGTGCGCAGGATGTCCCTGACCTCGGCCACGGTGGCGGGCGTGCGGGGCATCACCGACAGATCCACCGCCGAGACCGAGGCCACCGGCACCCGCACCGCCGCCCCCTCGATCCGCCCGGCCAGCTGCGGCAGCACCCGCCCCAGCAGGTGCGAGGCCGAGGTCGTGGTGGGCACCATCGACAGCGCCGCCGCGCGCGAGCGTGCGGGGCTGGCGGCGGGGGCATCCACGGTGGGCTGGCTGCCGGTATAGCAGTGGATCGTGGTCATCCAGCCGGTGTGGATGCCCAGCGCATCGTCCAGCAGGCGCGCCAGCGGCGCCAGCGCGTTGGTGGTGCAGGACGCGTTCGACACGATGCGGTGGGCGTCGGTCAGTCCGGCCTCGTTGGCGCCCAGCACGAGGGTGGCGTCGGCGACCTCGGACGGGCCGGAGATCAGCACCCGCCGCGCCCCCGCCGCAAGGCCGCGCTCGGCCACCGCACGGGTGTCGGCGCGCCCCGTGCACTCCAGCACCACGTCGATGTCCGACAGATCCAGCGTGCCGAGGTCCGCGGTCCGCGTCAGCCGCAGCCGATGGCCCGGCAGCACCAGCGCGCCGTCCTCCAGCGTGACGGGGCCGGGAAAGGGGCCAAAGACGCTGTCGTATTCGAACAGATAGGCGCAGGTCTCGGGCGTGGCGATGTCGTTGATCGCCACGATCTCCACCCCCGGCCAGGCCGCGTGCCGGGCCCAGGCCCGCAGCACCGTCCGCCCGATCCGGCCAAAGCCGTTGATCGCCACCCGCACCGCCATCGTCCTGTCCCCCCGCTGCGTTCCCGTTCGCCCCTACGCCGGGCGGGCGGGACCCGCAAGCCGATCAGCCTGCCCAGACGGTGCGGCCGCCCGCGATGGTGCGCACCACCGACAGGGTGTCGATGGCCTCGGGCGCGGTGGCCTCGATGTCGCGCGACAGCACGACGATGTCGGCGGCAAACCCGGGCGCCAGCCGGCCCTTCCAGCCTTCGGTGTGTTCGGCATACGCCCCGCCGGTGGTATAGGCCGCAAGTGCGGCCATCAGGTCCAGACGCTCGTCGGCGCAGTCCTTGGCAAAGGGTCGGCGCGTCAGGGCCGCCTTGAGGCAGCGCAGCGGGCACACATCCGCCACCGGCCAGTCGCTGGCAAAGGCGACCGGCACCCCCGCGCGCGCCAGCGTGCCCGTCAGGAACCCGTCGCGCCAGCGGTCGCGCCCCAGCATGTCCAGCGTCGGAAAGGCCGGAAAATCCAGCGCGCCGGGCACATGGCAGGGCTGGACCGAGGCGACGACGCCCAGATCGACCATCCGCGCGATGTCGTCACGGCGCATCAGCTCGATGTGTTCGACCCTGTGGCGGGCGTCGCGGGGCCCATTGGCCGCGCGCGCCGCCGCGTATCCGTCGAGCGTGCGTGCGACCGCGCCACAGCCGATCGCGTGCACGGCGATCTGCAACCCGCGCCGGTCGGCCTCCGCGCAGGCGGCGGCGAAATACTCCGCCGAGAACAGCGCATCGCCCCGCCATCCCGGCTGGTCGGGATAGTCGTCGCTGCGCACCGCCGTGCCGCTGTCGATCACCCCGTCCATGAACATCTTGACGAACCCCGACGCGAGCCAGTCGTCGTCGAAGTCCCGCGCCATGGCGC
Source organism: Rhodobaculum claviforme (assembly GCF_016653255.1). GTDB lineage: Bacteria > Pseudomonadota > Alphaproteobacteria > Rhodobacterales > Rhodobacteraceae > Rhodobaculum > Rhodobaculum claviforme. Next base: position 3,235 of record NZ_NHSD01000071.1, read on the forward strand.
TGGCCTGCTCCAGCACCGCCAGCGGGCGTTCGCCGCGCAGATGGAACGGCACGCGGACGCGGGCCGTAAGGGCGCCCTCGGCGCGCAGCTCCGCCAGCAGTTCGAGCTGATAGCGGTTGCCGTCCATGTTCACGATCGAGGTGATGCCGTGGCGCGCGCAATGCGCCAGCCCGCGCGCCAGGTGGCGGCGGTCATGCGCGCGCCCCGAAGGCCCCGGGGCGGGGTCGGGCTCGGAGCCGTCCACGAGGCCCAGGTGCACCCGCTCCTCGCCCGCCAGCGCCAGCACGGGGCCAAACGCCTGGAACTCGCGCAGCTCGCCCGCCGCCTGGCCGTCCGGCGCCATGACGATATCGTTGCCCGGGTCCAGCGCGCGGCCGCCCAGGATGCCCGCCGCGCGCAGCGCCGCGGTATTGGCCCATGCGGTGTGGTGATCGGCGGCCACCAGCAACAGCGGCCGGTCGGGCAGGATCGCGTCCAGATCGCCGCGCGTCGCCGCCCGGTCGCCCATGATGGCGTAATCGGCCTGTTGCGCGCAGATCAGCGGCTGGTCGGGGCGCGCGGCGGCAAAGGCCCCCAGCGCGGCCCCCAGCGCCTGTGCCCCGCTGACCCCCAGCAGGTTCAGGTGATCCAGCTCCGCCCCTCCGGGCAGCAGATGCATGTGGCTCTCGACAAAGCCGGGCAGGACGGTGGCGCCGCCTGCGTCGATGACCTCGGTCCGCGGTCCCCCGAGGGCCGCCATGCCGGCCCCGCTGCCAAGCGCGAGGATGCGGCCGTCGGCGATGGCCACGGCCTCGGCGCGGGGGTGGGCGGGGTCCATGGTCAGGACGCGGGCGTTGGTGATGATGGTCTGGGCGGTGGTGGACACGCGCGATCCCTCCGGGTGTGGCTGGCGCCACCCTTTCGCCAACCACGCCCCGGCGCAAGACCCGGGGGGTTTGCAATCGCCGCCGCACGCTGGCACCGTCCGCGCAACAGTGGGAGACAGCCATGGACATTGCGATCAGGCCGGCCGGGCCGCGGGATCTGGACGCGCTCGACGCCGGGTTGCGGGCGCTGTCGGCGGCGCTGGGCGATCCGCATCGCGCCACGCGCGGCGCGCTGGAGGGGGTGCTGTTCGGCCCCGCGCCGCTGGCCCGGGTGGTGGTGGCCGAGGGCGCGGGCATCCAGGGGCTTGCGATGTTCTCGCCGCTCTATTCGACCGCGCGGGGGATGGCGGGGGCCTATGTCTCGGACCTGTGGGTGG
>NZ_NHSD01000072.1 GCF_016653255.1 Rhodobaculum claviforme
AGCGCCACACCCCACCCCATGCGGCGCCCCTGCGCCCACAGGCCGGGGCGCGCGCCCTGCGCGCTCTGCGCGGCGGTGATCCAGGCCAGCAGGTTGCGCCGTGATACCGCCAGCCGCACGGCGGTGCGCACGATGGCATCGCCCATCCGAAACGCCGTATCAGGCAGGAAGGTGATCCCCAGCACGATCTGCACCACCGCCGCGCGCGCGTCCGCGCCAAGGGCCGCGACATGGCTGCGCGCGGTGATGCCGGCGCGCCCCGGCAGCACCACGAACGGCAGCGGCAACAGATGCGGCAGCGCCAGCATCCCCAGCACCGCCAGCGTCCAGCCCGCCGCCAGCGGCGGCGCCATCAGCCACCCCGTCGCCAGCGCCGCCAGCGTCAGCGGCGGCGTCAGCGACCGGCGCAGGTTGTCGGTGATCTTCCATCGGCCCAGCCCCGGCATCGCCCGCCGCCCCAGCAGCCACGGCAGCAGTTGCCAGTCCCCGCGCACCCAGCGGTCCTGCCGGCGCGCGGCGACATCGTGGCGGGTGGGAAATTCCTCGACCACCTCGATGTCCGAGACGAGGCCCGCGCGCGCAAAGATCCCCTCGAACAGGTCATGGCTGAGCATGGTGTTCTCCGGCACCCGACCGGCCAGCGCCCCGGCAAAGGCGTCGACGTCATAGATGCCCTTGCCGGTGAACGACCCCTCGTCGAACAGGTCCTGATAGACATCCGAGATCGCCGCCGCATAGGCGTCGATCCCGGCGTGCCCCGCATTGATCCGCTGGAACACCGAGCCTTCGGCACCCACCGCCAGCGCCGGCGTGACGCGCGGCTGCAAGATGCCATGGCCGCGTGTCACCCGCCCCAGCGCGGGGTCCAGCCGGGGACGGTTCAGCGGGTGGGCCATCTTGCCGATCAGCCGCCGCACGGTGTCGCGCAAGAGCCGCGTGTCGGCATCCAGCGTGATGACGAAGCGCACGCCGCCGGGCACGGTGGCGGGCGCGACGAAGCTGGTGTCCGTCGCCCCGCGCAGCAGGCGGTTGAGCTCGGCCAGCTTGCCGCGCTTGCGCTCCCAGCCCATCCACACCCCCATCGAGGGGTTCCACTGCCGCCGCCGGTGCAGGAACACGAAACGCGCCCCGTCCTGCGACGGATGCGCCGCGTTCAGCCGGGCGATGGCCGCGGTGGCCATCGCGATCAGCCCGGCGTCCTGCGGTTCGGTTTCGGTGGCGGCATCCCGCCCGTCGGAGACGAGCGCGTAATGCAGCGCCCCGCCGGTGCTGGACAGGTGATGGACCTCCAGCCGGGCGATGGCCTCGGCCACCTCGGCGGAACTGCTCAGCAGGACCGGCACCGCCACCAGACAGCGCAGATCGGGCGGGATGCCGTCGGCCAGCTCCAGCCCCGGCAGGCGGCGCGGCGCGACCAGGCGCGTGACCGCCAGATTGACCAGAGCCACGCCCGCCTCCAGCGCAAGCCCCAGCCCGAGCACGGCCAGGGCGACCGCGCCCCAGCCCTGTGCCCCCGACACCCAGGCAGCCAGCGCCAGGATCGCCAGCGCGGCCACGGCGGTCGCACCCAGATAGCCCGCAAGCCCCGTCCGCGCCACGATCCGCATCGCCCGCGCGCCCGGCCGCGGCAGATGGCCGATGTCGCGCTCCAGCGTCGCGGTGCCTGCGCCGATCAGCCAGTGCCCGGGATCGCGGGTGGTGTCGTCGTGGCCATCGGCGGCCCGCGCCAGGGCGGCGGCGGCGACCTCGGCCTCGGGGATGGCGGCGCCGCGCGCCAGCGTCTCGATCGCGGTGCGATAGAGGTTGCGCGTTGCGAAATCCAGCGCGGCGAAATCCGAGCCGGCGCGCAGCTGTGCGTCGACCGGGCTGACCTCCTCGAACAGGTCCTGCCAGTCCATCTCGGAGATCAGCCGCATGCTGGTGACGATGTTGCGCATGGTCACGTTGGAGGCGCCCTGCCGCTGCTGGGCGCGCAGGATCACCGCGTCGCTGGTGATGTCCTGTGCCGCCAGCCGATCATCCAGCCAGCCGCACAGCGGGGTGCGCACAGGGTCGCAGCCGCGCAGCCGTTTGGCGATCCGCGCCGCGAGGATCTCCGGCAGCGGCGCGCCCTCCAGCGGTGCCACCGCCTGCGCCAGCCGCAGCGCCGGCGGGGGGGCGTCGCCGGTGCACGGCGCCAGCAGGGCGTCCACCACCCGGTCGGCCTGGGCGCGCTGCTCATGGGCGGCCATGATTTCATCGGACAGCCGGCGTGCGTTCTCGATCAGCACGATGCGCAGGGTGATCGCCACCGCCCACAGCTCTCCGATCGTCAGCGGCGCCACCGTCTGATAGGCGCGCACGAAGCGGGCCAGGACCGGCGGGTTGAGCAGGCTGTCGCCGTGGGCGACATAGGCCCAGGCGATGCCGAGGACCCGCGGATACCCCGCGAACGGTCCCTCGGCCAGCTTCGGCAGCTGGCGATAGTATCCCGGCGGCAGGTCGTCGCGGATCTGCTGCACCTGCTGTTCGATCAGGTGAAAGTTGTCCAGCAGCCATTCGGCGGCGGGCGTGATCGAGCGTCGCGCCTGCACCGTCTGCGCGCAGGCGCGATAGGCCGCCAGCAGGCGGTCGGCATTCGCATCCACCCGCGCGGCGAGCGGCATCACGCGGATGCGCCGGGACGTGACCGGCTGGGCGCGCGCAAGCGAGATCGCGTGATGTTCCAGGCGCTCGGCCCCGAACAGGTCGGCGCGAATGACGTCGGTGTCCCGCCACAGGTCCACGCGCGCGGACCGTCGGCCCGCGCGCGTGTCCCATCCGAGCGCCGCCCGCAGGGCCTGCGGCATCACCATGCGGTCGGCGAGGTGTCACCACCGGCGCCCGGATCACCCATGCCCGCGGGGGCAGGGCCGGGCGATCGCGGTGCTGCATGCGCGGGGCGCCGGGCGGTCTTGCCCGCCGCCGGGTCGCCCAGGTCCGCGCGGATGCGGCGGGTCATCGTGGTCCATTCTTCCTCGATCTTGTCCCAGTTCATGGGCGGGTCCTTTCCGACAAGAGGGCGGCGCGGTGCCGCGGACGGCCCGCACCGGCGGGACGGGGGCGCCGTCGATACGCAACGTCGCGCCACAGCCCCGCACGGGCCGTTGTCACGGTGCGCCCATGCGTCACGGGCGGGCCCGGCAGCGCTGCCATGACACCCGCCAGCGCGCTCATCCTACAGGGCGGTGGCGGTGTCGGGACTGATGCATGTTGTATGCCGGGCGGGTGGCAAGGCGGACCTGCGTGCGGGGCCCTGCACGGGTCCTGCACGGGCCCTGCACGGGGCCTGCACGGGGCGTTGCGCAGGGCGGTGCGCATCCGTGGCGCGATGCGCCGCTGCGCGGGCCTGGTCGCGCCCGCGCTGTCGGGGCGTGCTGTCGGGGCCGTGCCGCAGGCTCGGGCGGCCGGACGTGACGCCGCCCTCCGGTGCCATGCGGGCGTTTTCGGCCCGGCTGGGACCCTGCTGTGGGGGGCTGGATGTCACGGCGGCTGATGGCAGCCGCTGCGGGACGGGGGTGCCTGGTCGCCGCGCGCATCACCGCCATGGCACCGACCACCGGGTCCTGCCGTCATCGCGAGGTGTCCGCCCGTCGCCGGTGCTGTCTGGTGTGGCCGGTCCGGTGTGGGTGGTCCGGCGAGGGTGGTCGGGCGGGGGTGGTCGGGCCGTGGCAGTCCGAAGGCTGGCATCCGGGGCGCGCGCCGGGCAGGCGCGACCGGGGGGCCGCGCAGGGCTCAGCCCTTGCGATAGACGAGCAGTCGGTTGTCGGCGGGCATGGTGCGCACGGGTTCGGCGGTGAACCCTTGCGCCGCCGCCGCGGCATCCACCGCCCCTCGGTCGCGCAGGCCCCAGTTCGGGTTGCGCTGGCGCAGGTCGGCGTCGAACGCGGCGTTGCCGGGTCCGGTGAAGCGGCCGCCGTCGTTGAACGGGCCGTAGATCAGCAGACGCCCGCCCGGTGCCAGCCGCGCGGCCGCCCCGGCGATCAGGCCCAGCGTCGCCGCCCACGGTGCGATATGGGTCAGGTTCGCGGCGAACACCCCATCGACCGGATCGCCGGGCCAGGGGGGATGGGCGGCGTCGATCCGCATCGGCGGCGGGACCCGATCCGCAAGCTCCGGGCACAGCGCCCGCCAGGCGTTGATGGCGGCCTGGCCATCCGCCGTCGCCTCGGTGGGGATCCAGGTGACATGCGGCAGGGCGCGGGCCATCCACAGCGCGTGTTCGCCCGTGCCCGAGGCGACCTCCAGCACGGTGCAGGGCCGGGCAGGGAGGAGTTCGGCCAGCGCATCGCGGATCGGCGCACGGTTGCGCGCGGTTGCGGGGGCGTGGCGCAGGCCGGGATGACGCGCCACGGTCGCGGCCGGATCGGCGAGGGGGTCCGTCGGGGCAGGGCGGGCGGTCATGGCGGTCTCCGTGGCCTGGG
>NZ_NHSD01000073.1 GCF_016653255.1 Rhodobaculum claviforme
GCGGGCGGGATGTTCGGGTTCGGGGTCGGCGGCGATGTCGGCGTCGGCGCCTTCGATCTCGGCGGCCTCCACGACCAGGGGCCTGTCGGCGGCGGTGAAGCCGAACTGCGCCTTGTGGGCGGCATCGAAGGCCGCGCGGGCGGCGGCCAGGTCGCCTTGATACGGGATCGGCAGGGCGGTGTCGGTGCCCGCGATGCGCAGGTGCAGCAGCGCGCGGGTGGTGGTGGTGGCGGGGTCCAGCCCCTCGGCCGCCAGCTCGGCCATGACGTCGGCCGTCAGCCCCTCCAGCGCTCCGTCGATGCGGGCGCGGCTGGCGTCCTCCAGCGGGACCTCCAGCGCCTGTTGCCGGGCGGTGGCGACGCGCGCCAGCCCGATGCCATAGGCCGACAGCAGCCCCGACAGCGGATGCACCAGCACCGAGGTCATCCCCAGCGCGTCCGCCACCAGGCAGGCATGCTGCCCCCCCGCGCCGCCGAAGGAGTTCAGCAGATACCGCGTCACGTCATAACCGCGCTGCACGGAGATCTTCTTGATCGCGTTGGCCATGTTCTCCACCGCGATGCGCACGAAGCCCTCGGCGACCTCCTCCGCGGTCTTGCCCTCGCCCTCGGCGATCCCGGCAAAGGCCTCGGCCACGGTGTCGCGGTCCAGCGGCTGGTCCTGTCCGGGGCCGAAGATGGCGGGGAACAGATCGGGGTTGAGCTTGCCCAGCATGACGTTGGCATCCGTCACCGTCAGCGGCCCGCCGCGGCGGTAACACGCCGGGCCGGGGTCGGCGCCGGCCGAATCAGGCCCCACCCGGAACCGCCCCGGATCGGCGTGCAGGATCGAGCCGCCCCCCGCCGCCACCGTATGGACCCGCAGCATCGGCGCGCGCATGCGCACGCCCGCGACCTCGGTGTCGAAGGCACGCTCGTAATCGCCGGCGTAATGGGCGACGTCCGTGCTGGTGCCGCCCATGTCGAAGCCGATGGTGCGCGCGAAGCCCGCGATGGCGGCGGTCTGCGCCATGCCCACCACGCCGCCCGCGGGCCCCGACAGGATCGCGTCACGGCCCTGGAACCGTTCCGCCGCCGTCAGCCCGCCCGAGGACATCATGAACTGCAACGTCGGACCCGGCTGGCCCGCCGGTGTCGCCCCCAGCGCGCCCGCCACCCGCGCGACATACCGCGCGAGGATCGGCGACAGGTAGGCGTCCACCACGGTGGTATCCCCGCGCCCCACCAGCTTGATCAGCGGGCTGACCTCGTGGCTGACGGACACCTGGCCAAAGCCCATGGCGCGGACATGCGCGGCCAGCGCGGCCTCGTGCGCGGGGTTCTTCCAGGCATGCATCAGCACGATGGCCACGGCGTCGATGCCATCGGCGCGCAGCTCGGCCAGCGGCCCCTCCAGCGGGGCCAGGTCCAGCGCGGTCTCCACCGTGCCGTCGGCCCTCAGCCGTTCGTCGACCTCGATCACCCGCTCATGGAGCTGCTCCGGCAGGATGATCCGCTTGGCAAAGATGTCGGGCCGCGCCTGATAGCCCAGCCGCAGCGCGTCGCGAAAGCCGCGCGTGATCAGCAGCGCGGTGCGGTCGCCCTTGCGCTCCAGCAGGGCGTTGGTGGCGACGGTGGTGCCCATGCGGACCATGTCGATGCGGGCGGCGTCGATGGTGCCGCCCAGCAGCTGGCGGATGCCCTCGACCGCGGCATCCTCATAGGCCTCCGGGTTCTCGGACAGCAGCTTCAGCGGGTGCAGCGCACCGTCGGGATCGCGGCCGATGATGTCGGTGAAGGTGCCGCCCCGGTCCACCCAGAAATCCCACGCTGCGCCCATTTTCCGCTCCTTGATCCAGCCTGCCCGCCGCCACAGGATCAAATCGTTGACAAAATGAAGACGTATCGTCAACCTTTCGCTTGGGCGCCGCCGAGTGGCCGGGCCGCGCCCCCGGACCCATAACGGCCCGCAACAGCGGAGGCACCGCCCATGACCCACCATTCCCGTATCGCCCTGTCCCGTATGGCGCTGGCCGCGCTGGCGCTGGCAGTGGCCACCCCCGCCGCCGCCCAGACCCGCTGGGACATGCCCACCCCCTATGGCGACACGGTGTTCCACACCATGAACATCATGCAGTTCGCCGATGATGTCCGCGACGCCACCGGCGGCGCGCTGGACATCACCGTGCATTCGGCCAATTCGCTGGTCGGCCACGCCGAGATCAAGGACGGCGTGCGCCAGGGCCTCGTGCCCATCGGCGAGATCCTGCTGTCCCGACTGGCCAACGAGGACCCGATCTTCGAGGTCGACAGCATCCCCTTCCTCGCCGCCAGCTATGACGACGCCGAGGCGTTGTGGGCCGCCTCGCGCGCGGCGGTGGAGGAGCGGATGGCCGCCCAGGGCCTGACGGTGCTGTTCTCGGTGCCGTGGCCGGGCCAGAGCCTGTTCCTGGGCGAGGCCGTGACCGAGCCCGCGCAGCTGCAGGGCAAGACCTTCCGCGCCTACAACGCCGCGACCGAGCGCATGGCCCAGCTTCTGGGCATGGTGCCGACGCAGGTGGAGGCCGGCGACATCCCCACCGCGTTCTCCACCGGGCGGGTGGAGGCGATGATCACCTCGCCCTCGACCGGCGTGTCCAGCCAGGCTTGGGACTACACCAGCCATTTCATCGACGTGCAGGCGTGGTTGCCCAAGAACATCGTCTTCGTGAACACCCGCGCGCTGGAGGCCCTGCCGGACGACGCCCGCGCCGCCCTGATGGCGGCCGCCGACGCCGCCGAGACCCGCGGCTGGGAGATGTCGCGCGCCGAGACCGACACCCAGATCGCCGCGCTGGAGGAAAACGGCATGGCCGTCGACACCCCCACCGATGCGCTGCTGGGCGCCATGCAGGAGGTCGGTGAGACCATGACCGCCGAGTGGCTGGACCGCGCGGGCGACGCGGGCGCCGCCGTGATCGAGGCGTACCGGGCCGACTGACGCGCCCCCCTGACGCGCCCTGCTGACGCCCCCTGCTGACGGGCCGACTGACGCTCTGGCGGGCGGGCGGGTGGTCCCGGCCGCTCCCACCCTCGGGCCATGGTCGTCGGGCCACCGTCAGCGGGGCACGATCAACGCGACAGGCGGCGCGCGGCCGGGCGCCCCCCGGAAACGGCGGAAGGACGGTGATGCGACGGGTGCTCGATACGATCTACGGGGCGGCGATGGTGGCGGCCTGCGGGGCGATGGTCGCCATCGCGGCGCTGGTGCTGGCGCAGGTTCTGGGCCGGGTGCTCGACCGGGCGCTGGTCTTGGCGGGTGGCACCGCGCTGGGCCTTCAGGTCCCCTCGCTGGCCGAGATCGGGGGGTTCCTGTTCGTCGCCGCCACCATGCTGGCGCTGCCGGCGACGCTGCGGGCGGGCGGGCATGTTCGGGTCACGCTGGTGCAGAAGCTGGGCGGGCCCGGCGTGCAGCGGGCGCTGACGCTGGTGGTGCTGGTGATCGCGCTGGGACTGGCGGTGTTCGCGGCCTGGGCGGTGGGGGCGCGCGCGCTTGACAGCTTTCAGTTCGGGACGCTGTCGTTCGGCATGGTGCGGGTGCCGCTGTGGATCCCGCAGGGCGTGATGGCGCTGGGCCTCGGGCTGTTCGCGCTGGCGCTGGCGGACGAGGCCTGGAGCGCCCTGCGCGGCATCCCGGCGTTCCGCGCCGCCGAACGCGCCCGCGGCACCACCCCGGAGGAGGACGCATGAGCATCGGGGTGCTGTCGCTGATCCTTGTGGTCGTGCTGTTCGCGCTGCTGTTCGCGGGGCTGTGGGTGGGGTTTGCGCTGATCGCCGTGGGGCTGGTGGCGCTGGAGCTGGCCACGTCGATCCCCGCGCAGCTGGCGTTCTCGTCCAAGGTGTGGGGGTCGCTCAACAGCTGGGACCTGACGGCGCTGCCGATGTTCGTGTGGATGGGAGAGATCCTGTTCCGCTCGCGGCTGTCGTCGGACATGTTCACGGGGCTGGCGCCGTTCACCCGGCGACTGCCGGGGCGGCTTTTGCATGTCAACGTGTTCGGCTGCGCGCTGTTCGCGGCCGTGTCGGGGTCGTCGGCGGCGACCACGGCCACGGTCGGGCGGATGTCGCTGCCCGAGCTGCGCGCGCGCGGCTATGACACCGACATGTCCATCGGCACGCTGGCCGGGGCGGGGACGTTCGGGTTCCTGATCCCGCCGTCGATCATCCTGATCGTGTACGGGGCCGCGACCGAGCAGTCGATCGCCCGGCTGTTTCTGGCGGGGGTGGTGCCGGGTCTGATGCTGGCGGCGATGTTCTCGGGCTACATCATGATCTGGGCGATGCTGAACCGCCACCGCATGCCCGCGATGGAGCCCCCCGCGAGCTGGGCCGAGAAGGGCCGCGCCGCTGCGCGCCTGCTGCCCACGGTGGGGCTGATCGTGGCGGTGATCGGCTCGATCTATGGCGGGCTGGCCTCGCCGACCGAGGCGGCGGTGGTGGGTGTCGTTGGCGCGCTGGGCATCGCGGGGCTGTCGGGGGGGCTCCATC
>NZ_NHSD01000074.1 GCF_016653255.1 Rhodobaculum claviforme
GGCTGGTCGCGGGGCTGGCGGGGCTGGGGCTGGTCGTCGTGATCATGGTCGGGCTGTATGGCGCCTGGGGGCTTGTGGCCTCGGCCATCCTGGGGCTGAACGTCGCGCTGACGCTGGCGGCGCTGGGCCTGATCGGGGCCACGCTGACGCTGCCGGGGATCGCAGGCATCATCCTGTGCCTCGGCATCGCGGTCGACGCCAACGTCCTGATCTTCAGCCGCATCCGCGAGGAGACGGCGAGGGGCGCGGGCGCGATGAAGGCGCTGGCGCAGGGGTACGACCGCGCCTGGGGCACGATCCTCGATGCCAATGTGACCACGCTTCTGGCCATGGGGCTGCTGTTCACGCTGGGGGCGGGGGCGATCCGCGGATTTGCGGTGACCATGACCGTGGGCATCCTGGTGTCGATGTTCACCGCCATCACCCTGATGCGCATCGTGATGGAGGGCTGGGCCCGCGCGCGGCGGCTCAAGCGGCTGGAGATCCCGCCGCTGCTGGGCCGGGTGCCCGCGCCCGTCCGGCGGTCGCTGCTGCGCCACGGTCGGCTGGCGCTGGCGGGGGCGGGGGTGCTGTCGGTGGTCGCGCTGGCCGCGCTGGCCTGGCCGGGGCCGCAGTGGGGGATCGACTTCACCGGCGGCGTGCAGATGAAGCTGAGCGCGCCGCAGCCCATCGCGCTGGCGGAGCTTCGCGCCGCGCTTGCGGGGTTCGGCGATGCAGCCCTGCAGACCTTCGGCGCCCCGACCGAGGTGCTGCTGCGCCTGCAAGGCGACGCGACGCAGGCCACGGTCACGGCGCTGGAGGCGGCGGTGCGCGCCGTGGTCCCCGGCGTTGCGTTCGAGCAGATCGACCTCGTCGGCCCGACGATCAGCGGCGAGCTGGCCTGGTCCGGCGCGTTGGCGCTGTCGGCGGCGGTGCTGGCGATGCTGGTCTACATCTGGCTGCGGTTCGAATGGCACTTCGCCGCCTCGGCCATCGCCGTGCTGGCGCTCGACGTGGTCGTGACGCTGGGCGTGATCGCGCTGGCGGGGTGGGAGGTCAACCTGACCACCGTCGTCGCGGTACTGACGCTGATCGGCTATTCGGTCAACGACAAGGTCGTGGTCTTCGACCGCGTGCGCGAGAACCTGACGCGGGTGCAGCGTGTGGGCCTTGCGGGGGTGGTGGACCGCAGCCTCGACCAGGTGCTGGCGCGCTGCGTCTTCACCTCGGGCACCACACTGGCCGCGCTGATCCCGATGGCGATCTGGGGTGGTCCGGCGGTGGCGGGCTTTGCCTGGCCGATGATCGCGGGCGTGCTGATCGCCACGACCTCGTCGCTGTTGGTGGCGGGCCCGCTGCTGGTGTGGATGGCGCGGCGGCAGGGGGCCGCCGCGCCGGTCGCCGCGTGATCGCGGTGCCGTATGGCGGGTCTCGGCTGCGGGATGCGCAGCCGAGACCGATGACGGCTCAGTCGGCCATCACCTCCTCGGTGGCGGTGCGGATGCGGCGGACGCTGTCCTCCATCTCCTCCTGGCCGATGAAGACCACCGGAAAGAAGGTGTTGCCTTCGGTGATGTCGATGAAGGCCTGCGCGGTGGAGGCATGCTCGGCCGCCGAGATCAGCCGCGCCTTCACCTCGTCCGGCACGCCCTGCGGCACGATGATGGAACGGTAGTCCTCGATCGCGAAGTCGTAGCCCAGCTCCATCAGCGTGGGCACGTCGGGATAGAACGGGCTGCGCTCGGCCGACATGAAGGCGGCCACGACCATCTCGCCGGTGGGGGTGTACTGGGCGTGGGTGCCGCCGGAATAGGCGAAGTCGACCTCGCGGCCCAGCACCAGCGGCGCCATGCCGCCGCCGCCGCCGGTGGGCACGATGGCGAGGTCCAGCCCCTCCTGTTCCGCGATGGCGCGGATGATGGCCTCGTCCAGCGGGGTCTGCTGGGCATAGGTCATCTGGTTCTCGCGGCCGTATTCGATGATCTCGTCGAAGGTCGCAAACGGCTGCTCGGCCGAGGTGACGATGGCGTTCTGGCCGATGGCCACGGCGGCGAGGTATTCGAAATCGTCGATCTCGTACTCCACCGCCGTGATGATCGGGGTGAAGGTCAGCGCCGTGGTCCCGCCGAACAGGAAGGTATAGCCGTCGGGCGTGGTGTTCTTCAGCCGGGTGAAGGCCACGGCCGATCCGCCGCCGGGCTGGTTGACCACGTTCACGGGCTGGCCGAGGTATTCCTCCATCACGCGGGCCAGCACGCGGCCCTGGATGTCGGTGGACCCGCCCGGCGCAAAGCCGATGACCATGGTCAGCGGCCGCGTCGGCCAGTCGGCGGCCATGGCGGCGGGGGCGGCCAGGGTGGCGGCCAGCGTCGTCGCCAGCGTCGTGGCGATCAGGGTTCTTCTGTTCATCGCGGTCTCTCCTGTCGGGGGTTCGGCCGTTCAGTCGGCCATGAGCGCCTCGTTGGCGGCGCGGATTTCGCGGATGGTGGCCTCGGTCTCCTCGGCGTCCATGAACACGATCGGGTGGAGGGTGTTCTCGACCGTCACCTCCACGAACCGCGGGGCCTGGGTGGCAAAGCGCGCGGCGTCCTCGAACGCGGCGACAATGTGGTCGGGGCTGTCGCCGGGCAGGAAGAACGACCGGAAGTCGTCCATGGCGTAGGGGTAGCCCAGCTCCTCCAGCGTCGGCACGTCGGGATAGAAGGGGGAGCGTTCGCGCGTCAGGAACGCCAGCACCGTCATCTCGCCGGTGGGGGTGTATTGCGCATGCGTGCCGCCCGAGAACGCGAAGTCCACCTCGCCGCCCAGCAGGAGCGGGGCCATGCCGCCCCCGCCCCCCGTGGGCACGATGGCGAGGTCGATGCCCTCGGCCTCGGCGATGCGGCGCATGATCGCCTCGTCCATCGGCAGCTGCTGGGCATAGGTCATGGGGTTCTGCTGCCCGTGGGCGATCAGCTCCTCGAAGGTCTGGTAGGGGGCATCGCCGCGCGCGACCACGCCGAACTGCCCGCCCACCAGCGTGCCGGCATAGCGGAAATCGTCGATGTCGTATTCCGTCTGCGTCACGATGGGCGAGAACGTCAGGCCCAGCTGCACCCCAAACATGAAGGTGTGCCCGTCGGGGGCTGCATTCAGGAACCGCGTCAGCGCCACCGCCCCGCCGCCGCCGGGCTGGTTCACCACGTTGACGGGCTGGCCGAAATGCTCCTCCAGCACACGCGCGAGCACGCGGCCCTGGATGTCGGTGGAGCCGCCGGCGGCAAAGCCGATGACCATGGTCATGGGACGCTCGGGTTGCCACTCGGCCAGGGCCGCGGGCGCGGTGCCGGCCAGCATGGCGGCGGCGAGCAGGATCTTGCGGGTCATTGTTTCCTCCGTGGGGTGGGTCAGTCTGCGGGGGCGACGGGCTTGCCCGTGCGCACCGTGCGCCACGCCAGCATCACCAGCGCAATCGCCGTGCAGACGATGAAGAACAGCGCGATGGGCCGGTCCAGAAGGATCGACCAGTTGCCGCGCGACAGGATGATGGACTGGCGCAGGTTCAGCTCCAGCATCGGGGTGATGATGAAGGCCACAAGGAATGTGACGAAGGAGTAGTCGTATTTCTTCATCAGATAGCCGAGCAGCGCAAAGGCCATCAGGATCACCAGCCCGAAGGTGCCGTAGCCCTGCAGCATCATCCCCGCGAGGCAGAAGAACACCACGACCGGGATCACCACATGCGGCGGCACCCGGGTGATCTGGGCGAACACCATCAGCCCGAACCACCCCAGCGCCAACATCAGCACCGAGGCGAGGATCATCCCCGCAAAGATCGAATACAGAAGCTCCGGGCTGTCGCGCAGCAACAGCGGCCCCACCGTGATGCCATGGATCGCGAACGCCCCGATCAGCAGCGCCGCCGAGACATTGCCCGGGATGCCCAGCCCGAACAGCGGGATCAGCGCCGCCGGGATCACCGCGTTGTCGGCCGATTCCGAGGCGGCGATGCCCTTGGGGTTGCCCTTGCCGAAGGTCTCGGGGTCCCTGGCCGCGCGCTGTGTCATGCCATAGGACATGAACGACCCCACCGACGGCCCCAGCCCCGGCAGCGCGCCGACAAAGGTGCCCACCCCGGTGCCGCGCAGGATCGTGGGCATGATGCCGCGCAGGATCGGCCAGGTGATGTGGTCGTCGGGCCGGTGTTCCAGCTTCACGCCCATGTTGGCGCGATCGTAGCGCAGCTTCTCGGACTGGATGAACATCTCCGACAGTGCCAGCGTGCCGATGGCGACCGCGATCAGCGGCATCCCGTCCATCAGCTCGGTGTAGCCGAACGTCAACCGCGGCAGCCCGGTCTGGTTGTCCAGCCCCACCGTGCCGAGGAAGATCCCCAGCC
>NZ_NHSD01000075.1 GCF_016653255.1 Rhodobaculum claviforme
TCGGCCACCGCCTGTGGCAGCACGAACACCTGCCCCGGGGCGGGCGGGCGATTGGTGCGCAGGGGGCAGCCATAGGCGTGGGAGAGGGTGCCATCCGTCAGCACGTCGGCCGGCGGACCCGCGGCCAGCACCCGGCCCTCGTGGATCAGCGTCACGGCATCGGCAAACATCGCCGTCAGGTTGAGGTCATGCATCACCGCCACCACGCCCCCGCCGCGGGCGGCGTAGTCGCGCGCCAGCCGCATCACCTGCAGCTGATGGCCGATGTCGAGACTGGCGACAGGCTCATCGAGGAACAGCCAGCGGGCGCGGTCCTGCGCCACCGGTTCCCAGACCTGCGCCAGCACGCGGGCGAGGTGCGCGCGCGCCTGCTGGCCACCGGACAGCTCCTGAAAGAAGCGCGCGCCACAGCCCTCCAGGCCCACCGCGGCCAGGGCGGCGGCGGCAATGCCCGGCTCCGTCGCGTGGGCCCCGGCGGCAAGTCCGAGGCCCACCACCTCGTGCACGGTGAAGGGAAATGCCAGCGGGGTGGCCTGCGGCAGCACGGCGCGGCGGGCCGCCAGAACCCACGGGTCGAGCCGTGACAGCGGTGTGCCGTCCAGCAGGACGGTGCCGTCGTGCGCCAGATCGCCCACCAGCGCGCGCAACAGCGTGGTCTTGCCCGATCCGTTGGGGCCGACGATGGCGGTCAGCGCCCCGGGGCGGGCGTCGAAGTCCACGCCCCGCAGGACCCGCGTGCGCCCCAGCCGCACGGCGATGCCGCAGGCGCTCAGCATCACAGGTCCACCACGCCGCGGCGGCGCAGCAGGATCCACAGGAACACCGGCGCGCCCAGGACGGCGGTGACGATGCCGATGGGCAGTTCGGCCGGGGCGATGATGCTGCGCGCCACGATGTCCGACAGCACCAGAAGCGCCGCGCCCAGCAGGCCGGCGGCGGGCAGCAGGAAGCGGTGGTCCGGCCCGATGGCAAGGCGCAGCAGATGTGGCACCACGATGCCGACGAAGCCGATGCCCCCCGACACCGCCACCGCCGCCCCGGTGGCGGCGGCGACCGTCAGGATCGCCAGGGTCTTGGCGCGCTGCACCGGCACGCCCATGTGCGCCGCCGCGGCCTCGCCCAGCGCCAACCCGTTGAGCGCGCGCGCAAGGAAAGGCGCGGCAACCAGCGCGCCGAGGATGATGGGCGCCGCCGTCCACACCTTGGTCCAGTTCGCGCCCGCAAGCGAGCCCAGCCCCCAGAAGGTCAGGTCCCGCAGTTGCCGGTCGTCGGCGACATAGACGAGAATGCCCGTCAGCGCCCCCGCCAGCGCCCCCAGCGCAAGCCCCGCAAGCAGCATCGTCGCCACCGACGTGCGCCCCCCACGGGTCGAGACGCGGTAAAGCAGCAGCGTCGTGGCCCAGCCCCCGAGAAACGCCGCCAGCGGCACGATGTGGACGCCCACGGCCGCCGCCACCCCGGCGGGCAACAGCCCGCCCAGCACGATGGCCACCACCGCACCAAGGCCCGCACCCGCGCCCACGCCCACCAGCCCCGGATCGGCCAGCGGGTTGCGGAACAGCCCCTGCATCACCGCGCCGCCCACCGCCAGCGCCGCCCCCACCATCAGCCCCAGCGCCAGCCGCGGCAGGCGGATGTCGAGGATCACCACCTGTTCGCGCAGCCCCAGCGCTTCGCCACGCGCGAGGCTGGCCAGCGCCTGCCACAGCGACACCCCCGCAGCCCCGGTGGCCAGGCTCGCGACCGACGCCACGGCCACGAGCCCCAGCAGCCCCGCCATCACCGTCCGGGCGCGGGCGGAGCGGTCGCCGTCCTCGATCGCCGCGCGGCGGCCGGGCCAGGGCAGGGCGACCATTCAGCCCTCCGCCGGTGCGAGGGGATACAGCGCACGGTGCAGCGCCAGCGCCGCCTGCGCCGTGCGGGGGCCGAAGCCCAGCAGCAGCAGCCCGTCCATCCGCACCAGCCTGCGGTCGCGCCCCGCGGCGGTGGCCACAAGGGCGGGATGGGCGAACAGGTCATCCGCCGCCACCGCATGGCCGTCGCCGCGATCCATCATCAGCACCACATCGGGCGCGGCGGCCAGCACCGCCTCGTCGGACAGCAGGCGATAGCCGGCAAAGTCGGTGATGACATTCGCGCCCCCGGCCATCCGGATGATCCCGTCGGCCGCGGTGCCGGTGCCCGAGGCCATCAGCCGCCCGCCCTGCATCGACAGCACGAACAGCACCCGCGCCGGGCGCGCCACCTCCGCCCGCAGCCCCTCCAGCCGGGCGAGGTCCGCCGCCACGGCCTCGGCCAGCGCGGCCCCGCGCTCGGCAACGCCCAGCGCCCCGGCGACGGCGCTGATCCTGTGCAGCACACCGGCGCCGTCGGTGGCCTCGGGCACCTCGACATACGGCACGCGGGCGGCGCGCAGCATCGACACCGCCTCGGCCGGGCCGGCGCCCTCGGCCGCGAGGATCAGGTCCGGGGCGACCGACAGCACCCCCTCGGCCGAGAGCGCGCGCATGTAGCCCACGTCCGGCAGGGCGGTGACCGTCTCCGGCCAGGTGGAGGTCGCGTCGCGGGCCACCAGCCGATCCCCCTGCCCGAGCGCCACCACGATCTCGGTGATCGCGCCGCCGAGGCTGACCACCCGCTCGGCCGCAGCCGCCGGGGTCGCCAGCAGCGCAAGGACCAGTGCCGCGCGGATCATGGCGCCACCGCCTCGGGGGCGGGCAGGCTGTGCGCCAGCGCCTCCCAGGCCGGCAGGCCCGCGCCGCGCTTGCCGAAGACCTGGAGGATCAGCTGCCCGTCGTGGTCAAAGGCCTCGACCGACAGGGCGGGGCCGTGGCGGGTGGGTTTGTCCACGCGCCAGACCTCGGCGATGTGGTCGGTGCGCAGGTGCAGGTTGAAGCGGGGGTCCAGCACGTTGATCCAGGGGCCGGTGGGCACGATCTTCTCGATCGGGCCGCCGTGGATCTGGATGCAGCCGGTGTTGCCGACAAAGAGCATCACCTCGACGCCCGCCAGCGCTGCGCCGTGCAGCAGGTCGGTCACCGCCTGCGGCGCCAGCGGCGTGGCCATCGGCGCGCCCACGGTGCGATAGGCGCCCAGGCGGGTCATCTTCAGCTTGCGCACCAGCCCCAGGAACTGGTGCGTGTCGGTCAGCCCCGCCCAGCGCGCGCGCAAGTCCGCGGCGCGGTCGGGGTTGGCGCGGGCACCCTCGGGCGCGGCACGCGGTGCGAGGGCGATGGTATCGGGCTGCGCGTCCAGCGCCAGCGCGGCCACCAGCCGGTCGAAGGCGGCGCGGTCCGAGCCGTCGCGGAAATGCACCTTGTGCACCGCATCGCCCGCGGCGTCGAACACCTGCAGGCTGGGCCGTCGGCCGGTCATCGCAAAGCCGTGCACCCAGTGCGCGGGAAAGATCCGCAGGTCGATCTCGGAGCCGAGCACCATGGCGGCGTGGTCGCCGGGGTGCCAGTCCTCGTAGGTGCCGGTGCGTTCGTGCACGCATGATGCGTTGCGGGTCAGGGCCAGAACCTCGCCCAGGGTCCGGACGGCGGGGATCAGCCGGTCGGGCCGGGCGTCGATGCGCACCACCTCCGGCCCCGTCTGTGCCGCCAGCAGGGCGGCTTCGGGCACGCCCAGCATGTCGGCCAGATCGCGCGAGCGCTTGTTGCGGTGCTGCGCCATTGCCGCGCGCAGGGCGGCGGGGTCGGCGGGCGCTGTGTCCTGTGCGGGGGTTGCGTGGGGTCGGTTCATGGCCGGGTCTCCTTCGTCAGGGCGCGGGCGGTGCGCGCCGCGGCTGTGGGTGCGGACCGGGACAGCGCCGCCAGCAGGGCCGCGCGCCGGAGCGGGGGGCGCCCGGGCGTGGCCGGTCGGGCCGCCGATGGCGCGGGCACCCCCGGGCCGGTGTGGCGCCCCAGCAGGGCAAGCCCGGTCATGGCAATCAGGAGGGAGGTATGACGCATGCGGATCTCCGGCGCAAAGGCGGTACGTGGTCGCTGGCGGTTCGCTGGCGCATATCTGGACCTCAGGATGAATCACCTGAGTAAAATTGTCAACTATTCACCTGTTCACCCAGTCCGCGTGGTGGCGGGCGTTCTCAGCGAAAGCTGACGGGCAGGGTAAAGCGGGTCTGTGCGCCGGGGGGCGGCGGCGGAAAGGGGGCGGCGCGGCGGATGTGGTCAAGGGCTGCGGCATCAAGCGCGGGCTGCCCCGAGCCGCGCTGCACCACCACGCCCGCCACCGCGCCCGCAGGGGTGATCGTGAAGCTCACCGTGACCTCGCCGCGGCCGCGTACGCGGGCCTGTGGGGTGGCGCGCAGTCGGCGGATGACCTCGCCGGGATAGGTGTCACGGGCGGCCGCACCGCCCCCGACGACCGCCCCGGCGCGGCCGCCTGCGGTGCGGTGGAGTCGGGCTGGCCAGTCGCGTCGCCCGCGCGCGCGTTGACGGCGGCGGTGCCGCGTGGCGGGGTCGCGGCCGG
>NZ_NHSD01000076.1 GCF_016653255.1 Rhodobaculum claviforme
GCCAGCGCCTCGGTGGCCGGGCCGCGGGTGGCGGCGCCCGCCGCGGCGTCGGACGCCTCGGCCTCGGCCTGTTCCTCGGGGCTCAGGATCGACTTGCGCGCGGCGTCACGGGCCCATTTCGCGGGATCGCGGCCGAGATCCTTCAGCGCGTCGGTGCCGAAATCCTTGGCCGAGGCGGCGTCGCGGAACTCCTTGGCCATGTCCTTGACGCCGGAATCGTCGGCAGCCTGCTCCATGGCACGCTGGAAATCGCGCGCCATCGCGCGGGCCTTGCCGGTGACCCGCCCCAGAGTGCGGAACATCCCCGGAAGGTCCTTGGGCCCCACCACGATGAGGGCGACGATCCCGATGATCAGAAGCTCGGTCCAGCCGATGTCGAACATGTGCGCTCACCATGCCGCGGCGGCGACGCGCGCGGGTGCGCGCGCCCCGCAGGCGGGCTCAGGCCTTGTTGCGGTCAGCGGTGGTGTCCGCGGGGGTCTCGCGGCGCGCAGCCTCCGGCCGGGTGCCGTCTTCCGGGGTGACGTCACGGGCCTCCTCCAGCGCGCGATCGCTCTCCTCGGTGCTGTCCTTGACGCCGCGCTTGAAGGCGGTGATGCCCTTGCCGACCTCGCCCATCAGCGAGGCGATCTTGCCCCGCCCGAACAGCACGAGCACGACGATGGCCAGCAGGATCAGGCCGGGAAGGCCGATGTTGTTGAGCATGATACTCTCCCTTGACGCGGCGCCGGGTGCGCAGACCTCGTCCGCCGACCTTGGTCCATTTATGGCTTTCGACGGGGCAATCAAAGCCCCAAAGCAGCCGGTGCGGAAAATTCCCCCGCCCCGGACCGCCCGGGCATGCGGCGCCCGGGCGGCCCCGTGGCGTCAGTCCGCGATGGCGATGGCCACGAAGCGCGGCTCGCCCCCGCGGCGGATCAGCAGCAGCAACGAGCGCCGCCCGGCCTCCTGCGCCTGCGCGATCTGGTCCTCGAAGGCGGCGAGGCTGTCGACCGAGGTCTGTCCGGCCTCGGTGATGACGTCGCCGGCGCGCAGGCCCTTGGTCCAGGCCTCGCTGTCCTCGTCCACGGCGGTGATCGCCAGCCCGTCCATTCCCGACGGCAGGCCCAGCTCGTCGCGCAGCGCATCGCTCAGCGGTTGCAGCGACAGGCCCAGAAGGTCGACCCGGGCCGGGGCCTCGGGGGCGGGGGCGGGCCGCATGGGAGCGCCTTCGGCGGCCTCGCGACGGCCGAGCACGACCGTCACCTCGACCTCGTCACCCTCGCGGAACACGCCCAGCTGGACCTCGCGGCCGACCTCGGCGTTGCCGACGCGGCGCACCAGATCGCGGGTGTCGGCCACGGGGCCGCCGTCAAAGCGCACGATCACGTCGCCCGACTGCACCCCGGCCTCCTGCGCGGGGCCTTCGGGGACGTCGGTGACCAGTGCGCCGCGCGCGCCGTCCAGCCCGATCGCCTCGGCGATCTCGTCGCTGACGTCCTGGATGCGCACGCCCAGCCACCCGCGCGAGGTTTCGCCGAACTGCTGCAACTGGTCCACGACCCGCGTGGCCACCGCCGAGGACATCGCGAACCCGATCCCGATCGACCCGCCGGTCGGCGACAGGATCGCGGTGTTCACGCCGATCACCTCGCCGTCCATGTTGAACAGCGGCCCGCCCGAGTTGCCGCGGTTGATCGCCGCGTCGGTCTGGATATAGTCGTCAAAGCTGCCCTGGAGCGCGCGCCCCTTGGCCGAAATGATCCCGGCCGAGACCGAGAACCCCTGCCCCAGCGGATTGCCCACGGCGATCACCCAGTCGCCCACGCGCGCGGCCTCGCTGTCGCCCCAGGGGACATGCGGCAGCGGGCTGGCGTGATCGACCTTCAGCAGCGCGAGGTCGGTCAGCGGGTCGGTGCCCACCAGCTCGGCCTGCAGCTCCAGGCCGGAAAAGAACTCCACCCGGATCTCGTCGGCGCCCTCGATGACGTGGTTGTTGGTCACGATGAACCCGTCGTCCGAGATCACGAAGCCCGATCCCAGCGCCTGGCTGCGGCGCGGCCGGTTGTTCTCGGGACCGGGGCCGCCGCGGCGGTCGAAGAAGTCGCGGAAGAAATCCTCGAACGGAGAGCCTTCGGGGATGGGCGGCCCGCCCTCGGGGCGACCGGCGACGGTGGTGGTGGTGGTGATGTTGACCACCGCCGGGCTCACCCGTTCGGACAGGTCGGCAAAGCTGTCGGGCATCCGCGCCAGCGCCGGCAGCGCCAGTGCCAGCGCCACGATCAGCGTCAGCACCAGCCCCGCCAGCATCCGCAGCGGCTCGACCCGCGGGGCGCGCATGGCAATGGCGCGCGGTGCGGATCGTGCGTTCGGTTCCCGTGATGTCATCGGCAATCCTCCTTGGGGCCGTGCGCCCACCGGGCGGCCCGGCCATGGCCCTGCGCGCATAGATAGGGAGCCCGGCGGCAAACGCAAAGGACGCAAGGCCCGCCCCCGCCCCCCTCAACGGGACGTGACGACGGGCCAGGCGGCCGCGCCGCCCCGCACCGGATCAGCCGATCATCGGGCCGCGCCCGCCGGCGGTCTCGTCGTAGTGTCGGCGCAGGCGCACAAGGGCGATGCGCAGCACGATCTTGCCCGAGCGCGCCGACCAGCCCATGCGCCGCTCGGTGGCCTCCAGCCCCTCCAGGAAACAGCAGCAGCGCAGCGCCACGTCGCCCAGCCCCGGACCCAGATCCCGCAGCGCCGCCGCCACCCGTTCGCGCGCATCGCGCGGCCCGTCGGCCGGACCCCGCCCCGAGAACCCGCCGCGCCCGCCGGCGGTCAGGAACCGGTCCCAGTTCTGCGCCACGCGCGGGCCGATCTGCGCCAGCTCGAAATCCTCGCGCAGGCGCTCGGCTGCGGCCAGCAGATCGGCCGACAGGAACGGCTTGCCGTCCGCGCCCTTGCGCCGCGACAGCATCGCGGCGGGGCTTTCGGCGACGTTGACGCGCAGCCGCTCGTCGGGGCCGTCGGCATGGTGGAGGGTGCGCTCGGCCATCTCGCGGTGCTGTGCGGCGAAGGGCGCGGGGGCCTCGGCCAGGCCGGTGTGGTCGGCCTGCTCGGCCAGCATCCGCTTGAGCGCGGCCCGCCCCGCCGGCGTGATGCCGTAGGTCGCCACCCGTCCCGCGCGGCGGCACACGATCCAGTCCTTCAGCGCGAACACCTGCGCCACCTCGCGGTCGAGCACGGCGATGCGCGCGGTGCCGCCATCGGCGGTCTCCTTCAGGATCACCGCGCGCGGCATCTCGGGGGCGATCGCCAGCAGGGTGCCGCTTTCGCACAACCGGCGCAGGATGCGCAGGGCCTCGCGCTGGATGCGGTCTTCGTCGGTCAGGGGACGCAGGCGTGCCATCATGTCGGGGGTATCCTTGTTGGGGGTCGTGGCGCTTGGTCCGCTGTCGGACGCCGCCGCAGCGGGTGCGGCGGTGCGCGCCCGACCCAGCCGGGACAGCGCCTCGTCGATCAGCGGGTCGTCGCGGCGATTTTCGAACCGGCGGACCTGGCGCAGCACGGTGGAGGGGTGGCAGCCGACCTGGCGCGCGAGCGTGCGCAGCGGCACCCCCTCTTCGGTGTGGAGCAGGTAAAGGCCCACGGCGGCGGGCACCCAGCATGGGAACTGCCCAGGCCTGCGGATGTCGGCCGTCATGTGTCATCCCCCTCTGGCGCCCCGATCGGGGCCGCGTTGTGTCCACAGGTGCCGCAGGATTTGTTACCGATAAGTTAAAATCGCCGCGTATGACGATAATTGTATCCAATTCCTAAACTGTCCTGAAACCACCGCGCGCAGGCTGATGCCGTTGCGCAACACTCGCCTTGGTTGTGCATTCTTCGGGTGTGCTGCAACCTGAGGGAACACCATGACAGACCTGCACGGCGCGCTTGCGCGTCTCAGCCGCCCCCGGCTTCTGATTCGCGCCGCCCGCTTCGGCCTGGCCGAGTATCGCCGCACCCCCGGCCTGCGCCGTGCGCTGGCCGCCGTCGGGGCCCATGCCCCGGCGCAGGTGGTGGCCCATCTGATGCGCCGCGAGGACGAGCTTGACCGCCAGCGGCGGGCGGGCGACGCGGCCTACAGCGTCGCGCGCCATGTGGAGGTGCTGATCGCGCTGATGGGCGAGGCGCAGCATCTGCCGCAGCATCCGCCCCTGCCCGAGGCCCGACGCGGGCGGGGTGTGGCGCCTCAGCCGAAGGCGTCGGGCATCTCGGCCTTGCGCCGTGTGGCGAATGCCTCCAGCGCCTCGCGCGTGGCGGGGTCCAGCGGCGGCGCCTCGTAGTCGCCCAGCATCCGCGCCACCCGGGCCGCCGCCAGCGCCTGGGTGTCGCGCGCGCCGTCCTCGTCCCAGGTCTCGAAAGGCTTGTAATCGAACACCCGCGAGCGCCAGAACGCCTCCTGGAAATGTGCCTGGGTGTGGGTGCAGCCGAGGAAGTGGCCCCCCGGCCCGACCTCGCGCAGGGCGTCCATGGCCTGTCCGGCCTCGGACATGTCGACGCCGCGCGCAAGGTGATGAAGGGCGCCCAACTGGTCGGCATCCATCACGAATTTCTCGTAGGACGCCACCAGCCCCCCCTCCAGCCACCCCGCGG
>NZ_NHSD01000077.1 GCF_016653255.1 Rhodobaculum claviforme
TTTTCTTCCCACCCACCCTTCACCCCACCCACGGCGGAAGAGGACCTGTTGTCGTGGCTTCGTCTCATTCGCTCCCACCGTGTCGGTCCGGCGACCTTCTACCGCCTGCTGGATGAACACGGCAGCGCCGGGGCCGCGCTCGCGGCCCTGCCCGGGGTTGCCCGTGCGGCGGGCGTGACCGGCTACACCCCCTGTCCCATCCAACTGGCCGAGGCCGAGCTTGAGGCCGCGCAGGCCTGCGGGGCGTTCGCGTTGCGCCCCGGCGACGGCATTTATCCCGACGCGCTGGCCGCCATCGCGGATGCGCCGCCGCTGATCTGGGCGCGCGGGGATGCGGGCGTTCTGGCGGCGCCGATGGTGGCGATGGTGGGGGCGCGCAACGCCTCGGCGCTGGGCCAGCGGATGGCGCGCGCGCTGGCCGAAGGGTTGGGGCGCGACGGCCTTGTCGTGGTATCGGGGCTGGCGCGCGGGATCGACACCGCCGCGCACACCGCCGCCCTGCCCACCGGGACGGTCGCGGTCTGCGCCGGTGGGGTCGATGTGATCTACCCGGCCGAAAACGCGCCGCTGGCCGCGCGGATCCAGGAGGCGGGCCTGCTGATCTCCGAGCAACCCATGGGGCTGGTGCCGCAGGCGCGGCATTTCCCGCGCCGCAACCGGCTGATCTCGGGGCTGTCGCTGGGTGTGGTGGTGATCGAGGCGGCGCAGCGCTCCGGCAGCCTGATCACCGTGTCCGACGCGCTGGAGCAGGGCCGCGAGGTGATGGCGGTCCCCGGCCACCCCTTTGACGCCCGCGCCGAGGGGTGCAACGCGCTGATCCGCGACGGCGCGACGCTGGTGCGCGATGCGGCCGATGTGCGGGCGGTGCTGGGTCGCGCGGCGGCGGGCGCCAACGCCCGACCGACCCCGGAGCGTCCCGCGCCGCGCACCCTGTCGACAGCCGGCCCGGATCCGCGCGCCGGCGCCGCCCCGTCCGCGGCACACCGCGCAGCGGCCATGGCGCGGGACCCCGCGCCGACATCCGCCGCGATGCCCGACGGGGCGAACGGTGATGCGGCGGCGGACCCGCGAGCGCTGTCGCACCGCATCCTCGACCGCCTCGGGCCAAGCCCCCTGCAGGAGGACCAGCTGATCCGGGACCTTGGCCTTCCGGTGGCCGAGGTGATGCCCGGCCTGCTGGAACTGGAGCTCGACGGCCGCATCCTGCGCGCGCCCGGGGGGCTGCTGTCGCGCGTCCCATGAGGCGGCAGTAGGCGACCGCCCCACCGAAGCCCCGGGGCGCGCCGACGCCAGAGCCGCGCGGGCGGTGACGGGGGGATGGCCGTCGCGCTGCGGGACCGTGGCGTTGGCCGGGGGCGCAGCTGGGACCGGCCATTCCCGCATCCGATCCCGAAGGACACCCTGACCGCTGGTGCGGGGGGCATGCCGGGCGGGCGCCCTTTGGCGAATCGCCCGCGACCGCCCGGGCGGGGCACCGCCTGCGCCGGGGCAGGAGATGCAGATACACGCCGGCTATCTGGCCGATCACCGGGGCACCGCCTGCGCCGGGGCAGGCGACCCACGGGGCAGGGACCCCGGGCGATGCACCGGTCCTGCTCCCGGAAGGTCGCGCGGCCCCGTCGGGCGCCGATCCGAGGGGCGGTGCCGCGCGCAGGCCCGCTGCCGGGCGGGCGCCGATCCTTCTTCGGATCAGCCCCTCAGGCCCCGCCAGGCAGCGGCCCATCCCCCTGCAGGGGGGCCTTCAGCCTTTCTTGAGGCAGCGGTTGCCCAGCGTCTCGGCGATCTGCACGGCGTTCAGGGCCGCGCCCTTGCGCAGGTTGTCGGAGACGCACCACAGCGCGAGGCCGTTCTCCACCGTCGAATCCTGCCGGATGCGGCTGACGAAGGTGGCAAAATCACCCACACATTCGACCGGCGTGATGTAGCCACCGGGCTCGCGCTTGTCGATCACCATGACGCCGGGGGCCTCGCGCAGGATGTCGCGGGCCTCCTCCTCGTCGAGGAAATCCTCGAACTCGATGTGCAGCGCCTCGGCGTGGCCGACGAACACCGGCACGCGCACGCAGGTGGCCGAGACCTTGATCTTCGGATCGAGGATCTTCTTCGTCTCCACCACCATCTTCCACTCTTCCTTGGTGGCGCCGTCCTCCATGAAGACGTCGATCTGGGGGATGACGTTGAAGGCGATCTGCTTCTGGAACGCCTTGGGCGGCACCTCGGAGGTCGGGTTGTAGATGGCCTTGGTCTGGTCCCACAGCTCGTCCATGCCGGCCTTTCCGGCGCCCGACACCGACTGGTAGGTCGCCACGACGACCCGCTTGATCCGCGCGCGGTCGTGCAGCGGCTTCAGCGCCACCACCATCTGCGCGGTGGAGCAGTTGGGGTTGGCGATGATGTTCTTCTTTGCGTAGCCGTCCACGGCCTCGGCGTTGACCTCGGGCACCACCAGCGGCACGTCGGGGTCCATGCGATACAGCGACGAGTTGTCGATCACCACGCAGCCCGCCTTGGCCGCGCGCGGGGCATAGACCTTGGTTGCGTCCGAGCCGATGGCGAACAGCGCCATGTCCCAGCCGGCGAAATCGAACCGTTCGATGTCCTGGCACTTCAGCGTGCGGTCGCCGAAGCTGACCTCGGTGCCCTGGCTGCGGCGCGAGGCGAGCACCGCGATCTCGTCCACGGGGAACTGCCGTTCCTCGAGGATGTTGAGCATTTCGCGGCCCACATTGCCCGTGGCCCCGGCGACGACGACCCTGTAGCCCATGTCGATAATCCCTCTGATTGTTGCGCGGGACTTATCGCAAGCGGGGGCAGCGCGAAAGGGGGCGCCCTCAGGCGGCGAAGTCGGCGCGGGCATAGCCCTGCAGGTACAGCGCCGCCGTCAGGTCGCCGTGGTGGATGCGCAGGCGCGCGCGCGCGGCCACCGCCGGCTTGGCGTGCATGGCGATGCCCATGCCCGCCGCCTCCAGCATGTCGAGGTCGTTGGCCCCGTCGCCGATGGCCAGCACGTCGGCGGGTGTCAGGGCGTGGCGGGCGCACAGCTCCTCCAACGCCTCGCGCTTGGCGGCGCGGCCGAGGATCGGCTCGGCCACGCTGCCGGACAGGCGGCCGTCCGCGACCTCCAGCAGATTGGCGCGGTGCGCATCGAACCCCAGATGCGCCGCCACCGCCCCGGTGAAGGCGGTGAAGCCGCCCGACACCAGAACGCAGGTCGCGCCGTGCGCCTTCATCGTGGCCACCAGCGCCCGGCCCCCGGGGGTATAGGTGATGCGCTCCGCCAGCACCTCGGCGATGACGGCGGCATCAAGGCCGGCCAGCAGGGCGACGCGTTCGCGCAGGGCGCTTTCGAACTCCAGCTCTCCGTTCATGGCGCGGGCGGTGACGGCGGCGATCTGCGGGCCGATGCCGGCGACCACCGCAAGCTCGTCGATGCACTCCTGCTCGATCATGGTCGAATCCATGTCCGCCAGCAGCAGCCGCTTGCGCCGGTTCGCCGCGGGCTGGACCGCCAGATCGATGCCCTGGGCCTGCAACGCGGCCCACTGGTCGGCGGCGTCGGCGGGCGGGTCCGCCAGCGGGATCTCGGCGGCGAGGTCCTCGGCCAGCCAGCGCACCGGGCCGCCCGACCAGCGGGCGCGCAGGGCGTCGACGGTGGCCGTCGGCAGGCCGGAACCTGCGGGGGCGGTGATCAGCGTGGCGACGTACATGGGCGGCCTCCCGAATTCAGCGCTGCGATAGGACAGATGCCGGGCCGCCGCCAGCCCCTCTGCCCTGGCCGCCCACGGCGCGGCTTGCCACCGCGGGGTCCGGCGGGCCACATGGAGGGCCAACGGCAGGCGGAGGCGGCATCCATGGACACACCCCAGCGGCGGCGCATCCGGGCGTGGTACATGTTCGACTGGGCCAACCAGCCCTACAACACGCTGCTGCTGACGTTCATCTTTGCGCCCTACTTCGTGTCGTCGGTGGCGCCGGACCCGGTCAGCGGGCAGGCGATGTGGGGGGCGATGCTGGCGGTCGCGGGCATCGGGATCGCGCTGACAGCGCCGGTGCTGGGGGCGATCGCCGACAGCGCGGGGCGGTGGCGGCCGTGGCTGGTGCTGTGGTCGGTGTTCTATGTCGTGGGGGCATGGGCGCTGTGGTGGGCGGCGCCGGGGACGGAGGGGGTGGTGTGGGTCCTTGTGGCCTTTGCCATCGGCATGGTGGGGCTGGAATTCGGCATCGTGTTCGCCAATGCGCTGCTGCCCGGTCTGGCCCCGCGCGGGGCGTTGGGGCGGATCTCGGGCACCGGCTGGGCGCTGGGCTATGCGGGCGGCGTGGTGGCGCTGGCGCTGACGCTGGTGTTCCTGGCCGAGGGCGAGGACGGGCGCACGCTCGCCGGTCTGGCGCCGCCGTTCGGGCTGGATGCCGAGGCGCGCGAGGGGACGCGCGCCGTCGGCCCCTTCACCGCGCTGTGGTATGTGGTGTTCGTGCTGCCGCTGTTCCTGATGATCCCGGAGCATGATCGTGTGCGCCGTGCGCCGGGGGCGGTGCGCGCGGGGCTGGTGGGGCTGGGGCGCAGCCTGCGGGGGCTGCCGCGCCATCCCAGCCTGCTGGCGTATCTGGCGT
>NZ_NHSD01000078.1 GCF_016653255.1 Rhodobaculum claviforme
GCGGCGGGGGACGGCGGGTCATGGGCATTCGCTCCGGTCGGGATCGGCAATCAGCGGCTCGGTCAGCGCGAATCGCGTCACATCCACCAACCCCTTATCGGATATCCGCAACGCAGGGATGACCACCAGCGCCAGCAGCGAATGCTGCATGAAGGCGTTGTTCAACGTGCAGCCCGCCGCGCGCATCGCCGCGCCCAGCGCGTCGGCGGCGGCCGCGACCTCGGCGGCGGGGCGGTCGCTCATCAGCCCGGCGACGGGCAGCTCGATCAGCGCGCGTTCCGCACCATCGGCCCACAGGGTGACACCGCCGCCGACCACGCCCAGCCGGTTCGCCGCCGCCGCCATCATCTCGGGGCAGGTGCCCGCGACGATCATGTGGTGACTGTCATGCGCCACGGTGGAGGCCAGCGCCATCCGTCCCCGCCAGCCAAAGCCCGAGACGAACCCGTTGGTCACGCCGCCCGTCCCGCGGTGCCGCTCCACCAGCGCAAGATGCGCGATGTCGCGGTCGGGATCGGCCTGTACCGCGCCGTCCGCCACCGACAGCTCTGCCGTCAGCGCGCGGGTGGGGGCCTGGTTCTCCACCACGCCGATGACGCGGGCGGTGACGCGGGCGGCGCCCCCGGGGGCGGGCAGCGCAAAGTCGGCCGGCGTCAGGGTCCGCCCCAGCCGCACGGTCGCGCGAACGTCGTCGGGCCAATCCAGATGCGGGCACACCGCCAGCAGCCGGCCGCCCTCGGCCACCAGCCGTCCGCGCGCCCAGACCCGGTGGATCGGCAGGTCGGCCAGATCCCCCGTCAGGATCATGTCCGCCCGGCGCCCCGGCGCGATCGATCCCAGCTCGCGCTCCAGCCCGAAATGGGTGGCGGTGTTGATCGTGGCCATCTGCAGCGCCACCAACGGGTCCGCCCCGCAGGCGATGGCGTGGCGCAGCGCGCGGTTCATGTGGCCGTCGCCCACCAGCGTGCCGGAGTGGCAATCGTCGGTGCACAGGATCATGTTGCGCGGATCGAGGCCGCGTTCCGTGATCGCGGTGATCTGCGATTCGACATCGTACCAGGCGCTGCCCAGCCGGATCATGGCGCGCATGCCCTGGCGCATGCGGGCGACGGCGTCGTCTTCGCGGGTGCCCTCGTGATCGTCCGCCGGGCCCCCGGCGGCATAGGCGTGAAAGGCGGGGCCGAGGTCGGGCGCCGCGTAATGCCCGCCGATCACCTTGCCCGCCGCCGCCGTCGCGGCCATTTCCGCCAGCATCTGCGCATCGCCCGCCACCACGCCGGGAAAGTTCATCATCTCCCCCAGCCCGATGATCCCGGGCCAGGCCATCGCCTCGGCCACGTCCTCGGGGGTGATCGGGTGGCCCGTTGTCTCCAGCCCCGGCGCCGAGGGGGCGCAGGAGGGCATCTGCGTGAAGATCGACACCGGCTGCAACGCGGCCTCGTCATGCATCAGGCGCACACCGCGCAGGCCCAGCACGTTGGCGATCTCGTGGGGGTCCACGAACATGGTGGTGGTGCCGTGGGGGATCACGGCGGCGGCGAATTCGGCCGGCGTCAGCATCCCCGATTCGATGTGCATGTGACCGTCGCACAGGCCGGGAATCAGCGTCTGGCCGGTGGCGTCCACCACCTCGGTCCCGTCGCCGATGCAATGCCGCGCGTCGGGGCCGACATAGGCGAACCGCCCCGCCGCCACCGCCACGTCCCAGGCCAGCCATTCGCGCGTGTGCACACAGGCCACCCGCGCGCCGCGGATCACAAGCTCGGCCGGGGCCCGGCCAGCGGCCACGGCGATCAGGGTGGCGGCCGCCTCGGGCCATGGGGTCAGGGGATCATGCGCCATGCCCCACGATGTCGCGCAAGACGCCGGCCCGCAAGGCCGTTTGACGGCGCCGTTCGGCCGGGCGGACCCCGGGGGTGGTCCCGCCACGGCGCGTCCCGCGGCAGAAGATCCCCGGCGCGGGCGGGGCGGCGGGCTGCCGCACGTTGACAGACCCGGCACGCGGCGCCACACAAGGTCAACCTTGTTGACCTGTGTGGGTGCGATGTCCGGAGACCTGCTGATCTCGCTCATGATCCTCGCATTTGCGGGGTCGTGGACGCCGGGGCCGAACACCGCGATGGTGGCGGCCTCGGGGGCGAATTTCGGATTGCGGCGCACGCTGCCGCATGTGCTGGGCATCTCGGTCGGGTTTCCGGTGATGGCGCTCGCGGTGGGCCTGGCGCTGGGCGAGGTGTTCGCGGCCTCGGAGCTGTTGCGCACCACGCTGCGCTGGGGCGGTGCGGCGGTGCTGCTGTGGCTGGCGTGGCAGATCGGACGCTCGGGCGGGCTGGGCCGACGCGAGGCCGCGCGGCCCTTCGGCTTTCTGGAGGCCGCGGCCTTCCAGTGGATCAACCCCAAGGCCTGGGTGCTGGCGATCGCCGTCAGCACGCAGTTCATCCACCCCGACCGCCCGGTCCTGAGCGCGCTGATCGTGGCGGGGGCCTTTGCGGCGGCGGGGGGCAGCGCATCGCTGGCCTGGGCCGGGCTGGGGCAGGCGCTGCGGGTGTGGCTGTCGGTGCCCGCCCGGCTGCGGGCGTTCAACGCCACCATGGGCGCGCTGATCGCGCTGAGCGTGATCGGCATCCTCTGGCCGACCGGCTGAGGCGGGCGGTTTTCCCCGCACGCCGGTCGGGCTATATCGCCGCAGGCACCCTTCGGTGCGAAAGGCCCCGACCGTGTTGCGCTTTTTCGAGACCCTCGTCGATCCCTACACCCCCTGGCGCGAGACCGACACGGTTCCGCGGCGGCTGTGGCCGTTCCTGCGGCAGTACATGGGACCGTTCCGGGGCGTGTTCTGGCTGGCGGGCCTCATGTCGGTGGTGGTGGCCGCGGTCGAGGTCGGGCTGATCTGGTACATGGGCCGGATCGTGGACCTGTTGTCGGAGGCCGACCGCGGCAGTTTCTGGGCCGAGCACGGGTTGGAACTGGCACTGGCGGCGGCGTTCCTGCTGCTGCTGCGCCCGGCGATCCAGGCGCTGGACGTGGCGGTGCTGAACAACGCGATCCTGCCCAATTTCGGCACGCTGATCCGCTGGCGCGCGCATTCCCGCGTACTGCGCCAGTCGGTGGGCTGGTTCGAGAACGATTTCGCCGGCCGCATCGCCAACCGCATCATGCAGACGCCCCCGGCCGCGGGCGAATCGGTGTTCCAGGTGTTCGACGCGCTGTCCTTCGCGCTGGCCTATGTGGCGGGTGCGGCGCTGCTGCTGGCCGGCGCCGATCCGCGGCTGGTTCTGCCGCTGCTGATCTGGTTCGCGCTCTATGGCTGGCTGGTGCGCTGGACCATCCGGCGGGTGGGGCCGGCGTCCAAGGCCGCCGCGGATGCCCGCAGCGCGGTCACGGGGCGGGTCGTCGACAGCTATTCCAACATCCACGCGGTCAAGCTGTTCGCCCACCACGACCGCGAACTCGCCTATGCCCGCGAAGCGATCGAGCATTCGCGCCGCACCTTCCAGGCCGAGATGCGCATCTTCACCAAGATGGACATCGGGCTGACGGTGCTGAACGGCTTTCTGATCGTGGGCGTCGTGGGCTGGGCGGTGGCGCTGTGGGCGGGCGGGACCGCCAGCCTCGGGGTGGTGGCGGCGGCCACCGCGCTGACGCTGCGGCTCAATGCGATGACCGGATGGATCATGTGGGCCGTCAGCAGCTTCTTTCGCAACCTCGGCGTGGTGGCCGAGGGGATGGAGACGATCGCCCAGCCCATCACGCTGGCCGATGCGCCCGCCGCGCCGCCGCTTGCCTTCCGCGACGGACGCATCGGCCTTCACGGCGTCACCCACCATTACGGGCGCGGGCAGGGCGGGTTGCAGGACGTCACCCTCGCCATCGCGCCGGGGGAAAAGGTCGGTCTCGTGGGGCGCTCGGGCGCGGGAAAATCCACGCTGGTCAAGCTTCTGTTGCGCTTCCACGACCCCGAATCGGGCCGGATCGAGATCGACGGCCAGGACATCCGCATGGTGGCCCAGGAATCCCTGCGCCGCCACATCGGCATGGTCCAGCAGGAGACCGCGCTGCTGCATCGTTCGGTGCGCGAGAACATCCTCTATGGCCGCCCCGACGCCACCGAGGAGCAGATGATCGCCGCCGCCCGCCGGGCCGAGGCGCATGACTTCATCCTCACCCTGTCCGACAGCGCCGGCAGGCAGGGCTATGACGCCCTGGTGGGCGAGCGCGGCGTCAAGTTGTCGGGCGGGCAGCGCCAGCGGATCGCCATCGCCCGCGCCATCCTCAAGGATGCGCCGATCCTGGTGCTGGACGAGGCGACATCGGCCCTCGACAGCGAGGTCGAGGCGGCCATCCAGGACACCCTTTACGGCGTGATGGAGGGCAAGACCGTCATCGCCATCGCACACCGGCTGTCGACCATCGCGCGGATGGACCGCATCCTCGTGCTCGACGACGGCCGCATAGCGGAGGAAGGGACCCACGACGCGCTGCTGGCGCGCGGCGGCCTCTATGCCCGGTTCTGGGGCCGGCAATCGGGCGGCTTCATCGGCACCGATCCGGCCGAGGCGGCGGAATGACCCCGCGCGCGCGCCTTGCAGGGCTGATCGACGCGTTCCGGCCCGCCGAGGGGCCGCCGCCGCGCACGCTGTGGGCCTTCGTGCGCTGGGCGCTGGGGGGG
>NZ_NHSD01000079.1 GCF_016653255.1 Rhodobaculum claviforme
GCACGGAGCTGGGCGCGGGGGTCCGAGCGGGCTTCTGGGCGGGGTTCCGAGCGGGATCGGGCACCGTCATGTCCGCCCCCCGCCGTCACGCAGCTGCGCCACCAGCGCCTGCAGGTCGTCCGGCAGATCCTGTTCGATCCGCTGGCGGTACAGCAGTTTCAGGTTCTCGTCGATCTGTCGGGCGACGACGGGCGACACCCCGTCCGAGGCATCGCAGGGGGGCTGTCGATCGGCGCTGGTATCGCCGGGGGGAACGAAGACACGCTTGCGCGCGCCGTGATCGGTGAGGGACATGGGACCTCTCGCTTTGACATTGCAGTGCGGGCCTGTGCGCCGCCTGGGGATCGCCTCGGGGGCGTCTGCATCGGGAACCAAACGCGCGTCGCCGCGTTTGGTTCCCATGCGTCAAGAATTCCCTGACCTTACTCAGGAAGTGTGCCCCATGAGCCAGACCAACCTCTCCGCGCCCCGCATGACCCAGGACCCGGTCGAAAGCGGCCGCGACACCGCGCTGCGCGTCGCCGCCGAGCTGCCGTACCTGCGCCGGTATGCCCGCGCGCTGACGGGCAGCCAGGCGCGCGGCGACTGCCACGCCGCCGCCACCTTGCAGGCGATCATCGCCGATCGCGGGCTTCTGGACGATCGGCTGAACCCGCGCATCGCATTGTTCCGGGCGTTCCATCTGGTGTGGTCCGGCGCGACCGAGGGCGAGGGTGGCGACGCCCCCCTCAGCCCCGCCGAGGCGCGGGCGCGCGATCGGCTGGGCCGGCTGACGGCGCAGTCCCGCGAGGCGCTGCTGATGCGCACTATCGAGGAATTCCGCCCCGACGAAATCGCGCAGATCATGCGCATCACCCCCGCCGAGGCCGAGACCCTGGTGGCCAGTGCGCTGCGGGAGATGGAGCAGGGCGTGCGCGGTCGCGTCATGGTCATCGAGGACGAGCCTCTGATCGCCATGGACATCCGCGACATCGTCGAGGACATGGGCCACACCGTCACCGGCGTCGCCCGCACCGCGCGTGAGGCCGAGGCGCTGGGCCGCAAGGAGCGTCCCGACCTGATCCTCGCCGACATCCAGCTGGCGGACAACAGCTCCGGCATCGACGCGGTGAACGCGTTGCTGGGCACATTGGGCGATGTGCCGGTGGTGTTCATCACCGCCTTTCCCGACCGCCTGCTGACCGGCGAGAAGCCCGAGCCCGCGTTTCTGATCACCAAGCCGTTCACCGCCGAGCAGGTCCGCTCGGCGGTCAGCCAGGCGGTGTTCTTTGCCAGCACCGAAACGCTGGTGGGCTGAGGGCCGCAAGCGCCCCGCCATGGCGGGGGCGCCGGAACGATCCGCGCCCCCGCGCATTGTCCCCGTGACGATGGTCAATGTGGGAGAAAACCGATGACCGACATTCCGATGCCCCCCGCAAGCGCCGCCGCGACCGGCGGCCCCGCGCCGCAGGCCGACGATGAGGTCGCGCGCCTGATTGCGCTGCACACCCACCTTCAGGACACCGTTCAGGGGTTTGACAAGGTGACGGAAAAGGCCGAGCCCGAGTTTCTGGGCGTGGCCGAGGCCTTCGGCGCGCTGCACCGCGCACAGGCCGGGCGCGTGGCGCAGATGGTGGCGGCGCTGGGCGGCGATGTCGCGGCCGATGGCTCGCTGATGGGGACGGTGAATCGCGCCGTGGTGGAGATCCGCTCGTGGTTCGACGACATCGGCCACAACGTGATGGATGCCCTGGTCGATGGCGAGATGCGCCTGCTGGAGAGTTTCGATGCTGCCATTTCCGCCTCGCCCAGTCCCGAGCGGCGCGGGCTGTTGCAGCAGATGCAGACCGACCTGCGCGACCTGCTGCGGCGCCACGCGCCCAACGACAGCTGAGGGCAAGGGCGCGAGGGCCGCATCCGGCCCATGGATGACGGCCGGGCGGGTCGTCCGGAGATCTCCGGGCGGCCCGGTTGTGGTGTCAGCCGCCCTCGGTCGACAGCGGCGGGCACCGATCCAGCAGTTCAGCCACCTGCGCGGGGCCGAAGGGCAGCGCCAGCACCGGCCAGTTGTCATGGCCGGCCCCGGTGGCGGCCTCCATCTCGGCTGCGTGACCGAGCAGGACCAGCCGGGCGCCCAGCCGCTCCACAAAGCTGCCGAGGGGGCTTTCGCGCAGCGCCGCCGCGTCGGAATGGACGAAGGCATAGAGCAGCGCTCCGGGCCGCAGATCGGCCAGCTTCTCCATGGCGTCCTCGATCCGTTCGGCCAGGATCGGAATGGCCCCCGTCAGATCCGCGAGAGTGAGGGCAAGGTCCTGTGCAACCAGCGGCGTCTGGAGAACGACCAGGCAATAACGCGACATCATCAAATCCCTTGAGCACCCGGCGGGCGGCCAGGCATCGCCGCTCCTGCATGGCGATGCGCCCACCACCGCGCAATAAACCATGACATAGCCGCGCCGACGGGGCGAGGTCCGGCCGCGCCAGACCGCCGAAATCCCGCCCAATGGGCGAAAAATGGCCGCAGCGGGGTGCTGCGGCCATCCGGGTCGTCTGCAGGGTGTGCGGGGACACGTCACATCGGCGGCGGGTTTCCGCGCACCGCCCGGGCGATCATCGCCACGACGAACAGCACCAGGAACACGACGAACAGGATCTGCGCGATCCCCGCCGACGCGCCGGCAATTCCGCTGAAGCCGAGCGCGGCGGCAATCAGGGCGATCACGAGAAAGGTCAGGGCCCAACCAAGCATTGCGGTCTCTCCTTTGAGGCTGCGGGGCGCTGCGCCCCATTGCAGGATCAACCCGCAACGCGGCGTGGGGTTCCCTTTTTCGGGGCGCCCCCTCAGATCAGCGGGCGGGGAGGGGGCGCGGCAAGGTCGATGCCCGCCATCCGGGCCAGGGCGGCCATGTCGGGGATCAGCAGGGTGCCGTCGCTCCAGCGCGCAAGCCCGCTGTCGCGCAGCCGTCCGAGCGTCTTGTTGGTGTGCACCAGCGACAGCCCCAGCGCATCGGCAAGGTCGCGCTGGCGCCAGGGCATCGGCACCGCGCCGTTGTGGTCCATCCCCACCGCGCGCAGCCGGGCGTGGATGCGCACCAGTGCCCATGCCACACGCTGCTGCGCGCTGCGCCGGCCAAGTGCCACCAGGGTCTCGCCCAGGAAATGCTCCTCCACCGCCGACAGCCACGTCAGGTCGAAGGCCCGCTGCGGCTGGGTCCGGAACAGGCGCCACAGATCGGCGCGGTTGAACACACACAGCGTCATGTCCGTCGTCGCCTCGACCGAATGGGCCATCTCGCCCATGATCGCGGCCTGAAGCCCGATCAGATCGCCTGGCAGGACAAAGTTGATGACCTGGCGCTGGCCGTCCTCCAGCGTCTTGTGACGCAGCCCCAGCCCGGCCAGCACGGTGAACAGCTGCGGGCTGGGCATCCCCTCCAGCATGAGGGTGGTGCCGGGCTCCACCTGCATCTCGCCGGACTTGAAGGACTGGGTAAAGGCGATGTCGTCGGCGCTGAACGCCTCGAACACCTCGAAGCGCCGCAGCGGGCACGCAGCACAGCTGGTCCTGGTCATGGGGCGATCAGAACAGAAGATAGATCAGGACGATGACTGGAATGGGAACACCGACAAGCCACAGGATCAGGCCACGCATGCATGCTCTCCCTCTTGGGTCCACGGACCGGCGCGGACGCCGGCGAAGTGTGGAACGAACCCGCAGCCCCCCGGTTGGTTCCCGATCAGGGCGTGGCGGCCGAGCTGTCATAGACATGGCTGGCGCGGTATTCCTCCAGCGCGAAACGCACGAGCACGCCCATCACCGCCGCCAGCGGCACCGCCACGATCGCGCCCAGCAGCCCGAACAGACTGCCGAACGCCATCACCGCAAAGATCAGCCACACCGGATGCAGGTTGACCGAGCTGCCCACCAGGCGGGGCACCAGGATCTGGCTCTCCATGAACTGACCGAACACCCAGATCGCTACCACCGCGCCCAGCGCCAGCGGGTTGTCCCACAGCTCGTACAGCGCAAGGCCGATGGCCAGCGCACCGCCCACGAACGCCCCGACATAGGGCACGAACGAGATCAGCCCGGCCACCACCCCCACCAGCAGCCCGTAGCTCAGCCCCGCCACCGTCAGCGCGATCGCGTAATACACCGCAAGGATGAGGCACACCATCACCACCCCGCGCACATACCCCGCCAGTGCCGCGTCGATGTCCCGCCCCAGCGCGCGCACCCGCAGCACATTGGCCCGCGGCAGCAGATCGTCCACCGCCAGCAGCAGCCGCGGCCAGTCCATCAGCAGGTAGAACGCCACCACCGGCATCACCATCCAGAACAGCGCCACCCGCAGCAGCCCGTTGAGGCCCGACACGATGCCTCCGAACACCGACCCGCCGGATTCGGTCATCGTCTCGCCGATGCGGGCGAACAGGTCCGAGACCGCGTCGTTGCCTGCCCCCGGCCCGAACCCCGGCACGCGGTCGGCCACGAATGTCTGCGCCTGCTCATGCAGGTCGGGCAGCGCGCGGATCAGTGTCGCCGCCTCGGCCGCGATCAGCGGGACCAGCAGCACGAGGGCCGCAAGCAGCACCGCCACCAGCGACAGCACCATCACCGCCGCCGCAATCGCCCGCGGCACGCCGCGCCGCTCCAACTGGCTGACCAGCGGGTCGAGGAAATACCCCACCGCCGCCCCCACCGCGAACGGCATCAGGATCGGCCCCAGCAGCCACAA
>NZ_NHSD01000080.1 GCF_016653255.1 Rhodobaculum claviforme
ACCGGAGACGGGGCGGGGGTGGACATCATGGGCGGCCGGTGCGGGACAACGGGACGCACCCGTTTCGCATCCGGCCGCCCGGACCGCAAGACGACGCCGCTATGCCGCGCGGCTGCGCGCGAGCACCCGCGCCATCGTCTCGCCCAGCGCCGAGGGGTGCGGCGCCACGGTGATCCCCGCCGCCTCCAGGATCACCACCTTTTCCTGCGCGCTTTCCCCGAAGGCCGAGATGATGGCACCGGCATGGCCCATCTTGCGCCCCTTGGGCGCCGACAGCCCCGCGACATAGGCCACCACCGGCTTGGTCATGTGGTCGCGCACGAATTCGGCGGCGTCGGCCTCCTGCGGGCCGCCGATCTCGCCGATCATCATCACGGCGTCGGTGTCGGGGTCGGCCTCGAACAGCGCGAGGATATCGCGGAAGCTGGAGCCATTGATCGGATCGCCCCCGATGCCCACCGAGGTCGACACCCCGATCCCCAGCGCCTTCATCTGGGAGGCCGCCTCGTACCCCAGCGTGCCGGAGCGCCCCACGATGCCCACCCGCCCGGGGGCATAGATGTGCGGCGGCATGATCCCCATGAAGCCCTGTCCGGGGCTGATGATCCCGGCACAGTTCGGCCCGATCAGGCGCATCCGGCGCCCCTCGGGGTAGCGGCGCAGGAAGCGTTTGACCTTCATCATGTCCTGCGCCGGGATGCCGTCGGTGACGCAGACGGCGGTGCGGATGCCGGCGTCGGCGGCCTCCATGATCGCGTCCGCGGCGAATCCCGGCGGCACGAACACCAGCGAGGCTTCGGCGCCGGTGGCCGTGACGGCCTCGCGCACGGTGTTGAACACGGGGCGCTCCAGCACCGTGGCGCCGCCCTTGCCCGGGGTCACGCCGCCCACGACATTGGTGCCGTGCGCGATCATGTCGGCCGCGTGGAACTGTCCGATCCGCCCCGAGATGCCCTGGACGATGACGCGGGTGGTGGCGTCGATGAGAATGGCCATGGGTTTCCTCCCCTTCAGGCGGCGGCGCGGGCCGCGACGGCCTCGCGCGCGGCATCGGCCAGCGTGTCGGCGGTGATGATCGGCAGGCCCGAGGCGGCGAGGATCGCGCGCCCCTCGTCGACGTTGGTGCCCGACAGGCGCACCACCACCGGCATCGTGATCCCGAGCGTGCGATAGGCCTGGACCACCCCTTCGGCGATCCAGTCGCAGCGGTTGATCCCGGCAAAGATGTTCACCAGCATCACCCGCACCCGCGCATCCCCCAGCACGGTGCGGAAGGCGCGCAGCACCCGCTCGGGGCTGGCGCCGCCACCGACATCAAGGAAGTTCGCAGGTTCCCCGCCCGCCTGCTTGATCATGTCCATCGTGGCCATCGCCAGCCCCGCGCCGTTGATCATGCAGCCGATGTCGCCATCCAGCCCGACATAGTTCAGCCCCGCGTCCTGGGCCGCGGCCTCGCGCGGGTCCTCCTGGCTGCGGTCGCGCAGCTCGGCCACCGCGGGGCGGCGGAACAGCGCGTTGGTGTCGAAGCTCATCTTGGCGTCCAGCGCCATCAGGTCGCCCGAGGCGGTCACCACCAGCGGGTTGATCTCCACCATGGTCGCGTCCAGGTCGCGATAGGCGCGGTAACAGGCGCGCAGCACCGTCACCATCTTGGGCACCTGACCGGGCGCGAGGCCAAGGGCAAAGGCGAATTCGCGCGACTGGTACTCCGCCAGCCCCACCGCCGGATCGACCACCATGCGCACCAGCGCGTCGGGCTTTTCGGCCGCCAGCTCCTCGATCGACATGCCGCCCTCGGCCGCGCCCACGATCATGATGCGCTCGGACTTGCGGTCGAGGACAAGGCCCAGATACATTTCCTGCGCGATGTCGGTGCCTTCCTCGACATAGACGCGGTAGACGCATTTGCCCTGCGGCCCGGTCTGCGCCGTCACCAGCGTCTGGCCGAACAGGCTGGCCGCGGCATCGCGCACCTCATCCTCGGAGCGGCAGATCTTCACGCCGCCCGCCTTGCCGCGCCCGCCGGAGTGGATCTGCGCTTTCACCACCCAGACCTTGCCGCCCATCTCACGCGCGTGGAACGCCGCCTGCTCGGGGCTGTAGGCGAGGCCACCGCGCGGGATCGGCACGCCGGAACGCGCGAGGATCTCCTTGGCCTGGTATTCGTGGATGTCCATGTCGCTCCCCTCACGCCTTGGCCGCGATGGCGTCGGCCAGCACCAGCACGTTGGTGGCCATCTTCTCGCTCGCCGCATCGATCATCTTGCCGTCGAGCGAGGCCGCACCCCGCCCCTCGGCCTCGGCCTTGCGCAACTCCTCCAGAATGCGGCGGGCCTTCGTCACCTCCGCCTCGGGCGGCGAGAAGACGTCGTTGGCAAGCTCGACCTGGGACGGGTGGATCGCCCATTTCCCCTCGCAGCCCAGCGCCGCGGCGCGCTTCGCCCCGGCCGTGTAGCCCTCGGGGTCCGAGAAATCGCCGAACGGCCCGTCGATGGCGCGCAGGCCGTAAGCGCGGCAGGCGATCACCATGCGGCTGATGGCGGCGTGCCACTGGTCGCCGGGATAGTCCGGGTTCAGCCCGCCGATGTTGGTCGTCCGCGCCCGCAGCGAGGCCGAATAATCCGCCACCCCGAAGTGCAGCGCCTCCAGCCGGCCCTGCCCCTGGTTGGCGAACTGCGCGATGGCCTCGACATTCGCCATGCCCAGCGCGGTCTCGATCAGCGCCTCCAGGCCCACGCGGGTGCTCAGCCCGCAGCCCTGCTCGATCTGGTTGACCATCGCCTCGACCATGTACAGATCGGCGGGCACCCCCACCTTGGGCACCAGCAGCGTGTGGACCCGGTCGCCCGCCTGCTCCATCACATCGACCACGTCGCGGTACATGTAGTGGGTATCGAGCCCGTTGATCCGCACCGACACGGTCTTGCCCAGCCCCGCCCAGTCGATGTCGTTGAGCGCCTGCACCGCGTTCTTGCGCGCCTGCACCTTTTCGGGGGGGGCGACCGCGTCCTCCAGATCCAGGAACACGAAATCCGCGTCGCCCCGCGCGGCCTTGTCGATCATCGTGGGGTTCGAGGCGGGCACCGCCAGCTCCGAGCGTTGCAGCCGTGCGCGGCGCAGGGGGTGAAGGGTATGGCTCATGTCGTCTCCTCAAGGGTGTTGCGGTCCCCGGTGAGGGGGACCCTGCCACGCCTGCGCCCTGCCGCGAAGGCAAACCGGGTCCTGCTGTAAACGCGAGAGTTCACAGATCGTAATTTCTGTAATATTGTGAACATGACAGCCTGGGAAAGTGTGCGCCCGCATGCAGAAGACCTTCATCGGCCCCCGCCTGCGCCGCCTGCGCACCGAACGCGGCGAGACCCAGGCCCAGCTTGCGCGCGCGCTGGGCGTCAGCGCGTCCTATGTCAACCTGCTGGAAAACAACCAGCGCAGCGTGTCGGTCCCGATCCTTCTGCGGCTGATGGAGGTGACCGGCATCGACTGGCGCGACATCGCCGAGGATGACGAAGCCACCCACCTGGCCGACCTGCGCGCGGCGCTTGCCGATCCGCTGTTTGCCGTCGACCGCCCGGACCTCGCGCAGCTGCGCGCGGCGCTGGTGCACAGCCCCGGCCTGGTGGCGGCGTTCGTGAAGCTGCACCACAGCTACCGCGCCGCGACCGAACAGCTGCTGACGCTGGGCGCGGCGGGTGACGCGCCGGCCTCGCCCGAAGGCGTGATCCACGACCTGTTTCGCCGCAACCGCAACCACTTTCGCGACCTCGAGGACGCCGCCCTGCGCTTCTGGCCCGCCCCCGTGCCACCCGACGAGGTCTATGGCGCGCTCAAGTCCCGATTGCGCGCGGCGGGCATCCGCGTGCGGCTGGTGTCGGTGGCCGAGATGCCCCACTCGCTGCGCCGCCTCGACGAGGCCGCGGGCGAGGTGCTGCTGTCCGAGGCCCTCGACCACCCCAACCGGGTGTTCCAGCTGCTGCATGTCGCGGGCCTGCTCGACCAGCGCGGCCGCATCGACGCGCTGCTGGACCGCAGCGGCATCCCCCCGGGCCACGACCGCGCCCGCTGCCGGGTGGAGCTGGCGAACTACTTCGCAGCCGCCGTGCTGATGCCCTATGACCCCTTCCTGGCCGAGGCACGGGCC
The DNA here is from genome assembly GCF_016653255.1 of Rhodobaculum claviforme. GTDB lineage: Bacteria > Pseudomonadota > Alphaproteobacteria > Rhodobacterales > Rhodobacteraceae > Rhodobaculum > Rhodobaculum claviforme. The sequence goes on from NZ_NHSD01000080.1 coordinate 4,139, forward strand.
TCGAAATACGATTTCGACCATCTTGCCACCCGCTTCGGCGTCAGCTTCGAGCAGGCCTGCCACCGCGCCACCACCCTGCAACGCGAAGGCGCCCAGGGCGTGCCGTTCTTCTTTCTGCGCATCGACCGGGCGGGCAACGTCACCAAGCGCTTCAACGCAACCGAATTCCAGCTGGCCGAATACGGCGGCGCCTGTCCCCGGCTGGAGCTGCACATGGCCTTCCGCATCCCCGGCCGGATCGTGCCCCAGTTCGTCGAGATGCCCGACGCCAGCCAGTATTTCGTGTTCTCGCGCACCGTGGACCGCCCCAGTTTCGGCCGCCAGGCACAGGACCACCGGCTGTCGGTCGCCATGGGCTGCGCCATCCGCCACGCGGGCGACATCGGCTATGCCGAGGCATTCCGCCTGAGCGGCGCGGGCGCGACAGGGATCGGCATCAACTGCCGCGTCTGCCCCCGCCCCAACTGCGACCAGCGCGCGCATCAGGCGGTGGTGCTGACGCGCCCGCTGGATGAACGCCACCGCGGCGCCACCCGATTCGAAAGCTGAGCCCCCGCGTGCGCCCCGGGGATGGCGGGCGGGGCGGGC
>NZ_NHSD01000081.1 GCF_016653255.1 Rhodobaculum claviforme
CGCGGGAACCGCCGCGCCGCGCCCCCCTCGTCCTTGTGCTGGCGGCGGTTCCCGCGCTGGCGCTGGCGGCCTGCACGCCCGCGCCCCCCGGCGTCGACATCTGGGACCCGCAGGAGGCCCAGAACCGCGAAGCCCACGCCATCAACCGCCGACTGGACGCCGCCGTGCCCGGGGGGGCGGGCGGCGACGGCGTGGGCGTGCCGCGCCCGGTCGCGCGCGGGGTCGCGAATTTCGCCGCCAACGCGGGCCAACCGTCCAATATTCTCAACAGCGTGTTGCAGGGCCGCCCCGACCCCGCGATCCGCAATACGCTGCGGTTCATGCTCAACACCACCGTCGGCATCGGCGGGCTGTTCGATGTCGCCGGCGCGCTGGGCATCGAGGGGCGCTGGACCGACTTCGGCGAGACGCTGCATGTCTGGGGCCTGCCCGAGGGGGCTTATCAGGAGCTGCCCGTCATCGGCCCCTCGACCGAACGCGACAGCGTGGGCTTTGTCGTCGACCTGCTGATCGACCCGCTGAACGCGCTGCGCCCGCCGGGCACGCGCAACCGGGTGCTGGCCGCGCGCCACGGCAGTCGGGCGCTGGCGCTGCTGGGGGAACGCGCGGACTACAGCGAGGCGCTGGACGCGCTGATCGGCCAGAGCGCCGACAGCTATGTCCAGACACGGCTTTTGTATCTGCAAAGCCGCCGGTTTCGGCTGGATGGGACCGCGGCCCTTGAGCAGGACGTGTTCGATCCCTATGACGATCTGTATGATGACTGACCCCCTGACCCGTCGCACTGTGCTGGCGCTTGGCGGTGCCGCTCTGGTCACGCTGGCCACGCCCCCCGGCGCGCATGCAACCACCCTGACCCAGGCGCGCACGCTGGTGGACGCCGTCGCGGCCGAGCTGACGGCCATCGTCAACTCCGGCGGCACCACCGCGCAGATGATCGACCGCTTCGAGGGGGTGTTCGACCGGCTGGCCGACATGCCGGTGATCGCGCGCAGCGTGCTGGGCCCGGTGGCGCGCACCGCCAGCGCCGCGCAGCTTGCGCGCTTCACCAGCGCCTATCGCGGCTACCTTGCGCGCAAGTACGGACGGACGCTGTTCGGCGGCTACTCCGGCGGCGAGATCGCGGTGACCGGCGCCGCCACCTCGGGCACCGTGCATTCGGTACAGTCGGTGGCCCGCATGCAGCGCCGCAGCGGCGGCACCGAGCGGCTGGACGTCGTCTGGCAGGTGTCCTCCCGCAGCCCCGAGCCGCGCTTTTTCAACATGATCATCGACGGGGTGAACTTCTTCGCCATCGAGCGCGAGGAGGTCCCCGCCCTTCTGGAGGTCCGGCGCGGCGATCTCGACCGGTTGATCGCCGACCTGCCCGGCCTCGGCTGATGGGGGGCGCGGGCACCACGCCGCGCAAGAGGCCACACCGGCGCGAAAAATGCCATCGCGCACGCCCAAGGCGATTGTGCCGCCAACCGGGTTTCGGCTAGATGCCCAGCACAACACCGTCGCGCACCGCGCGGCCAGAGGGACAGTCAGGCGGGACGGGACCGGAAGCCAGCCTTCCGATGCGTAAACAAGTATGGAGAGAAACACTATGTCCAAACCAATGACCAAGACCGAGCTCGTCGCCCAGCTTGCCGCCGAGATGGGCGCCGACAAGAAGACGGCCGCGGCCGCGCTCGACGGGCTCGCTGCGATCGTGACGCGCGAAGTGGTGGCCGGAGGGGCCGTGACGGTCCCCGGCATCGGCAAGGTATTCTGCCGCGCGCGCCCCGAGCGCACCGTGCGCAACCCCGCCACCGGCGAGCAGCTGCAAAAGCCCGCCGACAAGGCCGTCAAGGTGACCATCGCCAAGGCCCTGAAGGACAGCGTCAACGACTGATCCGTCGGCCCATGCGCTGATGCCATGCGGGGTCGCCGGTCTGGCGACCCCTTTTTCATGCCCGCAACAGGGGGGAACCGGATGGACCTGCGCGCAATCCTGATGGGGGCGGCGTTCGCGCTGATGTGGTCGTCGGCGTTTTCCTCGGCGCGGATCATCGTGGCGGATGCGCCGCCGCTGATGGCGCTGTCGCTGCGGTTCTTCCTGTCGGGGCTGATCGGGGTCGCGCTGGCGGCCGCGCTCGGCCAGCACTGGCGGCTGACACCGGCGCAGTGGCGCGCGACGATCATCTTCGGGGTGTGCCAGAACGCGCTATATCTGGGCCTGAACTTCGTGGCGATGCAGACGATCGAGGCGTCGCTGGCCGCGATCATCGCCTCCAGCCTGCCGCTGGCGGTGGCGGCGGTGGGCTGGCTGTTGCTGCGCCAGCGGCTGCCGTGGCTGGGGGTGGCGGGGTTGGCCGCGGGGTTCGCCGGTGTGGTGATGATCATGGGCGGTCGCATGGGCGTGGGGGGCGTGGACCCGTTCGGCCTGACGCTGTGCATCATCGGGGTGGGCGCGCTGACCTTCGCCACCATGGCGGTGCGCGGCGCCTCCAGCGGCGGCAACCTGCTGATGATCGTGGGTTTGCAGATGCTCGTGGGCTCGGCCGTGCTGGCACCGTTCGCGCTGGCGCTGGAGACGCCCGAGGTGCGCTGGAGCACCACGCTGGTGGTGGCGTTCGTCTACACGCTGGTGGTGCCGGGGTTGCTGGCGACGTGGGTGTGGTTCCTGCTGGTGCAGCGGATCGGGGCGGTGCGGGCGGCGACGTTCCACTTCCTCAACCCGTTCTTCGGGGTGGCGATCGCCGCGATGGTGCTGGGCGAGGCCGTGGGCCCGCTCGATGTGCTGGGGGTGGCGGTGGTGATGGCCGGCATCCTGGCGGTGCAGTGGGCGCGCGCACCCGCACAGGGCGTGGTGCCGCCGACCGAGCGCTGATCAGACCGCGTTGGGCGGGGCCTCTCCGGCGAAAAAGGCACCCAGGTTGTCGACCGCCATCAGCCCCATCGCCTCGCGCACCTCCAGCGCGGCGGTGCCCAGATGCGGCAGCAGCACCACATTGTCGAGCGCGCGCAGCCGTTCGGGCACCACCGGTTCGTGCTCGTAGACATCGAGACCGGCGCCCCCGATGCGGCGCCCCTCCAGCGCGTCGATGAGGGCTGCCTCGTCCACCACATCCCCGCGCGCGATGTTGACCAGATGCGCGTGCGGGCGCAGCGACGCCAGCGCGGCCGCGTCGATCAGGTGGCGCGTCCCGTCCCCGCCCGGCACCGCCACCACCACCACGTCCGAGGCCGCCATCAGCCCCGCCAGATCCGCCATCCGCTCGGCCGGGACACCCGTGTCCGCGACCTCCGAGCGGTTGAGGTACACGATCCGCATCCCGAACCCCGCCTGCGCCCGGCGCGCGATGGCCCGGCCGATGCGGCCCATGCCGACGATGCCCAGCGTCTTGCCCGACAGGTGCAGGCCCAGCATCTGGGTGGGATGCCACCCCTGCCACGCGCCCGCGCGCACCAGCCGTTCGCCCTCGGCGGCGCGGCGCGTGCTCATCAGCATCAGGGTCATGGCAATGTCGGCGGTGGCGTCGGTGACCGCGCCGGGGGTGTTGGTGACGGTGATCCCGGCGGCACGGGCCGCCGCCACGTCGATGTGGTTGTACCCCACGCCGAAATTCGCCAGCATCCGCGCACGCGGCGCAGGCACCGCGGCGAACACCCCGGCGGAGTAGAGGTCCCCCAACGTCGGCAGCACCGCATCGGCCTGCGCCAGGCTGTCGGTCAGCTCGTCCGGCGTCATCGGCGTGGTATGGGCACGCAGCGTCACGTCGAATCCCGCCGCGCGGGCGGCCGCCACCACCCGATCGGGCAGCGGGCGCGTGATCAGCAGGCGGGGCGCGGTCAATGCAGCCGCCCGCCTTCGGGGACATCGCGCTCGGGCTCCACCAGCACGACATTGCCCTGCCCGTCCGGCAGGCCCAGCACCAGCACCTCGGAGCGCACGGGGCCGATCTGGCGGGGGGGGAAGTTGACGACGGCCAGCACCTCGCGGCCCACCAGCTCCTCGCAGGTGTAATGCGTGGTGATCTGGGCCGAGCTGCGCTTCTCCCCCAGCTCGGGCCCGAAGTCGATCCAGAGCTTGTAGGCGGGCTTGCGCGCCTCGGGGAACGGCTCGGCGCGGGTGATGCGGCCGACGCGGACATCGACCTTGAGGAAGTCGTCAAAGGTGATGTTGCTCATTGCGACAGCTCCCGGGCGCGGGCGGTGGCGGCGGCGACGGCGCGCGCCATCAGGGGCGGAAGGCCGGTGGCATCATCCATCAGGTGGGCCAGCGCCGCGGCGGTGGTGCCGCCGGGGCTGGTGACGTTGACGCGCAGCTGCGACGCCGGCGCGTCGTCGCGGTGGGCAAGCTCGCCCGCGCCGCAGACGGTGGCACGCGCCAGCCGCATCGCCAGATCCTCCGGCAGGCCCTGGGCGGCCCCCGCCGCCGCCATCGCCTCGATCAGATGAAAGACATAGGCCGGACCGCCCCCCGACAGGGCGGTCACGACGTCGATCTGGGCCTCGGCCTCCAGCCGGACGGTTTCGCCCACCGCGGCCATCAGCGACTCGGCCAGGTCCATGTCGGCGTCGGATGCGGTGGCGTTGCCCACCAGCGCGGTGATCCCCCGACCCACGGCGGCGGGCGTGTTGGGCATCGCACGCACCACCGGCGTGCCGGCGCCAAAGGCGCTGTCGAACGCCGCAAGCGACGTGCCGGCGGCGATGGACACCACCAGCGTGCCCCCCCCGCCCAGCGCGCCCAGCCCCGGCAGCGCCGCCGCC
>NZ_NHSD01000082.1 GCF_016653255.1 Rhodobaculum claviforme
CGCGGACGTTTCAGCTGGGCGGGCTGCGCGGCGTTCACCTGACGGGCCGGGGGGCTGCGGGGCGCGTGGCGGAGTGGTGCCATGACGGCAGGCTGGTGATTCTGGGCGCCGAGGCCGAGGGGGATGCCGGGGGCGCGTGCATGCTGATCGACCGGCGCAGCCTGGCGCGGACCGGGGCGCTGGCGCTGGACGTCACGCCCGCGGGGCAGTGGCGGATCGTGGCGGCGCGCGACCGGGCCGGGCAGCGGCCCTGGAGCTGGCGCTGACGCTCGGCGCGACGGCGCGCACAAAGGCGCGGGCGGTCTTTCGCACCGCGAAAAAGCTGTGTATCACCCGGCGCGACAGCGGGATCGAGCCTGAAGCGGGAGGGCAACGGATGCGGCGTGTGGTGATAACCGGGCTCGGCATGGTCAGCCCGCTGGGCTGCGGAGTGGACGCAACCTGGAGCCGACTTCTCGACGGGCAGTCCGCCGCGCGCACCATCACCCGCTTCGACGCGAGTCATCTGGCCACCACCTATGCCTGCGAGATCCCGCGCGGGACCGGCGCCGACGGCACCTTCAATCCCGACGACTGGATGGAGCCGAAGGAGGCGCGCAAGGTCGACGACTTCATCCTCTATGGCATGGCCGCGGCCGATCAGGCGGTGCGCGACGCGGGCTGGACACCGCAGGACGAGGAAAGCCGGTTGCGCACCGGCGTGATGATCGGGTCGGGCATCGGGGGGCTGTCGTCGATTGCCGACACCGCCATCCTGTTGAAGGAGCGCGGGCCGCGCCGGGTCTCGCCGTTCTTCATTCCGGGGGCGCTGATCAACCTGGTGTCCGGGCAGGTGAGCATCCGCTACGGCTTCAAGGGGCCGAACCATGCGGTGGTGACGGCGTGTTCGACCGGGGCGCATGCGATCGGGGATGCGGCGCGGCTGATCGCGTTCGATGACGCTGATGTGATGGTCGCGGGGGGCACGGAGTCGCCCATCTGCGAGATTGGCATCGCGGGCTTCAATGCCTGCAAGGCGCTGTCGACGAAGCGTGGTGACGCGCCGGAGACGGCCTCGCGCCCCTATGACGCGGATCGCGACGGGTTCGTGATGGGCGAGGGTGCGGGCGTGGTCGTGCTTGAGTCGCTGGAGCACGCGCAGGCCCGCGGTGCCCGCATCTATGCCGAGGTGCTGGGCTATGGCCTGTCGGGCGACGCATGGCACATCACCGCCCCGTCCGAGGATGGCGAGGGCGGCTATCGTTCGATGGCGGCGGCGTTGAAGCGCGCCGGGCTGACGCCCGAGGCGGTGGACTACATCAACGCGCACGGCACCTCGACCATGGCCGACACGATCGAGCTGTCGGCGGTGGAGCGGCTGATGGGCGACGCCGCCGGCCGCGCCACCATGAGTTCCACCAAGTCGAGCATCGGGCATCTGCTGGGTGCTGCGGGCGCGGTGGAGGCGATCTTCTGCGCGCTGGCGATCCGCGACCAGGTGGCGCCGCCGACGATCAACCTGGACAACCCGGCGGTGACGCCGAAGCTGGATCTGGCGCCCAACGCCCGGCGTGACCGCGAGATCCGGGTCGCGCTGTCGAACTCGTTCGGGTTTGGCGGAACCAACGCGACGCTCGTCCTCGGGAAGTGGGAGGGCTGATGGCCCGTCACATCGCGGCGAACGCCCTGACGCTTCTGATCGTGGCCCTGGTTGCGCTGGCGGTCGCGGTCGGCTGGGGCCAGCATCAGTTCACCGCCGCCGGCCCGTTGCAGGAGGCGGTGTGCGTGCGGGTGGAGCGGGGCGCGTCATTGCAGGCGGTGTCGCAGCAGTTGGAGGCGCAGGGCGCGATCCGGTCGGGCCTGCTGTTCCGGGTCGGCGCGCGCTACACCGAGCGGGCCGACCGGCTGCGCTTCGGCGCGTATCTGGTGCCGCCGGGCGCATCGATGGACGAGATCCTCGGGGCGGTCACCCGCGGTGGACCGAGCACCTGCGGCACCGAGGTGCAGTTGCGCATCGGCGTCACGCAGGTGGACATCGTCGTGCGGGACCTCGACCCCGCAACGGCCCGGTTCGAAGAGGTGATGCGCTTCGGCCGGGAGGGCGAACCGCCGGCGGAGTATGCGGAGCTGGCCGGGAAGCCGGACACCCGCTTTCGGGTGACGGTGGTCGAGGGCACAACCGTCTGGCAGGTCGTGGAGGGGCTGCGCTGGGCGGAGTTCCTGGAGGGAGAGATCGCGGAGATGCCCCCTGAGGGGATGCTCGCGCCCGACAGCTACGAGGTGCGCCGGGGCGACGATCGCGGGGCACTGGTGGCCGAGATGCAGGCCCGCCAGGAGCGCATCCTTGCCGACCTGTGGGCCGGGCGTGTGGATGGGCTGCCGATCACCACGCCGCAGGAGGCGATGATCCTTGCCTCGATCATCGAGAAGGAAACCAGCGTGCCGGAGGAAAGGCGCCAGGTGGCGAGCGTTTTCGTCAACCGGTTGCGGGTGCCCATGCGGTTGCAGACCGATCCGACGGTGATCTATGGCGTGACGCTGGGGCAGGGGACGCTGGGGCGGGGCCTTCGGCGCAGCGAGCTGGACACCCGCACGCCGTGGAACACCTATCAGATCGACGGGTTGCCGCCGACGCCGATCGCCAACCCCGGCCGTGCGAGCATTGCCGCGGCGCTCGACCCCGATGACACGCCCTATATCTATTTCGTGGCGGATGGCACCGGGGGGCATGCCTTTGCGACCAATCTGGCAGATCACAATCGCAATGTCGCCCGCTGGCGTCAGATCGAGGCGGAGCGCAGGGCGACACAACCCTGAAGATAACTCTTGACCCGGCGAACGCCCTGGGGTATACATGTAGGCAAGCTGGAAGAGGTGGGCAAGCGACGCGGGGAAACCCGGGTCGCTTTTTGCGTTGCTGAGGTCGGGCGACGACGCCTGACGGCCGCTTCCGGCCCGCGAACCACAGCGGTGGAGACCCCGAGACATGCAGGAGACAGCGCAACCGGAGGGGGAGTCCCCCGCCGGATACGATCCCGTTTTGGCCACCATCCGGCTGCTGGACCAGACGGCGGCGGCGCTGGAACGGGTGATGGCCCATGTCGAGGCGGGCGACTTCGGCAAGCTCGACGACCTTCTGAAGGAGCAGGCCGCATTGCGGCGGGCCCTGACGGCGGCAATCACGGAAAGACAGCATGCCCAGAAAATCCGCCACACGGCCGCGACCGACGCGGGGCGCGACACCCTCGATCTTGACGGAGCGCGCGCTGAGGTCGGGCGGCGTCTGGCTCGCCTGCGCGCCACCGAAGGTCCGGACGCGGGCGTTGACGCGGCTGAGTGACAATGCCCACGCGGCGCTGCCGTGGATGTTCGAGCTGTGGGCCTGGCCGCACCAGTTGCCGCCTCCGGGGGCGTGGCGCAGCTGGGTCTGTCTGGGCGGGCGCGGGGCGGGCAAGACGCGCGCGGGTGCGGAGTGGGTGCGTGCCCAGGTGGAGGGATCGCGCCCGGGGGATCCGGGCCTGTCGCGGCAGGTGGCGCTGGTGGGGGAGACGTTTGACCAGGTGATGGAGGTGATGGTGATGGGCCCCTCGGGGGTGATCGCCTGCAGTCCGCCCGATCGCCGCCCGCACTGGGAGGCGACGCGGCGGCGACTGGTATGGCCGAACGGGGCGGTGGCGCAGGCGTTTTCCGCCTCGGAGCCGGAGAACTTGCGCGGGCCGCAGTTCGATGCCGCCTGGGTCGACGAGCTGGCCAAGTGGAAGCGCGGCTTGGAGGCGTGGGACATGTTGCAGTTCGCGCTGCGATCGGGTCCCAGCCCGCGGCAGGTGGTGACCACGACGCCACGCAATGCGCCGGTGCTCAAGGCGCTGCTGGCGAGCCCCTCGACCGTGACCACCCACGCGCCGACCCGGGCGAACCGGGCCTGGTTGGCGCCGTCGTTCCTGAAGGAAATGGAGGCGCGCTACGGCGGCACGCGGCTGGGTCGGCAGGAGCTGGAGGGCCGTTTGCTGGAGGATGCGGAGGGCGCGCTGTGGACCACGGCCGGTCTGGAGGGCGCACGGGTGGACGCGGTGGGCGCGCTGGACCGGATCGTGGTCGCGGTTGATCCGCCGGTGACGGGGCATGCCGGGTCGGATGCCTGTGGCATCGTGGTTGCGGGGGTGGTGACGCAGGGGGCGCCCGGCGACTGGCGCGCGGTGGTGCTGGAGGATGCCAGCGTCCAGGCGGCCTCGCCGCTGGCATGGGCGCAGGCGGCGGTGGCGGCGATGGCGCGGCATGGCGCGGCGCGGATGGTTGCCGAGGTCAACCAGGGCGGCGATCTGGTGGCGCAGGTCGTGCGCCAGATCGATCCGCTGGTGGCATTCCGTGCCGTGCGCGCCACCCGCAACAAGGTCGCGCGGGCCGAGCCGGTGGCCGCGCTTTATGAACAGGGGCGCGTGGCGCATGTGCGCGGTCTGGGCGCGCTGGAGGACCAGATGGTCCTGATGACGCCGCAGGGCTTTCTTGGCCGTGGCAGCCCCGACCGGGTGGATGCGCTGGTCTGGGCGCTGACGGATCTGATGATCGAGCCGGCGGCGCGGTGGCGCAGTCCCCGGATGCGGGTGCTCTAGGCGCGCCCGGGACGCTTTTCGCAGCGATGCAGTCCATGCCCCGCGTGGCCCGGCCGGGTCGCGCGGCGGGCGTTTGCGGGCCGATGGTCCGGATTTCAGAAGGAGAGCGGGCGAATGGTATTGGGCTTGTTTGGGCGTGGCCAGACGGCGGTGCCGGAGGCCAAGGCGTCGGCGGTGGGGCCGCTGACGGCCGGCAGGATATCGCCGTTTGTCGGGG
>NZ_NHSD01000083.1 GCF_016653255.1 Rhodobaculum claviforme
CGCCAGTGCCCCCGCCGCCGCCAGCCAGGACGCCATCGCCGCCGCCGCGCCGACCTCGGCTGCGACCGCCGCCTGCGCGTCGTCCGCACCCAGCGCCCGGGCGGCCTGCGCCATCAGCGCGCCGCCCGTCCCCTCCAGATACCGCCACAGGGCGGCGGTGTCGGCCGGGGCGTCGGTGTCCAGATCGTCGTGCCGGGCGGCCACCATCCCCGCCAGCGGCGCCACCGGCAGGTTCAGCGCCCGCACCAGATCCGTCAGCGGGGCCGCGACCTCATGCGCGCGGGGGGCCGCGCCCTCGGCGATCCCCTCCAGCGTGTCGGTCCAGAACTGCAGCCGCATCGCCCCGATCATCGGCTCGGCCGAGGCCCAGGGCGCGCGCGCCACCTCCAGGTTGAAGGCATACAGGGGCCACAGCCGCGCGCGGTCGCCCTCCGGCGCGGTCATGGTCGCGAGGAAGCGGTCGGGATCGCCCCGCTCCACCATCGCGGCGCAGGCGGCGACGGTCATGGGTGCCGCGCGGTCATTGCGCGGCCAGCGCGGTGGGGTCGGCGCGGTCGCGGATCAGCTTCCACACGGTGGCGTCCAGCAGCGCCTCGAACGAGGCATCGACGATGTTGGCCGACACGCCCACCGTGGACCAGCGCCGCCCCGCGCCGTCCTCGCTGTCGATGATGACGCGGGTGACGGCGTCGGTGCCCCCTTGCGTGATCCGCACCTTGAAATCCACCAGCCGCATGTCGTCGATGATCGCCTGGTGGGGCCCGAGGTCCTTGGCCAGCGCGCGCGCCAGCGCATGGACCGGGCCCCGGTCGCTGCCGTCGGTGTCCAGCGATTCCGAGACCGACAGCACCTTGCGGTCGCCGATCTTGACCACCACCACCGCCTCGGACAGGCTGACCATGCGGTCGTAGCGGTTCTTGCGCCGCTCCACGGTCACGCGGTAGCGCTTCACCTCGAAGAAGTCGGGCACCAGCCCCAGCGCCCGCCGCGCGACCAGCTCGAAGCTCGCCTGCGCGCCGTCATAGGCGTAGCCCGCGTCCTCGCGCGCCTTCACCTCGCGCAGGATCTCGGCCAGGCGCGGATCGCCGGGGGCGACGTCGATCCCGGCCTCGACCAGGCGGGCGCGCAGGTTGGCCTGGCCCGCCTGGTTCGACATCGGGATGACGCGCGCGTTGCCGACCGAGGCCGGGTCGATGTGCTCGTACGTCGTGGGGTCCTTGAGGATCGCGCTGGCGTGCAGCCCGGCCTTGTGCGCAAACGCCGACGCCCCGACATACGGCGCCGAGCGCAGCGGCACCCGGTTGAGGATGTCGTCGAGCCGCCGCGACATCCGCACCAGCCGCTCCAGCCCCTGCACGCCGGTGGTGAACCGTTCGGCCCACGGCGATTTCAGCGCCAGCGTCGGGATCAGCGTCGTCAGGTTGGCGTTGCCGCAGCGTTCGCCCAGCCCGTTCAGCGTGCCCTGGATCTGGCGCGCGCCCGCGTCCACCGCCGCCAGCGCGCCCGCGACCGCCGTGCCGGTGTCGTCATGGGTGTGGATGCCCAGCCGGTCGCCGGGGATGCCTTCGGCGATCACCCGCGCGGTGACATCCCCGATGGCGCCCGGCAGGGTGCCGCCGTTGGTGTCGCACAGCACGACCCAGCGCGCGCCGGCCTCCAGCGCCGCGCGCAGGCACGCCAGCGCATAGCCCGGATCGGCGGCGTGGCCGTCGAAGAAATGCTCGGCGTCGAACAGCACCTCGCGGCCCTGTGCGGCGGCATGGGCGACCGAGTCGCGGATCGCGCCGAGGTTTTCGTCCAGCGTGATCCCCAGCGCGGTGGTGACGTGGAACGGATGCGCCTTGCCCACGAGGCACACCGCCGGCGTGCCCGCGTTCAGCACGGCAGCCAGCACATCGTCGTTGGAGGCCGATCGCCCCGCCCGCCGGGTCATCCCGAAGGCGGTCATGGTGGCGCGGGTCCGCGGCGCCTCGGCGAAGAAGTCGCTGTCGGTGGGGTTCGCGCCGGGCCACCCCCCCTCGATATGGTCCACCCCCAGCGCGTCGAGCATCCCCGCGATCTCGCGTTTTTCACCCACCGAGAACTGCACGCCCTGCGTCTGCTGCCCATCCCGCAGGGTGGTGTCGTAGAGGTAGAGGCGTTCGGGGGTCATTTCAGCGCCTCCCCTTCAGCTTCGTGGCGCAGTTGAACCGCCTCGCCCTCGGACAGCGCGCGGTGAGCGGTCAGCTCGACACAGGGTTTGCCGTCCCTGCGGCTGATGGCAGTCTCCACACCCAGCGACTTCAGTCGAGCCTTCAAGGCATCTACGCGGGTGAAATCCTTCTTCGCTTTTGCATCGGCATAGAGGTCGAGGAACCTCGCCGCAGTGCTGCCGAGAGCATTCACCAGGTCCTCCGGCAAGGTCCCCGGCGCGCGCACCCCGTAGTGGCCCGAAGTTTCGAGGCTCACACGCGGCCTGGGATACCAGTCCGAGGTTTCCGCACAGCCGAGCCCGAGAAACGCCACGGACGCCTTGAGGGCCTCGGCCGTTTCCGGCGTGGCCAGGTCGTGCAGTGCGGCGAGAGCCGCCGGCGTGTTGAGGTCTTCCGCGAGGGCACCGATGACCTGCGGGCTGGGAAGGGAGGCCGCAGGCACTCCTTCCGTCAGCCTGTACCAACCCTCCAGCGTTTTCCTTGCCCGTTCGGCCTCCGCCTCCGTCCAGTCCATCGGCTTGCGGTAGTGGGTCTGGAGCATCACGAAGCGGATCACCTCGCCGGGCCAGCCCTGGTCCAGAAGGTCGCGGACGGTGAAGAAGTTGCCCAGGGATTTGGACATCTTCTTGCCGTCGACCTGCACCATCTCGTTGTGCAGCCAGACCCGGGCGAAGTCGCCTTCGGGGTGGGCGCAGCAGGACTGGGCGATCTCGTTCTCGTGGTGGGGGAACATCAGGTCGATGCCGCCGCCGTGGATGTCGAAGCTCTCGCCCAGCAGGGCGTGGGACATGGCGGAGCATTCGATGTGCCAGCCGGGGCGGCCGCGGCCCCAGGGGCTGTCCCAGCCGGGCTCATCGGGGCCGGAGGGTTTCCACAGCACGAAATCCATCGGGTTGCGCTTGTAGGGGGCGACCTCCACACGGGCGCCGGCGACCATGTCCTCCACCGCGCGGCCCGAGAGCTTGCCATAGCCCGCACGCCAGCTGTCGACGGCGAACAGGACATGGCCCTCGGCGGCATAGGCGTGGCCCTTCGCCACCAGCCCCTCGATCATCGCGACCATCTGGGGGATGTAGTCGGTCGCGCGTGGCTCGTGCGTGGGGCGCAGGGCGCCGAGTTCCTTCATGTCGGCGTGGTAGAAGCCGATCGTCTCGTCCGTCAGCGTGCGGATGATGGCGTTGAGGTCGCGCCCGTCGCCCCCCTCCTGCAGCGCGCGCGCGCGGGCGTTGATCTTGTCGTCCACGTCCGTGAGGTTGCGCACATAGGTGACGTGCCCTGCGCCATACACATGGCGCAGCAGGCGAAACAGCACGTCGAACACCACCACCGGCCGGGCGTTGCCCAGATGCGCACGGTCATAGACGGTGGGCCCGCAGACATACATCCGCACATCGGCGGGGTCGATCGGGGCCAGCGCCTCCTTGCGGCGGGTGCGGCTGTTGTGCAGCGTGATCTGGGTCATGGGGCCTCACGGGCGCCGCCGGGGCGGGGTCGTGGGCTTCTCCGAGGGAAAAGACGCGCGCCCGCCGAGCCGGTCAGCGGCAAATGCAGATGCGGGGGGTGCAGCACGGCGTCATCCCCCTTGCATACCCCAAGGCCGGGCGGCTGCCAAGTCTGCCGAGGTCTGGGGCCATGTCTGCGGGCAAGTCTGGGGCCATGTCTGGGGCCATGTCTGGGGCCAGGTTCGCGGCCAGCTCCGCGGGGGGTGTTTGCGTCTTGTGGCGGGGGCGGTTTCGCGGCACCGGTGGGCAATGCGCGATGCGGCCCCTTCGGCCCCCGGGGATGCCCCGGCGATCTGGCTTCTGGCGGTGGGCCAGACGCTTGGCTATGCCGGGCTGGTCTATGTCTTCGCGGCCCTTCTGGTGGCGTGGGAGGCCGATCTGGGCTGGTCCAAGACCACACTGGCGCTGGGTCCCGCGCTGTCGATCCTGGTGTCGGCGGGGCTGGCGACCTGGGCCGGGCGGCTGGTGGACCGGGGCCATGCGGTGGCGCTGCTGACGGGGGGCGCGTGCCTGGGCGCGCTGGCGCTGGTGGCGCTGTCGATGGTGCAGACGCCGGCGCAGTATCTGGTGGTATGGGCGGTGATCGGCGTGGCGCATTGCGCCTGCCTCTACGAGGTGTGCTTTGCCTTTCTGGTGCGCCGGCTGGGCCAGGCTGCCCGCGGCGCCATCGTGCGGGTGACGCTGGTGGCGGGGCTTGCGTCGTCGATCGCGTTCCCGGTGGGCGCGGGGCTGGCACAGGCGTTCGGCTGGCGCGGGGCGGTGCTGGCCTTTGCCGCGGGGCTGGCGTTCGGGGCGGCGCCCGCCAGCTGGATCGCCGGGCGGCGGCTGCGGCGACAGGCGGCGCGCACGCCCCCGCCCGCCTCCGAGACCGAGGCCGAGGGGCGCGCGGCCTTTGCCGCCGCCCGCCGCCGCCCGGCGTTCTGGCTGCTGGCAGCGGCGTTCGGGCTGATCATGACCAACCACATCATGCTGGTCAGCTTCTTCATCCCGCTGTTCATGGAGCGCGGCGCAAGCCCTGCCATGGCGGTGGCCGCCGCCGCCACCGTGGGTCCGTTCCAGGTCATCGGCCGGCTGATCCTGGCGCTGGGCGAGGCGCGGGTGGGGTCCGGGCG
>NZ_NHSD01000084.1 GCF_016653255.1 Rhodobaculum claviforme
CGCACCCCCCGGCCATCCAGCGTGAAGCCCGCCCCCGCCGGAGCGCCAACGGGCGCCATCGCGTCGGTCACCAGGTACAGCCGCGCATCCTTGGCCGCCATCGCCACCCGGATCAGGCGCGCATCGACGTGGTGGCCATCGGCGATGATCCCGGCCCACACCCCGGGCCGCGCCAACGCGGCAGCCGCCAGCCCCGGCGCGCGGTGATCGAGGCCGGACATGGCGTTGAACAGATGCGTCACCCCCTGCGCCCCGGCGTCAAACGCGGCGTCGGCCTCGGCCGCCGAACAGGCGCTGTGGCCCAGGTTCACGATCACACCCGCGCGCACCAACGCCGCGATCCGCTCGGGCGGGGCCATCTCGGGCGCGACCGTGATCAACAGCCGCCCCACCGCCCGGCGCGCGGCGGCGTACAGCGCCACATCCGCCGCCGTCAGCGGGCGCATCAGATCGGCGCGGTGCGCGCCGCGGCGCGCGGGCGCCAGATGCGGCCCCTCCAGATGCAGGCCGACGACGCCCTCGGGCGCCGCGGCCGCGGCCGCCAGCGCGGCGCGCGTAATCTCGGGCGTGGCGGTGATCAGCGTGGGCAGCAGCGCGGTGGTGCCATGGGCGCGGTGCGCCTCGGCGATGCGCGCCATGGTCGCGGGCGTGGGCGCCTCGTTCAGCATCACGCCGCCGCCGCCGTTGACCTGCGCATCGATGAACCCGGGCGCGAGGATGCCGCCCTCCAGCACCACACGCGGCAGATCGCGCGGCGGATCGGGCGTCAGCGCGGCGATACGGCCGCCCGACACCACCACCGCATGCCCGGGGCGCAGCCGCCGCCCGTCAAACGGCACCGCCCCGCACAGAACATGCGTCACGGCCGCCAGCGCAGGAAGTTGGCGATCATCCGCAGGCCCGTCGCCTGGCTTTTCTCCGGGTGGAACTGGGTGCCGAGGATGTTGTCGCGCCCCACCACCGCCGCGCGCGCGCCGCCATACTCGGCATGCGCCAGCAGATGCGCCGGATCGGTCACGGCGAAATGGAACGAGTGCACGAAATAGGCGTGATCGCCCATGCAGACCCCCTCCAGCACCGGATGGACGCGGTCGATCACCAGATCGTTCCAACCCATGTGCGGCACCTTCAGCGCCGGGTCGGCGGGCGCGATCCGCTCCACCGTGCCGCCGATCCAGCCCAGACCGGGCGTGTCGGAATATTCCCGCCCCCGGTCGGCCAGCAGCTGCATGCCGACGCAGATGCCCAGGAACGGCTTGCCCGCGCCGATCACCTGGCGCTCCAACGCGTCGACCATCCCCGGCACGGCATCCAGCGCCGCCCGGCAGGCGGGAAACGCCCCGTCGCCGGGCAGCACGATATGGCTCGCGGCCGCCAGCTCGGCCGGGTCCGAGGTCACCACGACCGTCCCGCCGCCCGCCTCGGCCGCCATCCGCTCCAGCGCCTTCTGCGCCGAATGCAGGTTGCCGCTGTCATAATCGACGAGCGCGACACGCACCCCCATCACAGCGCCCCCTTGGTGGACGGGATGGCCCCGGCGCGGCGCGGATCGGCCTCCACCGCGACGCGCAGGGCCCGCGCGACGGCCTTGAAGGCGGCCTCGGCGATGTGGTGGGCGTTGAGGCCGTGGACCATGTCCACATGCAGCGTGATGCCGCCATGCGTGGCAAGTGCCTGAAAGAACTCGCGCACCAGCTCGGTGTCGAAGCTGCCGACCCTGGCCGCGGGAAAATCCACGTTCCACACCAGATACGGACGCCCCGACAGATCCAGCGCACAGACCACCTGCGCGTCGTCCATCGGCAGGTGGCACGCGCCGTAGCGGGTGATCCCCGCCTTGTCGCCGACCGCGCGCGCCAGCGCCTGGCCCAGTGCGATGCCGGTATCCTCGACCGTGTGGTGGTCGTCGATGTGGGTGTCGCCCGTCGCCGCGATCTCCATGTCGATCAGCGAATGCCGCGCCAGCTGGTCGAGCATGTGATCGAAGAAACCGACGCCCGTGGCGATCCGACCCACCCCCGTCCCATCGAGGTCCACCGCCACGCGGATGTCGGTCTCGTTGGTCTTGCGCAGGATCTCGGCGCGCCGCACCGGCGTCCGGGCAGCCCCTCCTGCGCGTCTCAGCCCGCGGCGCGGGACTGGCGCTTGCGCTCGTGCGGGTCGAGGAACCGCTTGCGCAGCCGGATGGCGTTCGGCGTCACCTCCACCAGCTCGTCGTCGTCGATATAGGCGATGGCCTGCTCCAGCGTCATGCGCACGGGCGTCGTCAGCGTGACCGCATCATCCTTGCCCGAGGCGCGCACGTTGGTCAGCTTCTTGCCCTTCAGCGGATTGACCTCGAGGTCGTTCTCCCGCGAATGCTCGCCGATGATCATGCCCTCGTACACCGGCTCCTGGGCGCCGATGAACATCTTGCCGCGCTCCTCGAGGTTCCACAGCGCATAGGCGACCGAGGTCCCGTTCTCCATCGAGATCAGCACGCCCGCGCGCCGCCCCTGGATCGCGCCCTTCCACGGTGCCCATTCATGGAACACCCGGTTGAGGACACCCGTGCCGCGCGTATCCGTCAGGAACTCCCCATGGTAGCCGATCAACCCGCGCGACGGCACATGCGCGATGATGCGCGTCTTGCCGGTTCCGGCGGGCTTCATCTCCACCAGATCGCCCTTGCGCGGGCCGGTCAGCTTCTCGATCACGGTTCCGGTGTATTCGTCATCCACATCGATGGTGACTTCCTCGACCGGCTCCAGCCGCTGGCCGCCCTCGTCGCGGGTCAGCACGCGGGGGCGCGAGATCGACAGCTCGAACCCCTCGCGGCGCATGTTCTCGATCAGCACGCCCATCTGCAATTCGCCGCGGCCCGCGACGTCGAAGGCCTCGCCGCCGGGGGTGTCGCTGACACGGATGGCGACGTTCAGCTCGGCCTCCTTCATCAGGCGCTCGCGGATCACGCGGCTTTGCACCTTGGCGCCGTCGCGTCCCGCCAGCGGCGAATCATTGATCCCGAACGTGACCGAGATCGTCGGCGGATCGATGGGCTGTGCCGGCAGCGGAATGTCGATTTCGGGGGCGCACAGCGTGTCTGCCACGGTGGCCTTCGACATCCCCGACAGGGTGACGATGTCGCCTGCGATGGCGCTGTCGATGGCCTGCTGGCCGAGGCCGCGGAACGCCAGCACCTTGGACACGCGAAAGCTCTCGATCTGCGTGCCGTCGCGCGACAGCGCCTTGATCGTCGCGCCCGCCGACAGCCGGCCCGATTCGACCCGGCCCGTCAGGATGCGGCCCAGATAGGGGTCGGCCGACAGCGTCGTGGCCAGCATCCGGAACGGCTCGCCCTCGCGGGCGATCTGCGCGGGCGCGGGCACATGCGCCACCACCAGATCATAAAGCGCATCGAGGTTCTTGCGCGGACCATCGAGATCCGTGTCGCACCACCCGTTGATGCCGGAGGCATAGAGATGCGGGAAATCAAGCTGTTCCTCGGTCGCACCCAGCGCGGCAAAGAGGTCGAACACCTCATCCAGCGCGCGCTCGGGCTCGGCCGCGGGCTTGTCGACCTTGTTGAGGACCACGATCGGCCGCAGCCCCAGCGCCAGCGCCTTGGCGGTCACGAACTTGGTCTGCGGCATCGGGCCTTCGGCCGCGTCCACCAGCAGCACCACGCCGTCCACCATGCTCAGGATCCGCTCCACCTCGCCGCCGAAATCGGCGTGGCCGGGGGTGTCCACGATGTTGATGCGCGTGGTCTTCCACTCCAGCGAGGTGCACTTGGCAAGGATGGTGATCCCGCGCTCGCGCTCGATGTCGTTGCTGTCCATCGCCCGTTCGGCCACGGCCTGGTTATCGCGAAACGCGCCGGATTGCTTGAGAAGCTCGTCGACCAGCGTCGTCTTGCCGTGGTCGACATGCGCGATGATCGCGATGTTGCGAAGGTCCATGGAGCCATGCCTTTGGGGAAGAGGTAAGGGTGCGCCCATATACCAAAATGCGGCCCGGCGCCACCCGCCATCCGCCACACGCGTCACGCGACGTAGCGATCGCGCCTGTGATTGATCGCAAGGATCAGGTTCAGCACCACCGCACCCGCCAGCGACACCCCCACCAGCACCGGGTCGAGGAAATAAAACGCCACCCCGAACAGCCCGGCATCAAAGGTCAGCTGCACCCAGCCCGCGCGAATCCCGAAGCGCTCCTGCAGCCAGAGGCCCAGGATGCCGATGCCGCCCAGGCTTGCGCCGTGGCGAAACAGCGCCAGGATGCCGAAGCCGGTCAGGATCCCGAACAGCAGCGCCGCCGCCAACGGCTCCAGCCGGTCGAACCCGATCAGGTCCGGCATCACCAGCGACATCCCCGACAACAGCGCCACCGACAGAAAGGTCTTGAGCGTGAACACCCACCCCAGCCGCCACAACGCCAGCGCATAGAACGGAATGTTGGCGACAAAGAACACCTCGGCAAAGCTGTAGGGGGTGGTGTAGGACACCAGCACCGCCAGCCCCGCGATCTGCCCCGTCATCAGCCCCGCCGAGGTCAGCATGTGCAGCGCGAACGCCGCCGCCGCCGTGCCAAAGACCAGGCCCTGGGCATCCTCGAGGGGGGTATGACGCGACCGCTGTGCCATGCCTTCGCTTGCCCCAGCGCGCGCGCCGCGTCCAGCCCCCGTCCGCGACCAGAGGAGCCAAAGGCGGCGGCGCCCGACCGCGCGCCCCCGGACAGCCCCGCAAGACCCGTGCCCGCCGCCGGTGCACGCAACAGGCCTGCGGGCGTGCCGCCCACCCCGGGGGCGCGCAGGCCGCCCTCGCCGCTCCACCC